>DASYGM010000060.1:0-15381 GCA_035999715.1 Micrococcaceae bacterium | reverse complement strand
CCGCGCAGCAGCCGGGCAGTCTGGCGCACCGACAGCCCCGGCAGGTAGGCCTGGGACAGCGCCCGGCCAATCGAGGGCAGCGTCAGCGGATCCGGATACATCATGTACAGCGTCCGGTATTCGGGCTGGAACCGGGATTTGAAATGTGCCAGCGAACGGAATCCGTACACCGGCTCCAGGGCCTTGCCCACCATGTTCAGCAGTCCTGCCAGCGCAGCATCCTGCAACTGCAGGTCCGGGGCGTCTTCGTTCGGGTCAGGCGCCAGCGGGGATCCGGAGAGGGATATAACATCAACGCTGCTGCGGAAGTCCTGCACCGCGGAGGCGATCAGGAATTCCATCGCCCCGGCGAATCCGTCCATCCGCCGCCTCATGAAGTCCAGCGTCCAGCTGACCACCCTGCCGTCCCGGTACACCGGCAGCCAACTGGTAACCCCGTGGACCCTGCCCTCGCCGTCCAGCGCCAGGCAGCAGAGCACATTGGGATCCATCAGCTCGTCCAGGCCACCGAGTGTGAAACCCATCTCCGGGACCTGTTTGCGCGCCGCCCACTCCTCGGAGACCTCGTTGAGTTGCAGGCGCAGGTGCGCGGGCATCTCGCGGTAGCGGTACCACTGGGCCGTGATGCCCAGTTTGCGTGCCTTGTTCAGCGCCGTGCGCACGTTCTGCCATTCCTTGCCGGTGAATGCCAGCTCCCGGATCCGCAGCCTGGTTTCCTGCGCCACCGACACCCGGCTGAAGCCCCGCGCGCGTAGCAGTGGCCACAGCTCGTCGGTGACCGAATAGAAGCATGGGGTCAGGGCGCGGTGGGCGCAGAACGACAGGAACCCTTCCGCCGCCGCCGCGCGCTCCCCCGGATCGCCGATCGGTCCGGCCACCGTGACGGCCACGTTCCCGTGCACCTGATAGGCCACCGCGGCCTGCCCTCCGGGCGCGAACCAGTAGTGGTTGTTGACCCACAAAGCCATCCAGGACAGTGAATCCCCGCCGCGGCGGACCAGCGCGCGGGCCCGCTCGGCGCCGCCTTCCACCTGCAGCCGGCCCTTGTCGCGGACCAGGAACACCCAGAGCACGCCCAGCAGCACCACCAGCCAGAACACCGGGCCGCAGAAGTTGAACAGGAGGACCTCCACACCGCTCCGGCCGGCTACCGCTGCGGCCATGGTCCCCGGCACCGGCAGCGGCAGGTATTGCCGGGCCAGCTCGGCCAGCAGCGCGCCCACCCCGCCGCTCCTGCGGACCGGGCCGCCATGCCACAGCCAGACCACGGTATACGCCCCCGCCAGCAGCAGCCAGGTAGCCGCCACCAACAGTCCCAGTCGGCGGGCCGCCGCATGCTCGGTGGCCACAGTGAAGCGGCGACGGTACAGGAACAGGGCCAGCGCAATGACCAGCGGGGTAACGGCCACCGGGAGCAGGTGCGCAAAGCCCGAGCCGAGCACCGCGGTGTGCGGGCGCAGCGGGTGGTTGGGGATCCGCGCGAACAGCGTGAGGTAAGTAACGGAGATCCCGACGACGGCCAGCTGGACGCCAATGGTGATCCAGACGGCCAGGATCCGGCCACGTCTGAGCCCCTCGGCGCACACCAGCAGCAGCAGCGCCGGCACCACCGCCAGTCCCAGCGTCAGCGTGGCGCCCAGGCCGCCGTCGTTCTGGGCCAGCTGGAGGCAGACAGCGTCCACGCTGCCGCCGCAGCGGCTCTGCAGTTCGTTGATGGTGGGGACCGGGTTGAGCACAATCTCGCGCAGGATGGCCAGCGGGCCGGAGGGACTGTGGGCAAAGGCGGTAAGCAGCGGTCCGACCGCAAAAACAACGACGACGACGGCCAGGATGGTCCGCGTTTCCCGTGCCGTGGAGCGGTGCAGCATGACGTCCGTGCTGCTGCCCCGGGCCCACCAGCCGAACAGCAGTCCCGCCAGCGCGCCGATGAGGGTGAGGATGGTTTCCGCGTGGCCAATGTACAGCACCAACATAGTGGCGACGGCGAAGATCCCGATCCGCAGCCGGCGCCGCCAGAGCGCGCCTGCAAAAGATGCTGCAAGCGTCCCGCAGGCTGCCACCGCCGGGTAGGGACCCAGCTGCACGGCATCGACCATGGGCCCCAGCCAACCGTCCCCGCCGTAGCGGGCCAGCTGGGTCACCAGGGCGAAGACGGTCACGGCCGCCAGCTGGCCGCCGAAAAAGACCAGCATGGTGCGCACGGTGCCAGCGCGGATCTCCAGCAGGCCCACCAGGGCGATAATCAGCACGGTTGAGAGGAAATAGGCCCCGGGGTTGGTGCCGAAGAACAGTGAGCTGAAAAGGGTCCACCAGCGGCCCTGGACCAGGTGGTCCAGCCGTCCGCTGACCGCGTCCAGCTGGCCCAGATGGGGGCCCGCAACGAAGCTGCCGGTTGCCGCTGCCAGGCTCCACAGCAGCACCAGCACCAGCACGGTGAACGGGGCGCGCCGTGCCAGCCGGCCGGCGTGCCGGAGTACCGTCGGGAGGCGGCCCGGAAGGGCCTCTTTGCCATGCCCGCGGACAGGAAACCCTTCCGGCCCTCCCGCCTTGGTGCTGGTGGCGGTCATCGCGTCAGCCCCAGCCCGGGGGCCAGAAAGCCCAATGCCTCGTCCATCTTCCTGACCGGAACGGCCCAGGAATGGCCGATGCCGGGCACGGTTGAGGTTTCCACCCGGAAGCCGGCGCCCCTGGCCGCGGCCGACAGCTCGGACATGTCGGCCACAAAGGCGGTATCGTCGGCACCGGCGCTGAAGTACGCGCTGCTGTGCACAAATCTGGTGCTGGCCAGGATCACCAGCGGCGTACGGGAGTCGAAGGCTTCCGCATTCCCGCCGAAGGCCTCCTGGATGGTCTTGGACCGGTCCTTGGCCAAGGCCGGCTCCCGTTCGGCGGCGAAAGCGATGACATTCGGGAACACGTCCGGGTGCCGGGCCGCCAGTTGCAGGGCGCAGGTGGCGCCGAAGGAGAAACCGCCGACGGCCCAGCGGTCTGCGCCCGGTTGTACGTCCAGGGTTGTGCTGATCCACTGCGGAACATCCACGGACAGGTAGGTGTCCGCCCGGGCGATGGTGCTGTCCATGCACAACGTGTTGGCATCCTGGGATCCGAGGGGGTCCACGACGACGGTGACGGGAGCCAGTCCGCTGTGGGCGGCGGCGTAGCTGTCCAGGGTGCTGGCCAGCTGCCCGCCGGTCAGCCAGTCGCTGGGCGCCCCGGGCTGGCCCGGAAAGAGCACCAGAACCGGCAGCGGCGGATGGCCCGGGACCAGGTATGCCGGCGGCAGGTAGATGTAGGCATTGCGGGCGACGAAGCCGGAAACGGTCCCGGGCACAACGGCCTGGCGGAGCAGGCCGTGCGCGGGCAGATCGGCGGGCGGCCGCCACTGCCCCGCTACTGCCTTGTCCGCAGCCAGATGCCCCGGCACCTCGGCCGGCGTTACTGCGCTGGCCGACGCCGCGTCCGCCGCCCGCGTGTACTTCGACTCCAGGGTCGGGATTCCGGCCACGGTGGTCCCGAGCAGGTCACCCAGCGTGGGATTGATGCTGAAATAGAGATTGATCTGGACCACGGCGAGCAGCAGCACGCCCAGCATCGCCACCGGGGCCAGCACCCGCCGTCGTCGGCTGGCGGGGCGGCAGGCCGCGAAACGCAGGAAGGTCGCTACGGCCAGGCCCACGCCGGCCAGCGAAGCGGCCCACCAGAGCAGGACCTCGGCCGGCAGCTCCTCGGGAAACACGGAAAACACGTCGACCAGCAGCCATTCGGCCAGCGCGGTCAGCAGCACGGCCGCGGCCGCAGCCACGAGGACGGTCAGCGGCCAGCGCCGCCCGCGCCGGGCCAGCAGGTAGGCAGCACCGGACAGGCCCAGCAGCCATGCCACCGCGGGCACTGCCCCGCTCACCAGACTGATGTCGGTCAAGGAATCCACACGACCGGCTAGCGCCAGGTTCCTATTCCGATAACAGGACCGGCTTCCAGCCACGAGGAAAGTCCGGCGTAGGCGTCGAATTTCATCGCCATTAGGATTTCGTCGCCCTCGTAGCGCAAGGTGACAATGACGACGTCGGGCTGGACCTTGGTCCGCTCCGACTCGGTGGGACGACGACGGCCCACCAGTTCCAGCGAATGGCGGCGGAACCGGTGGACCGGGACGGGGCTGAGCGAGAGGAGGCGGAACCACTCCAGATCCGCGTCCTGATAACGACAAACCCCCATCTGCCACCGGCCACCCGGTGAGCAAATGGAGGCGTCGACCGTGCCCAAGGCGGTTCGCAGCTGGAAGCGGCGCACCCCGAAGAGGCACAGGGTAAATACACATAACAGAAACAGCGCTGCTATAACGATGAACGCGGTACCAGGATCGTTCATCAACGCCGGAGCTATCGGATCCCAGCGTTGGCTGAGCCTGCAGCGCTTTCCAGTTGGGCGTTGTCAGCGACGATCACCACGCGGTCGCTGTCGACGGAGAAGAACCCGCCATCGACCTCCACGGTGAACCGCTCGCTTCCGACTGGCTCGATGGCCATTTCCCCCGCGGCCAGGATGGCCAGCACGGGTGAGTGGCCGGGCAGGATGCCGATCTCGCCGTCGCTGGTGCGCGCCTTGACCATCCTAGCCGCGCCGGACCACACGAAGTGGTCCGCCGCGACGATTTCTACCTCGAGTTCGGCCATCTTACTTGGTCGATCCGGTTGACTCTTGGATCTTGGCCCACTGGCGCTCGACGTCTTCCATTCCGCCGACGTTGAAGAACGCCTGCTCGGCAATGTGGTCCACGTCGCCGTCGCAGATGGCGGTGAAGCCCTCGATGGTCTCCTTGATGGAGACCGTGGAACCCTCGACGCCGGTGAACTGCTTGGCCGTGTAGGTGTTCTGCGAGAGGAACTGCTGGATGCGGCGGGCACGGGCCACCACAATCTTGTCCTCTTCGGAGAGTTCATCGACGCCCAGGATGGCGATGATGTCCTGGAGTTCCTTGTTCTTCTGCAGGATCTGCTTCACCCGGACCGCGGTGTTGTAGTGGTCCTTGCCGATGTACTGCGGGTCCAGGATGCGCGACGTGGAGGTCAGCGGATCCACGGCCGGGTACAGGCCGCGGGAGGCAATCTCACGGGACAGTTCGGTGGTGGCATCCAGGTGCGCGAACGTGGTGGCCGGGGCCGGGTCGGTGTAGTCATCGGCCGGCACGTAGATGGCCTGCATCGAGGTGATGGAGTGGCCCTTGGTGGAGGTGATGCGCTCCTGCAGCAGGCCCATCTCGTCGGCCAGGTTGGGCTGGTAGCCCACTGCCGAAGGCATCCGGCCCAGCAGCGTGGAAACCTCGGAGCCAGCCTGCGTGAAGCGGAAGATGTTGTCGATGAACAGCAGCACGTCCTGGTTCTGCACATCGCGGAAGTACTCCGCCATGGTCAGCGCGGACAGCGCCACTCGCAGACGCGTTCCCGGCGGCTCATCCATCTGGCCGAACACCAGGGCGGTGTCCTTGAGCACGTTGGCTTCTTCCATTTCCACCCAGAGGTCGTTGCCCTCACGGGTGCGCTCCCCCACGCCGGCGAACACGGAGGTACCGCCGAAGTTGCGGGCCACGCGGGTGATCATTTCCTGGATCAGCACCGTCTTGCCCACGCCGGCGCCGCCGAACAGGCCGATCTTTCCGCCCTTGATGTAGGGGGTCAGCAGGTCGATGACCTTAATGCCGGTCTCCAGCATCTCGGTGGAGCCCTCAAGGGTCGCGAACGCGGGGGCCTTGCGGTGGATCGGCCAGCGCTCGGTGATGTCCAGCTCGGACTCGGCAACGTCCAGGGGCTTGCCCAGGACGTTGAAGATGTGGCCCTTGACGACGTCCCCGACGGGAACGGAAATCGGAGCACCGGTGTCCACCACCGTGGTGCCGCGGACCAGGCCGTCGGTGGCCTGCAGCGAGATGGCGCGGATCAGGTTGTCGCCCAGGTGCAGTGCGGTTTCAAAGGTGATGGTCCGGGTCTCACCGGCGAGGGTGATCTCCGTGGTCAGGGCGTTGTAGATCGCCGGAATGGCGTCAGCCGGGAATTCGACGTCGACAACGGGGCCAATAACGCGGGCAATCCGCCCATTGGCACCCGCCTTGGCGGCTACCTGCTCAGTGATGGTGGCAGTCATCTCTCTCGCTTCAATCAGTAGATGGCGTGGGTATAAGTCTAGCTGGTTTGGAACTGCAGCCGATTCCCCTTGGGGAGCAGCACGGCCCGGTCGCCCTAGGACGCGCTCAGCGCATCCGCACCGGCGACAATCTCGGACAGTTCCTGGGTGATCTCGGCCTGGCGCGCGGTGTTGCGCAGCCGGGTGTACTTCTTGATCAGGTCGCTGGCGTTGTCCCCGGCGGACTTCATCGCCCGCTGGCGTGCCGCCAGTTCGCTGGCCGCGGCCTGCAGCAGGGCGCCGAAGATCCGCGCCTCGATGTAGCGCGGTAGCAGTGCATTGAGCACCTGCTCGGTCTCCGGTTCGAATTCGTACAGCGGCAGCAGGTCCTCGGCGGCGGCCTGTTCCTCGACAACCTCCAGCGGCAGCAGCCGTACCACGGTTGGTACCTGGACCACCATCGATTGGAAGCGTGTGGAGACCACGTGGATCTCGTCCACACCGCCCTTTTCGAAGTCCGTGGCGAACTCCTCCAGGACGACTGCGCTGATTTCCTGCGCGGTGCTGAACTCCGGGGCGTCCGTGCCGCCGGTCCAGACGCGTTCGTAGCTGCGGCCGCGGAATTCGAAGTACGCCTGCGCCTTGCGGCCCACCAGGAAGTACTTCACGTCCTTGCCCTCTTCGTGCAGCAGTTCCGCGAGGGCCTCTGCCTGCTTGAGCACGCCGGCGGAGTACGAGCCGGCCAGTCCGCGGTCGGCGGTGAGGATGACGACGGCGGCGCGGCGGATCTGCTCGGGCTCGGTTGTCAGCGGGTGGTCGATTTCCGTCTGCGACGCCACAGCGGAAACGGCGCGGGTAATGGCGTTCGCGTACGGCAGCGATGCTGCCACCCGCGCCCGCGCCTTGCCGATGCGCGAGGTGGCGATCAGTTCCATCGCCTTGAAGATCTTGCGCATCGACGTCGTCGAGGCAATCTTCTGGCGGTAGACCCGGATCTGGGCTCCCATACTTGTCCTTTCCTAGGATCCCGGTGGTTGAGCCTGGCTAAACCGGTTTACGGTTTCGTCAGGCTCAACCAACGGAACTAGCGCTTCTGCTTGACGATTTTTTCCTGGTCGACCTCGGAGTCGGCCAGTGCATCGTGCTCTTCGCGGCCGGCTGCGACCATCCGGTCATCGCCCTCGCCGAAGAAGCCTTTCTTGAAGTCCACAATCGAGGTCTTCAGGGCTGCGACGGTGTCGTCGTCGAGCACGTTGGTCTGTGCCAGCGTGGTCAGCACCGTGGAGCTGTGCCGCAGGTGCTCCAGGAACTCGGCCTCGAAGCGGCCGATGTCCTCCACCGGAACGTCGTCCAGGTAGCCGTTGGTGCCGGCCCAGATGGAAACGACCTGGTCCTCCACCGGGAACGGGGAGTACTGGCCCTGCTTGAGCAGTTCCATCAGGCGCGCTCCGCGGGTCAGCTGCTGGCGGGAGGCCGCGTCCAGGTCGGAGGCGAACATCGCGAAGGCCTGCATGTCGCGGTACTGGGCCAGGTCCAGCTTCAAGGTACCGGAAACCTTCTTCATCGACTTCACCTGGGCCGCACCACCGACGCGGGAGACGGAGACTCCGACGTCGACGGCGGGGCGCTGGTTGGCGTTGAAGAGGTCCGACTGCAGGAAGATCTGGCCGTCGGTGATGGAGATGACGTTGGTCGGGATGTAGGCGGACACGTCGTTCGCCTTGGTCTCGATCAGCGGCAGTCCGGTCATGGAGCCGGCGCCGAGTTCATCCGAGAGCTTGGCACAACGCTCCAGCAAGCGGGAGTGCAGGTAGAAGACGTCGCCCGGGTATGCTTCGCGGCCCGGCGGGCGGCGCAGCAGCAGGGACACGGCGCGGTAGGCCTCGGCCTGCTTGGACAGGTCATCGAAGACGATCAGGACGTGCTTGCCGCCGTACATCCAGTGCTGGCCGATGGCCGATCCGGCGTAGGGGGCCAGGTACTTGAAGCCGGCCGGGTCGGAGGCCGGGGAGGCGACGATGGTGGTGTATTCCAGCGCGTCGTTGTCCTCCAGGGTCTGCCGGATGGCGGCAATCGTGGAGGCCTTCTGGCCGATCGCCACATAGATGCAGCGGACCTGCTTGTTCACGTCACCGGAAGCCCAGTTGGCCTTCTGGTTGATGATGGTGTCGATGGCGATGGCCGACTTACCGGTCTGGCGGTCACCGATGATCAGCTGGCGCTGGCCGCGGCCGATCGGGATCATGGCGTCGATCGCCTTCAGCCCGGTCTGCATCGGCTCGTGCACGCTCTTGCGCTGCGTCACGCCCGGGGCCTGAAGCTCCAGGGCACGACGGGTCTCGGCCTTGATTTCGCCCAGGTCGTCGATCGGCACGCCCAGCGGGTCAACCACGCGGCCCAGGAAGGCATCGCCCACCGGGACGGACAGCACCTCACCGGTGCGGTGGACCTCCTGGCCCTCTTCAATCCCGCCAAAATCCCCCAGCACGATGACGCCGATTTCGCGTACATCCAGGTTCTGGGCCAGTCCCAGCGTGCCGTCCTCGAAGCGAAGCAACTCGTTGGCCATGACGGAGGGCAGACCCTCCACACGGGCGATGCCGTCACCGGCCGTCGTCACTCGGCCGACCTCAACGCGCTCGGCGTTGCCAGGCTCGTAGGACGCCGCGAACTCGTTCAACGCATTACGGACGTCGTCGGCGTTGATGGTCAATTCGGCCATCTGCAGTCCCTGCTCTCCTATTTCGTGATCATCGAAAGTTCCGATGACCTGGTTTTGACCGGTTCGGCTCTGCTGAGCTGCGGTCTGGTTCAGTCTTGTAGTTATCTGGCGGACCGGGCTTAGCCGGCCAGTTGGCGGCGAAGCTCACCCAGGCGGGTGATGACCGAAGCATCCACTACTTCATCCCCCACCCTGACCCGAACCCCGCCGATCAGCGTCGGATCAACGCTCATGTTGACCTTCAGTTCGCGCCCGTAAAGGGCGTTCAGGCCCACCTGCATGCGGTCGCTCTGCTGCTGGGTCAGCGGCCGGCTCACGGCCACCGTTGCGATCCAGCGCTGCTGGCGCGCCGCGGCCAAGGTCGCGAAACGTTCAATCAGTTTGGTCGCCTTGACGCCGCGCGGATTCCGCACGGCCTGGCTGATCAGCAGCTTGGCCTCTTCCCCTGCGGAGGGAACCAGCCGCAGTGCCAGCGCGCTCTTGGCTGATCCAGAGGCCTGCGGCTCCGCCAGCGCAGCCTGCAGCTCATGGCTGGCCCCGACGGTGCGGTTGAACACGAACAGATCGGTCTCCAGCTGCTCCAGGCCTGCGATACCGGAAGCGGAAGCAGCCGTGCGGTTCTCCGCCACGGCAATGGCCACCGTGGCGGCCAGCGTCTCGAGCGCATCGCCCAGGTCGCGGGCCCCGCTCCAGCGCGAAGCCACCAGGTTGTCCACCACGGACTCCGCCTGCACGGACAACTTTCCGTGGACCAGTTGCCTGACCAGCGCCGATTTATCAGCCGAACCGCGGGACGGATCGGTCACCGCCCGGCGCAATCCGGCCGAGCTGTCCAGGGTTCCGAGGAAGCTGAAGAGTTCCTGTGCCAACTGCAGCGATGCAGTTGGAAGCTGGGCTTCCAGGTCCGCCAAGGCCGCGGTCAGCGATTCGCCCGATACGCCTGCCATTACTGAGCCGCACCCACGCTCTGGTTAGCCGCGTCCTGGTTTTCCAGGTCGGCCAGAAAGCGGTCCACCACGCGGGCCGACCGTTCGTCGTCGTTCAGCGCCTCGCCCACGATCCGACCCGCCAGCGTGGTCGCCAGCGTGCCGACCTCGGCACGCAGTGAAACGACGGCGGCCTGGCGCTCGGCGGCAATGGCGGTCTGAGCCTGTTCGGTGATCCGCGCGGACTCGGCCGCGGCCTTTTCCTTCAGGTCCGCCAGGATTTGAGCGCCTTCGGCACGGGCCTCCTCGCGGATCCGGTTGGCCTCGGTACGGGCGTCCGTGAGTTGCTGCTTGTATTCTTCCAAGGCAGCCGAAGCCTCCGCCTGGGCCTTTTCGGCCTTGGCGATGCCGCCCTCGATCGCTTCCGAACGCTCCGCGTACGTCTTCTCGAACATCGGGACAACGTACTTGACCGCGATGAACATCAGGATTGCGAAGCCGACCGCAACGATCAGCAATTCCCACCCGTTTGGAAGCAGAGGGTTTTCGCCCTCAGTGGCGGCGGCAAAGATCATAGCGTCTTTCATATTCCACCTGTCCTATCTACTCGTGTCGGTTTCCGCAGAGTCTTTTTGTGCACGGTCTTTATAGTGCGCGCTTTTAGTGGAAGACGAACGCAAAGACCAGACCGAGGATGGCAAGAGCTTCGGTCAGTGCCAGGCCCAGGAAGGCGATGGGCTGCAGCACGCGCTGCGCTTCCGGCTGGCGGGCCACACCGTTGATGTATGCAGCGAAGACCAGACCCACACCAATGGCTCCACCAATCGCGGAGAGGCCGTAGCCGATGAGGTTGAGGGAGCCGTTGATAGTGCCGTTCATGAAAGTTCCTTTCAAGATGCCCGCAGGCAGGTTGTTTGGTTCGTGTTATCCCCCGGGGGGAATGCTAATTTTCCCTAATGGCTTTCAGCGTGGATGGCGCCTTCAATGTAGATCGCCGTCAGCAGCGTAAAGACATAGGCCTGAAGCACCATAATCAGCGCCTCCAGCATGTACATGGCTACGGCGCCGACCAGCACCAGCACCGAGGCGCTTTTGGCCAGGACGCTCTCCTGGAAGATCAGGAATTCAATGCCGGAACCGGCGATCAGCACAATCAGGTGTCCGGAGAGCATGGTGGCAAACAAACGGAGGCTGTGCGTCAGGGGCCGGACCAGGAAGTTGGAGATGATTTCGATCGGCACGACCAGCGGCAGGATCATCCACGGAACCCCGGAGGGGACCACTGCCAGCTTGAAGAACCTGATGCCGAATTTCCTGAGCCCGGCGCCGATCCAGATGACGTAGACCAGGATGGCCAGCACATAGGCTCCGCCCACATGCGAGAAGCTCGGCAACTGCAGGACCGGGATGGCCCCGTAGAT
This sequence comes from Micrococcaceae bacterium, assembly GCA_035999715.1. Lineage (GTDB taxonomy): Bacteria > Actinomycetota > Actinomycetes > Actinomycetales > Micrococcaceae > Arthrobacter_M. Next base: position 4,195 of record DASYGM010000060.1, on the reverse strand, counting down.
GTTGTTCACCAGGATGAAGAAGAACAACGAGAACAGCAGCGGGACGTACTTCATGAAGTCCTTGCCGCCGATCACATCCTTGGCCACCGAGTTGCGGACAAAGTTGTAGGCCATTTCCCCGGCGAACTGGAGCTTGCCGGGCACCAGCTTGCCCTTGCCTGCTGCGGCCAGGAAGAACCAGGCGATCAGGACCACGGACAGCAGGACCAGGAGCATCTGCTTGGTGAAGTCGAAGCTTCCGATGCTGAAGATCGCTGGCAGGTGACTGGTGACCCCCGGCGGAGTGAATGTTCCCCCATCTTGGGCGGGGAGTGTAAGCGCGATCAACGCGTTTCCTCTCTACAGTGTCCGTCTTTGGGCATAGTCTGGGGATCCGGGCAAGCGAACTGACCGTTGCCCCCAACGATTCTGAAAATGTGTGCTGTGAAAAAAATGTGTGCTGTGAAAAATTTTGGCATTACTGTTGCCCGGAATCCTCTGCGCCTTGGGCCGGTCCGGCAGCGTCATGGCTACGGGAACGGGTGAGGCGTCGCGCGAAGGCCAGATAAAACCCGCCCGCCAGCCCTGCGAAGGCGCCGGCCAAGACAATCCAGTGGGTTCCGAGCAAAATGTCCAATCCCCAGCCTATCAAACTCCAGACAACGATTCCGCCAATAATGTAGCTAAAGACCGTCATTCCGGCGTTGTAGCCGCCCTGGCCGTTCGGGCCGGAACTGCCGGAGGCTGCGATGGAAAACTTCTCCTGCGCGGGGTGCTGTTCAGGGTCCTGCCCGGGGTCCTGCCCGGCGCGTGGCTCACTCATGGCCGGCCGCCTTCGCGTCCTTCGGGTCATCGAAGAGCTGCAGGCGCAGCCGGGTGAATACAAAGACCTCGGTGCCCTGCCAGACCAGCACGGCGGCCACTGCGGTGATAAAGAACCAGGTGCCATCCAGCCAGCTGGGATTGCCGATGAAAAACAGCACCACAGCAAAGCCCACCACTTTGACCAGGTAGGTGGCCAGGAACATTCCGATGGCCCCGGAGGGATTCCTCCGGCCGACGAAATGCCCCACCAGCAGGCTCAGGGCAAAGAATAGGACGACGACGACGGCACCGAAGAGGGCGCTGAGCGCCGCCGCTCCCCCGGCGACAATGGCCGAGACCGCACACGCAATCACGACGACGATTCCGGCCGCGGTAGAGCAGTATGCCAGGATCCGCAGCCAGGGGGAAGATGTGGGCCCGGAGACAACAATGCGTTCCCGGGGCGTATGGCCGCCGGTGGCCTTGAAGTCATTCATGGGGAACCAATCTGGAGGAGGCTTTGGTCTGGAAGCCAGCGAAACAGTGCGCCGGCAGGCCGCCGCGGCTGATATTCAAATTCTACACGAGATAGAAGTGTGTTCCTGACAGCTGGCTGGAAGCTCATGCCGGAGCCAGTCCACCCGCGGCCCATTGTGCCGCCACCCTGCGCTGGCGGACGAAGACCAGGACTTCCGTTATCAGCCAGGTCGCCGCGGTGACGGCGATCCCCCACCAGTACCAGCCGGGCACAACCCACCACGGACTCCACAACCAGATAAGCGCCAGCGCAACGGCCACCACTTTCATCAGCAGCCCTGCAATAAGCGTGCCCACCGAGGTGGCCAGGGCCTTTGGCGACGCGAAATGCAGCACCAGGAGGCTGAACCCAAAGGTGCAGATGATGAGCGCGCTGGCGGTCATAACGCTGTAGATACCGACAATCCCAGTGTCATTCAGGGCGAGGAAGCAGACCACCACCGTCACGCAGACCACGGCGGCGAAGCTGCGGTGCAGCCGACGGATCCACGGCGATGGCAGCACTGCCGGGTCCGCCGGCAGCACGGCGGCGTGGCCGTCCGGGTCCTGCCCAGCCAGCTCATGGCGCAGTCGCGGAGGCGCGGAAGGGAGCATGGGCAACGGCCCGGTGTGCGGATGGGAGGCCTCGGCCTCCCCTGCTTTGGTCGCAGTGGCCACGTTGTCCCGGAACCAGGGGTGGGTGGTCAGGACTCCGACAAGCGGGAGCACTATGACGTTGAAAATCGTCAGCGGTACCCAGTGGATGAACGCGTAGGCCACGCCGCCAAATGCCAGGAACGCCGTCCAGATATACATGACCACCACGGCCTGGCGCTGGGAATAGCCGAAGTCGAGCAGTTTGTGGTGCATGTGGCCGCGGTCTGCGGAGAACGGGGAGCGTCCGGCAGCGGTGCGCCGGACAACTGCCAGGCTGAGATCCACCAACGGCAGCGTCATCACGGCCAGCGGCAGGATGATCGGCATGAACGTCGGCAGCCCGCTGGCACGGTCGTACAAGCCGGAGCTAATCTGCCCGGTGGCAACGATGGAACCGGAGGCCAGGATCAGGCCCAGCAGCATGGCACCCGAGTCGCCCATGAAGATCTTGGCCGGGTAGAAGTTGTGCGGCAGGAACCCAATGCAGATTCCCACCATGATGGCCATCAGCAGCGTGGCCAGATCAGAATAGTTGGGCAGCAGGGCGCTGCGGTGGACCCAGTAGGCGGTGATGAAGAACGCCACGCCCCCGATGGCGGCAACGCCGGCTGCCAAGCCGTCCAGTCCGTCAACGAAGTTGATCGCGTTCATGGTCAGGACAATGACAAAGACCGTCAGCAGGATCTGCACGAACATGCTGCTGATGTGGATCGGTCCGAACGGGAGGACCGTCAGCCGGGGTCCCCACACTGCCACCACCAGGCCGGCCAACACCTGGCCGCCGAGCTTTATGAAGCTGTTCAGGTCGATAATGTCATCCACCACGCCCACCACCATGATGACCGCGGCACCGGCCAGGATTCCCCAGGGGGCGGTGGTGTCCCGGAAGATCGCCTTGATCCAGAACGTCTGCGAGGCAACGACCAGTGCCACCACCAGACCGGCGAACATGCCGACGCCGCCCAGCCGCGGCATCATCACGGTGTGCACGTCCCGGTCCCGCAGCGGCGAATAGATGCCGTTGCGCACCGCCACGGCCCGCACTACCGGCGTGGCCAGGTAGGCCACTACTGCAGCGAGGAGTGCGACGATGACGTATATGGACATGTTTTAGGCGATTGTCTTCCGGTCGGGGGCTTAGTCGTGGGGCTTAGCTGACGGCGGTTTCGGTGAACGCGCGGCGGTAGCCCAGTCTACGCACCCGGGTGGGGATCAGCCGGTACACCCCCCGCACGGCAACGTTGCGCAGGAACTGCGCACCGTTGGTGTAGCCGGCGCCGAGCATCCTCTTCTGCAGGGTCAGTTCCGCGCGCAGCATATGCGCCCCTCCCCGCCGGTCATAGGAGCCGGCGCTGACCCGGTACTTCAGCAGCGGCTGCGGGACGTTGGCCGTCCGTGCGCCGGCATGGATCATCCGGATCCACAGCCAGTAGTCCTCCATGTGCGCCAGGTCCCCGTAACCGCCGGCGGCCTGCACCAGGGACTTGCGGTAGACCACGCTGGGGTGGTTGAACGGACTGCGGAAATCCGCCCCGGCCCTGATCTCGCGGTGGGACAGCGGGACGTGGCGCGTCGCCAAAATCTGGTCCTCGTCCTCGCCGATCTCGGCGATCGCGGAGCCAACAATGTCCGCCCCGGATTCGATCACCGGCAACTGCAGGCTGAACCGCTCCGGCAGGGCGACATCGTCGGCGTCCATTCGGGCCACAATGTCAAAGCGGCAGCGGCCCAGACCGTGGTCCAGCGCCGCGGCCAGGCCAACGGAACGCTCCAACCGCAGCACCGTAACGTCCATACCATCAACACCGTCTACGGCCCCGGGCACGGACCCCGCCATGGCCTCGGCGCCGGAAAGCACCGCGTCGAGTCCGGGCGAAAGGGCGCCGTCGCGGACAATGACCAGCTGGGCAGGCTTGCGCTGCTGGTCCAGGGTGACGGATTCCACGGCGCGCCGGAACTTGGCCGCGTCGTCCCCGGCATAGACGGGCAAAAGCACGGAAAAAGGTTCTGCCGCTGCGTCACGTGGGGCCTGCGGTACGCCGGCTCCCGTCGTGCCGGTCTCCACCGGGCCCGCGCCGTCCACCGCAGCGGCACGAGCCGGGCCAGCGCTCAGTTCCGGCAGGTCATAAAGCCCCGCCAGGGCCGCCGCATTGCTCCGCGGCCCGTGGCCCAGCCCGGCAACCAGGCCGCGCCAGCCCGCCGCCAGCACCACCCGCCGTCGTCGGCTGTTGCGGACCAT
>DASYGM010000057.1:0-3922 GCA_035999715.1 Micrococcaceae bacterium | reverse complement strand
GCCGGTCTGGTGGTCTGGCGGCTGTTCAAAGGCCAGAAATAGGACCTGCACATGTTCCGCTGATCACAGGCTGATCACACAAGGTAGCTGAGGTGGCACGGTGCCGATCGAGATCCCCACAGATCTGACCCCTGAACTAGTTCCGCTGTCCTGGCTGCTGGGCCAATGGCGCGGCAGCGGCAGGCTGGGAACGGGCGAGTCGGATTCGGAGCACTTCGTCCAGCACGCCACCTTCGCCACGAACGGCCTGCCCTACCTTCAGTACAGCGCCGAGAGCTGGCTCACCGACGAGGATGGTACGGTGCTGCGGCCCCTCTCGGTCGAGACGGGATTCTGGTCCCTGGACCGCAAGCTCAATGATGCCGACGGCGGCCCGGGCCTGATCCCGGCGGACATTGTCCCCGCCCTCACCACGGCCGACGACGTCGAGAAACTGCGCAACGCGGACGGCGGCTTCGATATCACCACCACGATTGTGCACCCCGGCGGCATCTCCGAGCTTTACTACGGCCAGATCAAGGGTCCGCAAATCCAGCTGGCCACCGACGCCGTGATGCGCGGGGCCGGCTCCAAGGACTACGCGGCGGCCACGCGGATCTTCGGCCTGGTGAACGGGGATCTGTTCTGGCGCTGGGATGTGGCCGCGCAGGGCAACGCCCTGGAGGCACACGCCTCCGCCATCCTGAAGAAAGTCCGCTGACGCCCGAACAACCTGCGCCGGTCCATGCTGCACATGAATAATCTCCGGAAGCGAGGCGGACCATGAACGGCACCGACTATTCGGATCTGCGCGCGGTGTTCATCAACTGCACGCTGAAGAAATCCCCAGAGGTCAGCAACACGGAGGCTCTGGTCCGGCTAAGCCAGTCGATCATGGAGAAGCAGGGCGTGACCACCGAGGTCATCCGCGCCGTGGACCATGACATCGCCACCGGCGTTTACCCGGACATGACGGAGCACGGATGGACGGTCGATGCCTGGCCGGAGCTGTACCGCAGGGTGAGGCAGGCGGACATCCTGGTACTCGCCGGGCCCATCTGGCTTGGCGACAACAGTTCGCAGACGAAGAAGATCATCGAACGCCTGTACGGCCAGTCCGCCGAGCTCAATGACCGCGGCCAATGGTCCCTGTACGGCAGGGCCGCGGGTTGCCTGATCACCGGCAACGAGGACGGGGTGAAGCATTGCGCCATGAACATTCTCTACAGCCTCCAGCACATTGGCTTCACCATCCCGCCACAGGCCGACGCCGGCTGGCTGGGTGAGATTGGACCGGGCCCCAGCTACCTGGACGAGGGCTCCGGCGGCCCGGAGAACGATTTCACCAACCGGAACACGACGTTTATGAGCTGGAATCTGATGCACCTGGCCGCCATGCTCAAAGCCGCCGGCGGCTATCCGGCCTATGGCAACCTGCCGCGCCAGTGGAGCGCCGGCGAGCACTTTGGTTTCGAGAATCCGGAATACCGCTGACACGCAAGGATGTTGATCAGGATATGAACTACGAAAGCCCGCTTTTGGCACGCCCGGGAGCCGTCGAGGCCGGTGGCCTGGACGCCGGCGTGGCCGCACACTACGGCGACCCGATGCGCGAGCAGCGGGCGCTGGCCGGTACCAACGGCAAGCCGGGGACCGCCGTCGTGGACCTTTCGCATCGCGGTGTGGTCACGGTGGGCGGACCGGACCGGCTGAGCTGGCTCAACACCCTCTCCTCCCAGCAGCTGACCAGTCTGGCGCCGCGGGTAGGCACCGAACTGCTGCTGCTGAGCATCCAGGGGCGGATCGAGTTCGATGCCAGGGTAGTTGACGACGGCGCCACGAGCTGGCTGATCGTCGAGGCGGCCGAGGCCGCGCCGCTGACGCAATGGCTGACGAGCATGAAGTTCATGCTGCGGGTCGAGGTGGCCGATGTTTCCGCGGACTGGGCGGTCGTCGGTTCAACCGGCCCGGTGCAGGAATGGTCCGAGCGCCTTGTCTGGCGGGACCCCTGGCCCGGGATTGCGCCGGGCGGCTTTGCGTACACCGCTGTCGCGGAGGAGGCGCACCCCGGCCGCGAGCGAACCTGGTTCGAGTACCTCGTTCCCGCCACCGAACTCGTCTCCGCCGTGGATGACAGGCCGCTCGCCGGAGTGTGGGCCGCCGAGGCCCTCAGGATCGCGGCGTGGCGGCCTCGGCTGGGCGCCGAAACAGATGACAAGACCATTCCGCACGAACTCGATCTGCTCCGCACCGCGGTCCATCTGGCCAAGGGCTGCTACAAGGGCCAGGAAACGGTTGCCCGGGTGCACAACCTGGGGCACCCGCCGCGGCGCCTGGTCTTCCTGCAGCTGGACGGATCGCAGCACACCCTGCCGGCGGCCGGCAGCGCCGTTTTTGCCGGCGAACGGCAGGTGGGCACGGTGACGTCCGTCGCCCAGCACTACGAGATGGGCCCGGTTGCGCTCGCCGTCATCAAGCGCAGCGTCGACGCGCAGGCGGTGCTGACGGTCGATGACGAGGGGGAGAAGTACACCGCCGCGCAGGAAGTCATCGTGGCCCCCGATGCGGGGCAGGTGGTGGGCCGGCGGTCCGGCTTCCTGCGCGCCCCGCGGTAGCCGAACGGTCGCCAGCTGCGACCTTCACCGTGCTCAAGGCCCCAGTTGGCGATCGTTCGATGGGAATTCGATGGTGCGGAGCGCTAGCATCGTGTATATTCTATGTGGAATAATCGTCCGGGAATAGTTCCCCCGGAATAGCACCGCCAGGATACCGAAATGCTCCGATCTGCCCCCCTCACCGCGCTCGGCGTCGCCTCGCTGGCACTGCTTGCCGAGCGGCCAATGCATCCGTACGAGATGTACCAGCTGCTGATGGCGCGCTCCGAGGACCGGCTGCTGAAGGTCCGGCCCGGCACCTTGTACCACGCCGTTGGCAGGCTCGAAGGTCAGGGCCTGGTGACGGCGGCCGGGACCGACAGGGAAGGCAACCGACCGGAGCGCACCACCTATGAAATATCGGCGGCGGGACGCCAGGCCCTGGCCGGGCGCCTGCAGGAGCTGCTCGCAACGCCGGTGCACGAATACCCGAGCTTCCCGCTCGCGATCGCCGAGGCGCACAACCTGCCCGGGGACGTCGTCGTCGGGCTCCTTGACCGCAGGCTCGCCGTTCTGGATGATCAGCTTGAGGGGCTGGAGCGCGCCGCGGCGGCCGTCACCGGCAAGGGCGTCGAGCGGAAGTACTGGATCGACGTCGAATACCAACAGAGCATGCTCCGGGCCGAAATCGGTTGGATCCGCAGCTTTCAAGAAGACATCCGCACCGGCCACCTCGGCTGGTAGCCCATTCCCAAGGAGAACAGTGGAAAACGTTTCAAGGCCCTGGCCGGCGCTGTGGTCGCTGGTGATCGGATTCTTTATGATCCTCATCGACACCACCATCGTCTCCGTGGCCAACCCCAGAATCATGGAAGGCCTCCATACCGACATCAACTCGGTCATTTGGGTTACCAGCGCCTACCTGCTGGCCTACGCGGTGCCGCTGCTGATCACCGGCCGGCTGGGCGACAGGTTCGGACCCAAAAACCTGTACCTGATCGGCCTGGTGATCTTCACCCTGTCATCGCTGTGGTGCGGACTGTCCGGCGACGTGCAGATGCTGATCACCGCGCGCGCCGTGCAGGGACTTGGTGCCGCACTGATGACGCCGCAGACAATGGCCGTGATCACCCGGATCTTCCCGCCGGACCGGCGCGGGCAGGCCATGGGGCTCTGGGGCGCCACGGCCGGGGTGGCCACCCTGGTGGGGCCCATCCTGGGCGGTGTGCTGGTGGACACGCTGGGCTGGGAATGGATTTTCTTCATCAAAATCCCGATCGGCGTCGTCGCGTTCATCCTGGCCTGGCGCCTGGTTCCGAGCCTGAGCACGCATCCGCATAAGTTCGATA
>DASYGM010000026.1:0-3066 GCA_035999715.1 Micrococcaceae bacterium | reverse complement strand
ATCAAGGCGGCAGATTCGGTGCCAGCCGAGCCCCTCGTGTCCGGCATCGACCCGGATCCTGTCCATGGTCAGTTCCTCTGCAGGCGTGACTTCTTCAACCATCGATGTAGACATGGCGTTTCCCTTCTTCTAAAGATTGGCCTCTCAAAACCTGCTGGCCCATAGTTCAGGGGGCCGGCAGCGAGAAGTTTCCACGGCACCGAGCTTAGGAACGCCCTGTTTCGATCGCATTCGACCCTCATGTCCAGAAGGTAAAAGAGACGTCACCGGGGCCGAAACAAGTCTGTGATGCAGAAGTTAAGGTGCCGAAACATAAGGGAAACGGTAGGGAAACTGGACCCTCCTAGCCTAAATGGACAGGCAGCGGGCGTCCCCCGCAATCCGATCGAAAGGCCCAGCCATGACCCGAGACATGCCATCTCTGCGCGTTTCCAACCACCCGCGCCGCGTCGTCGTTATCGGGGGCGGCCCCGCTGCGCACCGCTTCGTCGACGCCATGAACGCCCGGGGCCTCGACGGTTTCCGTGTCACCGTCCTGACCGAGGAAGCGCACCTTCCCTACGACAGGGTGGCGCTGAGCAGGGCGCTGACGGACGACGACGCCGACCTCACCTTGGGCAGCATGGAGCTGTGGGATCACGCAGCGGTAACGCTGCGGACCGGCGAGCGCGCCCTGCGCATCGAACCGGCCAACTGCCGGGTGTTCACGGATACCGGCAGCTATGAATACGACGAGCTGGTGGTTGCCACCGGTTCGGACGCGGCCCGGCTGCCCATCCCCGGGGCCGAGCACAGTTATGTGTACCGCACCCTGGATGACGTGCGGTTCCTCAGCCGGGAGGTAGCCCGGCTCGGAGAACGGCTTCGCCGACAGGTCAGGGCAGTGGTGATCGGAGGTGGCCTGCTGGGCCTGGAAGCGGCGGCCGGGCTGCAGGAGCTCGGCGCGGACGCCGTCGTCGTCAATGGCGCGGACTGGCTGATGAACACGCAACTGGACGAAGGCGCCGGACAGGCCTTGGGCCGTCTGGTGCGAGGCAAGGGGCTGGAAGTCCATGGTGGCGTTTTCCCCGACGGCATTGAAACCCGTGCACGGGAAACCATAGCGCCTGAAGGGACCGACGACGCTCTGCCCCGCGAGGAGGTGACCGGCGTGCTGATGGCAGACAAGCGCACCATTCCCGCCGATCTGGTGGTGGTGGCCATCGGCGTCAAACCGCGGGATGAGCTCTTCCGCGAACCACCGCAGAACGCAGCCGCCAACCCAACGGACGATGCAACCGCCAACGCGATACCCAGCGCCGGCCCCTTCCCCGCCCTGGAACCCTTTGAGCTCGGCCCGCGCGGCGGCGTCGTCATCTCCGAAGACTGTTCCACCGCTGTCCCCAACATCTGGGCCATCGGCGAGGTGGCCAACTTCGGCGGCATGTGCCTGGGCCTGGTCGCCCCGGCCAATACGATGGCGGAAATCGTCGCGGACCGGCTGCACGGCGGGGCTGCCACCTTTCCCGGTTTCGACACTGCCACCAAACTCAAGCTCTCCGGCGTCGACGTGGCCAGCTTCGGAGATGCCTTCGCCAAAACAGCGGACAGCCTGGAGGTGGTCTACGCCGATCCGGCCCGCGGCGTCTATCAGAAGGTCGTCACCACCGATGACGCCAAAACTCTGCTGGGCGGCATTTTCGTCGGCGACGCCACCCCCTATGCCAGCCTGCGCCCGCTGCTGGGACGCGAACTCCCCGCCGAGCCCGGGGCGTACCTCACCGCGTCCCGCGGCGGGGAAGCACCGGAAACCGAGCTGCCAGAGGACGCGATCCTGTGCTCCTGCAACAATGTCCCGGCCGGCAGCATCCGCGACGCAATCCATGCAAGCGGCGGCTGCGAGGGCCTGGAGCCGGTCCAGGACGTGGCCGGGCTTAAGGCCTGCACCCGGGCCGGAACGCAATGCGGATCCTGCGTCCCGCTGCTGAAGAAGCTGTTGGAGGGTGAGCTCACCAAGTCCGGCATCACCGTGTCCAAGGCGCTCTGCGAGCACTTCAGCATGTCCCGGGCCGAACTCTTCGAGGCCGTCCGGGCTTTGCGGCTGACATCCTTCCAGGACATCCTGGCCCGCTTCGGCACCACGGACCCGGCCGCCCGGACCAGTGGCTGCGACGTCTGTAAGCCCACCGTGGCCTCCATCCTGGCCAGCCAGCACAGTGCCTATGTGCTCGGCGACGGGCTTGGCGCCCTCCAGGACACCAACGACCGGGCGCTGGCCAACATGCAGAAAGACGGCACCTATTCGGTGGTACCGCGCATCCCCGGCGGGGAAATCACACCGGAAAAACTCGGCGTGATCGCCCAGGTGGCGAAGGACTTCGGGCTGTACACCAAGATCACCGGTGGCCAGCGGATCGACCTGTTCGGCGCACGGCTGGAGCAGCTGCCGCAGATCTGGAAAATCCTGGTGGAGGCCGGCTTCGAATCCGGGCAGGCCTACGGCAAGTCACTGCGCACGGTGAAATCCTGCGTCGGATCCACGTGGTGCCGCTTCGGCGTGCAGGACTCCGTGGCCATGGCGATCAACCTGGAACTGCGCTACCGCGGCCTGCGCAGCCCGCACAAACTCAAGCTCGGCGTCTCCGGCTGCGCCCGCGAATGCGCGGAGGCGCGCGGCAAGGACATCGGGGTGATCGCCACCGCAGACGGCTGGAACCTCTATGTCGGAGGCAACGGCGGCGCCCAGCCGGCGCACGCACAACTGCTGGCCAAGGACCTCGACGACGCCACGCTCATCAGCTACATCGACCGCTACCTGATGTATTACATCCGCACCGCCGACCGGCTGCAGCGCACGGCCCGCTGGCAGGAAGAGCTCGACGGCGGCCTGGCGCACGTAACCGACGTTGTAGTCCACGATTCGCTGGGCGTCGCCGCGGAGTTGGAGGCAGCGATGGCGGCGCATGTGGGCAATTATGAGGACGAATGGGCTGCCACGCTCAAGGATCCCGAACGGTTGCGCCGTTTCCGCTCCTTCGTCAACGCTCCCACCACGCCGGACGACTCCATCAGCTTCGTACCGGAGCG
>DASYGM010000207.1:0-8062 GCA_035999715.1 Micrococcaceae bacterium | reverse complement strand
ATCCGGCGACGCTTGAAGTCGTGGGGCAGGCCCCCGAGAACACCGAGCAGGATGTTGAACGGGCGGTCACAGCCGCCCGCGCCGCTGCACCGGGCTGGGCCACGGACCGCGAAGCGCGGCGCAGCGCCCTCCGTTCGGCCGCCGCACTGATCCGCCGCGACATGGACCCCCTGGCCACCCTGCTCTCCCGCGAGCAGGGCAAGCCCAAGGCGGAGGCCGCCGGCGAGTTCAGTGTGGCCGCTGGGCTCTTTGAACACTATGCGGGCATGGCCTGGGAGGAGGTGGAACCGCTGCCGCCACGCGCCGACCGGACCCCGGAGGTGCAGTACCGACCGGTGGGCGTGGTGGGCACCATCACCCCCTGGAACTTCCCCATCTCCCTGCTCTGCGTGAAGCTGGCTCCGGCACTGGTGGCCGGCTGCACCGTGATTACGAAGCCTTCACCGTCCACGCCACTGTCCACCATCGCGCTGGTCAACCTGCTCAACGAGATCCTCCCGGCCGGCGTCCTGCAGACCCGGACCAGCTCGCGCCGCACCGTCAACGTTGCCCTTAGTACTTCCCCCGGCATCCGCAAGATCTCCTTCACCGGCTCCACAGATGTCGGCATCTCCATCGCCCAGCAGGCCGCCCCCACAGTCAAGCGCGTCACCATGGAACTCGGCGGCAATGACCCTGCCATCGTGCTGGACGACGCGGACATCGCCGTCACCGCCCGCGGGATCGTGGGCAGCGCCTTCCGCAACGCCGGCCAGGTGTGCATGGCAGTTAAGCGCGTCTACGTCCCGCGCAGCCGCTGCACCGAACTTGCCGAGGCCATCGCCGTCGAGGCCTCCCGCCACGTCCTCGGCCACGGCATCGCCGACCGCACCACCATGGGACCGATGCATAATGAGTCCCAGCTCAAGCTGGTCCACCGCCTGGTTGACACCGCCGTGGGGGCCGGCGCCAGCATCATCACCGGCGGCAGCTCCGGCTGCGACCTGCCCGGCTATTTCCTCTCCCCCACCGTGGTAATCGGCGCTGAGCCGGGCATGGATCTGGTGGAGCAGGAACAGTTCGGGGCGGCACTGCCTATCGTGGCGTACGACAGCCTTGACGAAACCATCGCCGGGTTGAACGCCGGGGAGTTCGGCCTGGGCGCATCGGTCTGGAGCCCGGACCAGGAGCGCGCCTACGCCACCGCCTCACGGATCGAGGCCGGAACAGTCTGGATCAACCAACATACCCAGGTGGAGCCCGATGCCCCGTTCGGCGGCTGGAAGGCATCCGGCGTCGGACGAGAACGCGGCCACTGGGGCCTGGAGGAATACCTGGAAACCCGCGTCATCAATGCCCGTCCCCACTCCTGATCCCGCACCAACCCGCAGAAGGACTTCCCGTGAGCGTTGAACTGATCACCCTTGGCACCGCCGCCGGCCCGGCCATCCGCGGACCGGAGAACGGCATCTCCAGCGCACTCGTCGTGGGTGACGCTTTCTACATGGTGGACTTCGGCCTGGGCTGCTCACGCGGCGCCCATGAAGCGGGACTGCGCGGCAAGGACTTCGTGGCCGGCTTTGTCACCCACCTGCACTCGGACCACGTGGTGGAACTGCCCGGCTTCCTGCTGTGGAACTGGGGCAACCCTGTGAAGGGCTTCACCAGCCCGGTGTCCGTAATAGGCCCAGGCAAGGATCACAACCGAGCCGGCGGCGCGAGACTCTCGGGCACCAGTGGTCTGGTGTCCCATGCGCTGCAGGCCTTCTCCTACGACATCGACATCAGGGTCCACGACGAGGCACGCCCGGATCTGGCCTCCCTGCTGCGCACCGTCGACCTCACCACGCCCGAGCATGGGACGCAGGAGGCGGCCCGCCCGTTCGACGTCTACGAGGATGACCGGGTCAAAGTCACCGGCATCCTGGTGGAGCATCCGCCCGTCAACCCCGCGCTGGCCTTCCGCTTCGATACAGACGCCGGCTCGGTGGTGTTCTCCGGGGACACCGCCGAATGCGATGCCATGGCCGTGCTCGCCAGCGGCGCCGACATCCTGGTGCATGAAGCGGTAAACCTCGACTTCTACGCGGGCAAGGGCTTCTCACCGGAGTTCCTGAACCACCAGCAGATCGCGCACACCCCGCCCGAAGGTGCCGGACGCGTGGCGGCAGCCGCCAAGGTGGGGCGCCTGGTGCTCTCCCACCTGGCCGGGCGCGCCGAGCCGCAGTGGTGGCGCAGCCGTGCCGCCTCCACGTTCGATGGCCCGGTGGATGTGGCGGGCAGTGGGCAGCGCTTCCACATCAGCAGCCCCGTCCTGGCCTCTGCCTGAGGAATCGAATTCCTTGGCACTGTTGCCCCCCGCACTTGATAACAGAACAACGACGCCCGACTCGGCCTGGCTGGCCGTCGTCGCCGCAGGCATCGCGTCGGCCATGCACATCTGGAAACTCCCGGCGGCGCTGGCCTCCATCCAGGCGGATCTGGGCAGCACGCTGGTACAGGCCGGGCTGTTGCTGGGCATCATCCAGGTGGCCAGCATCGTGGGAGGTCTGGCCACCGCCGTCTGCGGGGAAATGGCGGGCCTTCGCCGCCTCCTGGTCGCCGGCCTGCTTCTGCTCAGCGCCGCCTCCGTACTCGGCGCGGCCGCCCCCAGCACGGAATTACTGATGGCGGCGCGCACCCTGGAGGGCGTCGGGTTCCTGCTGGCCGTCGTCGTTGCCCCTGCCCTCATCCGCAAGGTGGCACCGCCGCAACGGCTTAGCATAGCGCTGGCGAGCTGGGCCACGTTCCAGGGCATCGCCGCGCTGATCGGCCTATCCGCCGGCGCCCTTTTCCTCCAGGCTGCCGGTTGGCGCCAATGGTGGCTGCTGATGGCCGTAGTCACCCTACTCCCGGTGCCCCTGCTGCTGCGACGGGTGCCCAGGGATATGCTCCCCACCAACGCCGGGCTGCGCTCCGCGCTCCACAGGGTGGGTCGGACAGTGGCGGCCCGCCGGCCGTGGATCACCGGGACCGTATTCGCCTGCTACACCGCACAGTGGATGGCCGTCCTCGGATTCCTGCCGTCCATCTACAGAGTGGCCGGCCTGGACGGTCCCTGGCCCGGTCTCCTCACCGCCGTCGTCGGCGGCGCCAACGCCATCGGCGCGGTCAGCGCAGGCCCCCTCATCCAGCGTGGCCTGTCTGAACGAAAGATCGTTCTCTGGACCTTCCTGGCGATGTCCGCCGCCTCCTTGGCCACCTTCGGCGTGGACTGGGCAAGCATCGGCAACGGCATCCTCATCCAGTTCGTGCTGATTGCTGCGTTTTCCGCCGTCGGAGGCCTGATCCCCGCCGCCATGACCAGCTACTCAGTGCGCATCGCCCCCGCTGAGGGATCCGTCACGGCTGTGCTGGGGCTGACGCAACAGATTTTCAACGTGGGCAATTTCCTGGGCCCAATGCTCTTCGCCCTGCTCGCCACCCGCGCCGGTGGTTGGGGCAGCACCTGGTGGCTGACGTGCGGACTGAGCGTCATTGGTATGGGCCTGCTCGCTTTCCTGGGAGAGCCCCACTCCGGCCCAATCCCCAGTAGTCCGCGCCCCCGGAAAGTGGCTTTCCACCCAACGGAAAACCAAATGTAAGGCCCATCACATGATGCCTAAAGTCAAGGAAGCGCCGCTGCAATCCAGCAAGACTTCCTCGACAACGAATGGGCACATACTATGTCTGCAACTCCGCTTCCGGACGTCGTAGCTCCGGCTCCAACAACCTCCCGCGATCCCCGAACCTGGTCCAGCGTCAAGCGCAACCGCTATGGCTGGATCATCACCTTCAGCCTGCTGTTCCTGATGATGCTCAACTGGGCGGACAAAGCGGTACTGGGCATCGCCGCCGTGCCCCTGATGAAACAACTGGGCATCACACCGGAGCAGTTCGGCCTGGTGGGCAGCGCCATGTTCCTCACCTTCGGCGTGGCCCAGATCGTAGCCGCACCCATCGCCAACAAGGTCTCAAGCAAGTGGATCCTCCTGGCGCTGTGCCTGCTGTGGTCCCTGGCGCAGGCACCCATCCTCTTGTTCGCATCACTGCCTGCCCTCTGGGCCAGCCGCCTGCTGCTCGGCGCCGGCGAGGGCCCACTGGCTCCGGTGCTGATGCACGGCATCTACAAATGGTTCCCCGAAAAGAAAGGCGCCACCCCTGCGGCCCTGGCGTCCTCGGGCGTGACTCTCGGAATCGTGGCCTTCGCCCCGGTCCTGGCCTGGGTAATCGGGCAATTCGGCTGGCAAACCGCCTTCGCGGTGCTGGCCATCGTAGGCCTGGTCTGGGCCCTCTTCTTGTTCATCGTGGGCAAGGAAGGCCCATACACCAGCCGGAAGGCAGAGCAGGACATCGACGGGATCACACGGGAGGAAGCTCCTGTCGCGGTGGAAACCAAAGTCCGCTACTGGCGCACCATCCTCTCCCCCAGCTGGATCTTCGCCGTGCTGGCGTCCTTCTTCGGCTACTGGACCTTCACACTGGCGATGTCCTGGGGGCCGGCCTACTTCCAGAACGTCCTGGGCTTCAGCGGGCAGCAGGCAGGCACCATGATCGCCCTGCCTGCAGCGTGGGGCACTATCGCCACCGTGGGCCTGAGCGCACTGACCCAGCGCCTGCACCTGAAGGGCGTTCCCACCCGGAAGGCCCGCGGCTGGGTTCTGGGCGGTGCCGGAACCTTCGCCGGCGCCTGCCTGGTTGGCGCCACCCTGACCACCTCACCGGTGCTGTCCATTACCTTGATGGTCTTCGGCTTCGGCACGGCGCCTGCACTCTTCGCCATCACTTACCTGGTAGTTGCGGAACTGACTACCATCAGCCAACGCGGAGCCAACCTCTCCATCGCCAACGCGGTCCTCACCACCGGTGGAGTGTTTGCACCGGCAGTTTCCGGTTTCCTGATCGGCGGCGCAGCCACCCCTGCCGATGGCTACCGGTCCGCCTTCGCCCTGGCTGGCGGCCTTCTGCTGACGTTCAGCGTCCTGGCCCTGCTGTTCGTCAACCAGCAGCGTGACCGCCGCCGGCTCGGTCTGGACACAGCAGGTGCAACCGCTCCGCTTGCATCCACTCCTAGTGCTTCCAACTCAGCCACCGAAGTCGAGCCCAGCCCCGTGCAGGCCAGCACCAGGGCCTAAGCCCCAACTGCCCTGTTGGAGGCCGGTAGCGGAACAGCTGATTGTTCCGTTACCGGCCTCCAACCCGTCCTTCTTTAAGTCTTAACGGACGAGAAAACCTTACGGGCGGGTCGAGGGCGGGACAAGTGCTTGCCCTGATACAAGACAAAGTTGCACAAATAATGCGCAATTGTTCCTTTTATCTTTTATCTTGGCCGTCGACAGGCTAGAGTGTGATGCGAGACACTGAGGACGTGACTGCGATGGCGCCTGTAAAGGCTGTCGCAGCAAAGAAACGCAAAGTTGCAGAGGTACATGTCTAATTTGGAAATGATCAACGCTGATGTTCATCCGAGTGGGCATTCCCCCCTCCAGAAATCTCGTTCCCTCAACACGAGGGATATGCGCAGGGTTCTCGGCTCCAGCTTTGCCGGCAGCATCATCGAGTATTACGACTTCATCCTCTACGCCACGGCGGCCTCCTTGGTCTTCGGGAAGGTATTCTTCTCCAACCTGGATCCAGCCTTTGCCCTGTTTGTGTCTTTTGCCACCCTGGCCGTGGGGTATCTGGCCAGGCCCCTGGGCGGTGTGATCTTTGGCCACTTCGGCGACCGACTAGGACGAAAGCGAATGCTGGTCCTTTCGATGCTCTTGATGGGGGCTTCCACCACCGCCATCGGCATCCTGCCCACGAGCGCACAGGCGGGCATCCTGGCTCCGAGCGCCCTGGTGCTGCTCCGGGTGGTGCAGGGCGTCGCGGTGGGCGGTGAATGGGGAGGCGCGACGCTGATGGCAGTTGAACATGCACCAGCCAGAAAGCGGGGATTCGCTGCTGCCTTCGCTAACGCAGGAGGACCGGCCGGTGGATTGTTGGCGACCTTCATGGTCTCCGGGGTTGCCGGGCTGACTGGGAACCAGTTTCTCGTCTGGGGCTGGCGTATCCCTTTCCTATTCAGTGCGGTGCTGATCGCCATTGGCCTGCTCATCCGCCTGAAGGTTTCCGAATCGCCCATTTTCAAGGAACTTGAGGGGGAAAACGAGAGGCGCGAGCGGATGCCGATCCTGGCACTTCTGCGCAATCACCGGCGCGAGGTGATGCTCGCCCTGATCGCAACCCTCGGGTTCTATGCTTGCCAGGGCATCCTAACTGTCTGGGGCATTTCGGTTGCCATCGAGAAAGGTGTAAACCGGACCGGGGCGCTGAACTGGATGGCATCGTCCGCGATCGTGACCATCGTCGTCTGCTTCCTGTCCGCGAGATTGAGCGACAGGATCGGCCGGCGCGCCGTGTTGACGGCTGCCGGAATACTCGCCGCCGTCCTGGCCTTCCCCATTCTGATGCTGCTCACAAACGGCACGCTCTGGGGCTTCGCGGTGGCGATCCTCATGGGCAACGGCCTGGTCCAAGGAGCGATCGCAGGCCCGCTGGGAGCCTTCATCTCCGAACAGTTCCCCACTGATGTACGCTACACAGGCGCGTCCCTTGCATACCAGGGAGGCTCGACCATCGGCGCCGGGTTCACACCCATGATTGCCAGCGGACTCATGGTGCTCGGCGGCGGGGCCGCGTGGTTGGTCGGCATTTTCTGGATCCTCGTACTGCTGGTAGGCGCGGCCGCAGCCCGCAAGACTCCTGAAAGCAGCGCGCGCCGGCTAGAGGAGTCCTAGGCGCGCAACGCCCGCCCTGCCCCGTTCCTGCCCCGCCCTGCCCGGAAGCTAAGGCGATGGCCTCTGGCCTCGCGCCCCACTCAAGTATGCCTGCGGGCGCCAGACTCGCGTAAAGCAACCGTTCATACATCAGTTTGGCTGACAACCATGTCCTAATCTTGCCGTATTTACAGAAATAGCGGGTGTCGCGAAGATGGAAGAAAGACGGCCGTGGCAGATGACCACGCAACGAAGGGACCTAAAGAGATGGTGCAGAAATCGAGCAAGCCCATGGTGCTCACCACATTCATGCTGCCGGCGGGCTACCACAAGGACAGCTGGCGGATGCCGGACAGCCGGGCCGAGGAGCTGGGCAACCTGGAGTTTGTAGCGGACCTGACGGTGATGGCGGAAAACGCCAAGCTTGACGCCATCTTCTTCGGCGACATTGTGCACGCCAACACCGTACTGCGCGGAGACATCAAGATGAACGGATTCTATGAGCCGATCACCGTCCTATCAGCCCTCGCGGCCCGCACCAAAAACATCGGTCTCATCGGCACCGTATCCACTTCCTTTAGCGAGCCCTACACCGTGGCCCGGCAGTTTGCCGGACTGGACCACATGTCCGGCGGCCGCGCGGGTTGGAATATCGTGACGTCCTCAGATGGCTTCGCGAACTATGGAATGGACCAGGCGCCGGATCCCGCTGAGCGGTACCGGCGGGCCACTGAGTTCGTGGAGGTGGTCCAGCAGCTCTGGGACAGCTGGCCGGACGACGCCACCATCGTGGACCGCGAATCCGGGTGGTATGTGGATCCGCAAAAGCTACGGGCCTTGAACTACCAGGGCAAGTACTTCAAAGTCCAAGGTCCGATCAACATGCCGCGCTCCCCCCAGGGCCGTCCGGTGCTGGTCCAGGCCGGTTCCTCCGGGCCCGGCATGGAACTGGGTTCTTCCGTGGCCGACGGCATCTACACCGCCCAGCCCCTCAAGGATCCATCGATCGAGTTCTACACCAAGTTCAAGAACATGGCGGCCGAAAAAGGCCGGAACCCCGACGAGGTCAAAATCATCCCCGGGATCCTGCCGATCCTCGGCGACACTAAAAAGGAAGCCCAGGAGCTTGCCAACGAACTGGCCAACTACATCCACCTGGGCAACGGCCGGAAACAGGTCGGAGCGGATCTGAAGATGGACCTTTCAGAGCTGGACTACGACGAATCGATTCCGGCCGCATGGTTCTCCGACGACCCGAAATTCGGCAGCCGGTACCAGATCTACCGCAGGAAAAGCGTGGACCA
>DASYGM010000126.1:0-16056 GCA_035999715.1 Micrococcaceae bacterium | reverse complement strand
GCCGGTGCTGTCCAGGTGCTGAAGAACGCGGGCGCCAAGGATGTCATCATTGCCGCCACGCACGCTGTCTTCTCCGATCCGGCGGCGCGCACGCTCTCCGAAAGCGGCGCCCGCGAGGTGGTCGTGACCAACACGCTGCCCATCCCGGCGGAGAAGCGTTTCCCGACCCTGACGGTGCTCTCCATTGCGCCGCTGATCGCGCGGGCCATCCGCGAGGTGTTCGACGACGGCTCCGTCACCTCCCTCTTCGACGGCAACGCCTGAGCTACCCCGCTGCCCGGACCGCCCTGCCAGGGCTGGTAGACTATGCGGGTACCTTGGCGAGGGAGCGCGCCGCACCAGTTGCGCCCGCTCCGTTATCGACTCGGTCTGAACCTCCTTCGCACGATTGGGTGCAGGGCAAGTTCTAGACCTTTAGTCCTTGCTGATCACTGAATAATGAAGGAGTTCCCCATGTCTGAGCAGAAGCTTGCTGCCGAGATCCGCACCGAATTTGGCAAGGGTTCAGCCCGCCGCGCCCGCCGCGCCAACCTGATCCCCGCCGTCATCTACGGCCACGGTGCCGAGCCCATCCACATCGCCCTGCCGGAGCGCCAGACCACCCGCGCCGCCCGCAACGCCAACGCCCTGCTGACCCTGGACATCCACGGCGAAGAGCACCTGGCCCTGATCAAGGACATCCAGCGCGACCCGCTGCTGCAGATCATCGAGCACATCGACCTGCTGACCGTCCGCCGCGGCGAGAAGGTCATCGTTGACATCCCCGTCATCCTGCACGGCGAAGTTGCCCCCGGCGCCGTCTCGCTGCAGGAGGAAGTTTCGGTCAGCATCGAGGCCGAGGCCACCCACCTGCCGGAGCACATCGAGTTCAGCATCGAGGGCCGCCAGGCCGGCGCGCACGTGCATGCCGCGGACCTGGTGCTGCCCACTGGGTCCACCCTGCTGACCGATCCGCAAATGCTGATCGTCAACATCTCCGAGCCGTCCGGCGCAGCCGCGGGTGCCGAGGGCGAAGAGGCCGCGACCGCCGCCGAGACTCCCGCCGGGGCACCCGTGGCTGAGTAGCAACAACTTGGCCGCACCGGCCGGCCATGCCATCGGCAAGGACCGGCACGGTAGAATCGCCACTATGAGTAACACCTGGCTGGTAGTCGGGCTCGGGAATCCCGGGCCCGACTACAGTCGTAACAGGCACAATATCGGCTACATGGTGGTCGAGGAACTGGCCCGCAGGATGGGCGCCACGTTCAAAACGCACAAGGCCCGCGCCCTGGTGGCCGAGGGCCGGCTGGGCATTGGCGGCCCCAAGCTGATCCTGGCCAAGCCGCAGACTTATATGAACCTCAGTGGTGGTCCGACGGCGGCCCTGGCACGCTTTTTCGATATCGCGCCGGAGCGCGTGGTTGCCATCCATGACGAGATCGACATCCCCTTTGACACGATCAAACTCAAGATCGGCGGCGGGGAGGGGGGCCACAACGGGCTGCGCGACATTTCCAAAACCCTCGGCACCAAGGACTACTACCGGGTGCGCGTGGGCGTTGGCCGGCCGCCTGGCCGCGCCGATGCCGCCAGTCACGTGCTCAAGGACTTTTCCGGCCAGGAAGCCAAGGAACTGCCCTTCCTGCTTGACGAGGCGGCGGACGCCGCCGAACTGCTGATGACCGCGGGGTTGCTGGACGCACAGCAGAAATTCCACGTCACAAAGGCCTGACTGGGGCTCTAAGCAGGACCAGGGGCAGGATAAACGCTGTACCGTCGGGTTTCCTGAAGACTCGCCCGGAAATTTTGCTATTGGAAATCGGTGGTCTCGGGTAACCTGTCTGCAAGGGGGCGCCGAAACTCAGCTTTGGCGCAATGAGGGCAAGGGGACGCGGCGCATGGTAGTTGCAGAGCCGGCCGCGGTCCCAAGCGAACGGGAATATCCTTCAGTTCCACATCAAGCAATGACACCGGCAGTCGACCAGCTGAAATGGCCGGTCCTGGCACGAAACGCTGAGATCGAATCAGCCAAAGACCTGTTGCTCGATGATGAGAAGCTGGGCGTCGTCATCAGCGGCGAGAAAGGCGTTGGTAAATCAACGGTGGCAAATGCCATTGTTGCCGAGCTGGGCCACGGCTACTTCCCCCTGCACCTGCGCAGTTCCTTTACCAGTTCGTCCGTACCGTACAACTGCCTGGGATTCCTGTTGGCCCGGCTGTCTGCCCACACGGCCGAAACACCCACCGGCGTGCTGCACGGCGTCGCCGGACTGCTCAAGAGCGACGCCGCCGGCCGGGACGTGGTGATCGTCCTGGACAATGCCGCTGCCCTCGACGAAATGAGCACAGGTGTCATCATGCACCTGCTGCTGACCGGGACAGCAAAAGTCATTGCCATCACGCAAAACGCAGGAGATCTGCCTCCAGACTTCCACTGGCTGCTGCACGACGGGCAGTTGGGGGAGGTGAAGCTGGAACGTTTCTCGCTTAACCAGACCCGCCAGGTGCTCCGTGGCATCCTGGGCCATCCGGCGACGGCGACCACGGCCAGCGCCCTGCACTATGCCTCCAGCGGCAACCCGATGCTGCTGCACGCGCTGGTTTCGGAGCAGCGCCGGATAGGCAATTTGGAGCTGAGGGGATCGGTCTGGGTGCTGCTGGGCCCGGTCAACCACGAGGGTGGAACGCGGGTCGAGGATCTGTTTCGTGCCCGCTGGGATAATGAGGCCCCTGAGGTCCGGTCCATCATTGAGATGCTTTCGCTGGCCCACCGCGTCCCTCTCGGGCAATTGGCAGCCATTTTCAGCGCTGACGTACTAGCCGAAATGGAGGACCAAGGCACCATCCGGGTGGATTCGGGGACCCGGCGGTGGGTCACCCTGCACGAGTCATACTACGGAGACGTAGTGCGCAGCTGGCTCTCGCTGCCCCGCCGGCGTGAGCTCTTTAGCCTGCTGCATGGACCGAAGCAACCCCGTCCAGGCGACTTGAGCGCCGAAGACTTGGTTTCCTATGGGTCCTGGCTCTTGGATTGCGGACGCGACCTTCCCCCGGAAACCGCGCTGGCGGCAGCCCGGGCCGCCGTCCGGCTCTCAGACCCGCAGCGCGCCCTGCTGTTCGCCGGCGGGATATCAGACACAGATCCGTGCTGGGTGGCAGCCCAGGAACAAAAGGCGGACGCGTACCTCTCGTTGCAGGAACCTGGCAGGGCTTTGACCGCCCTGGACGCGGTGGGACGCGAACGGCTGGCCCTGTTGCCCATGCTGGAGTACGCGCGCCATGTGGCCATCCGCTGCCATGCGCTTCGGTGGCAGAGCGGAGGCCCTGACGTTCTGGCGGAGATTTCCCGCGCCCGTAAGGAGCTCACGCGGCATCCTGCGGGCGATGACCGCCCGAATGTCCGTACCGGGCTGCGTGCCGAGGACGTGCTGGACCTGGCGGAGTTCGAATACCGCGGGTTCTGCGGTGAATACGCCCAGACGGCGGAGCGCCTCGAAGCCGCCCACGCCAATCCTGAGCGTAGCCGGGACTACCGGCTGCGCTGCGGCTCGCTGCTGGTTGAGGCCTGGTCTGCCACCGGACGCGAAGTGGACGCTCTGGAGTTGGCGGACAGGCTGGCTGGAAGTCTGCTCAGACCGGATACGGAAGCGCGGCTGGCAGATGCCTTCGCCAGCCGGTACGCAACCTCGCTCTTGCTGGCCGGACATTGGCGCAAGTCGATCCAGGTTCTGGAAGGGCTGCTGGCAGGCCGGCCAGCCAGGGTCCGGTGCTTGGGCGGTGCTACGGAAGCGGCCATTGGACTGGCGTACGCCTATGCCGGACAGGTCGAGAAGGCCTTGCCGCCCTTGCTTTCCGCCGTCGCCGAACTGGAGCTCAGGCCCGCCGGCAACCTGCTGGGCCTGGCCCAGGCCGCGGCGGCTTATGCATATGCACAGAACGGAAAGTCTGTCCAGGCCTACGATTACCTGGGGTTGCTGGCGGATGGGGACGGGGTGCGTTCCTGGTTGAGTGCGGCTGCCATCGATTTCTGCGCCGCAATGGCCAGGCACTGGCTTGGGGACGCCTCGGCCAAAGAGTGGCTGATCGGACAGGCCCGGCTGGACGCGGAGCAGGGACGTTACACCAGCGCAGGGATCAACCTGTTCGGCGTCACGGCCGAGGGTGGGGACCAGGAACTGCTGTTCATGGCGGACGTTGCGGCGCACCGCCAGGGTCCGCTCTCCGAACTCTCCAGGCTGGTCGCCACGGGCGTGCGGACCGGCACAGCTCAGTTGCTCATCCAGGCCTGTGACATCGCCGGGACACTGGGGCTGGAAGCGGCCGAGGCGCGCTGCGCTGCCCTGGCGCAGGACATTGCGGTCCGAGTGGGGGATACGTTCTCCGCGGCTGCGGCCCGCGGACGGGCGGAACGCTTTACCCGACCCCTGCCCGGGCGCCCAGTGGTGGAGCACCCGGAAGCACGCTTGCTGACCGAACGCGAGCAGCAGATTGCCCGCCTTGCAGCGAAGGGAATGTCCAACCGGGACATTGCCGCCGAGGTCGGGGTTTCGGTGCGCACCATTGAGGGGCATCTATATCAGACCTTCACCAAGCTGGGCGTTTCCTCCCGGACCGATCTGACAGGACTCATCTAGCAGGACTTTATCCAGCACTTCCGCAACGCACTACCTGGCCTTTTTTGCAGCACCCACTCGCACACTTCAACAAAGGAAACCGTGGATTCGTGATGGCAGGGGACAACGAGCTCGTCGGGCGCGGCGAGGCAATGACGGCCGCCGTCAGCGCCTTGCGGAGTCCGTCGCGGGCGGCGGTTTTCTTTGTCGCCGATCCGGGCATAGGCAAGTCCGTGCTGATGGACGCCGTCGCCCGCCAGCTCGCCGCAGAGATGACGATTGTGCGCCTGCACGGCAGCCCCTCGCTCGCTAACGTCCCCTACGGCGTGCTGGCGCCGTATCTGGAGGAGCTACCGGTCGAGGAA
Source organism: Micrococcaceae bacterium (assembly GCA_035999715.1). Taxonomy (GTDB): domain Bacteria; phylum Actinomycetota; class Actinomycetes; order Actinomycetales; family Micrococcaceae; genus Arthrobacter_M. The sequence continues at coordinate 11,096 of DASYGM010000126.1, read as the reverse complement.
GCCAGCCATCCGGTGGCTGTGCTGCGCGCCATCTGGGCCAGGTTCGAACGCCAGCGCGGGGAGGAGCAACGGCCCCTGCTCCTGTTGGTCGACGACGCCCACGACCTGGACGACGCTTCGGCCTCCGTTATCGTGGAACTCGTAAGCGCCAATTGGGCCAAGTTCCTGGGTGCCTCCCGGGCCCGTCCCGGCGTTCCGCAACCGCTGACCCAGCTCTGGTATGAAGGTCTTGCAGAGCGGATCGATTTGCAACCGCTGACCGGCGAGCAGACGCAGGTCCTGATCGAGACGGTGCTGGACGGGATGATCCTGCCCAGCACCTGCGAGCTGATCTGGTCCTCGACGGGCGGGAATCCGCTGCATCTGCACTGCCTGCTGGCTGAGGCCAGGGCCACCGGCACGCTGATCAAGCGCAATGGGGTTTGGCTGCTGACCGGCCCGGTTGGCAACCCCGGTGCCGGTCTGTCAGACATCCTGAAAAATCAGCTGTTGCGCAGGCCGCCCGCGGAGCGGGAGGCGCTGAACCTGATCGCGCTGGCGGAGCCAGCGCCCCGGGTCCTGATCGAGGAGGTGGTTGGTGCGGAGGTAGTGCGTTCCATGCTGGACAACCAGCTCATCAGCGCTTCACCCGAGGTGGCCTCCGTGCTGCGGCTCCGCCACCCTATCTACGGCGAGGCACTGCGCCGGCTGGTGTCGGCGTCCCGCAGCCTGCAGCTGCGCCAGCGCCTGCTGGCGCGGCTGGATTCGGAACCCACCTCCGCTGAGGGCCTGCTCCGACTGGTCAGCTGGTCGCTGGACTGCGGGATGGAAGTCGCCGACGAGCAGCTGCTGAAGGCCGCCTTCCTGGCCAGCAAATTGTTCCAGAACGAGCTGGCCCAGCGGGCGGCGGCTGCCATCGTGGACCCACGGCTGCAGATCGCGGCGCGGGCCGTCCGGGCCCGAGCGCACTACAACGTGGGCAACTATGTCCAGGCGGCACAGCTGCTGGAGAAGGACTTCGCGGCGGGCTCCGAACTGCCGGATGTGATGGTAGGCAGCCTGCTCTGGGCTGCCACGCGTTCCGCGCTGGGGCACTCGCCACAGCAGATCGCCGCTGATGCGGCTGAGCTCCGCCGGGCCGGGGAGCGCATTGCCGCAGCCCATCCTGCCGATGCGGCCACGATTCTGTCCGGCACCCGTCACCGGAGCCAGCTGCTGGAACTCATGGCCCTTTCGCTTGCCGGCGACTACGCCAACCTGGTCAAGGCGCTGGACGCCATGGAACCGCCGCCCGGCAGCGTAGACACCCGGCCGCTGCAGACCCGCGTCTTTGCCCTGGTGATGCGGGCCGAGCAGAAGATGGCCGCCGGGTCCTTCGTCCAGGCGCAGGACCTCGCGCAGCGGGCCATGGACCTGCTCTCGGATGAGGAGGACGAGCTGTTCTTCTTCTCCGAGTTCGTCCTGGTGCGGTTCCTCACAGCCGCCATCGGCGCCGCCGACTGGAACGCCGCGCAGCGGGCCCTGAGCCGGTATTCGGCCAGTTCCTGCGACGGCATGATCTCCTTTGGCGGCGGAGTGCACAGTGCCAAGGGCCTCATTCTGCTACGCCAGGGAAGGACGGCGCAGGCGCTGCGAATTCTGGTGCCGGCGGTGGAGGCCCTCCGGCTCAACGATTCGATGCAGCTCTTCCCTGTCACGACGGCCATGGCCTTCTACGCCGCCGCTGTTGAGGGCGACCGGACGCTGGCTTGGCGGCTGCTGGACGACTTCCGGCAAAGCGGTAACCTTGGCGCCAGATTCGCCCAGTCATACGCCTCCGCCTATTGTGCCGCGGGTTTGGAATGCCTGTACCGTGACGGTACGGGTCTGGCCGAACTCCGCGGACAGGCCACCGAAGCGCACGGCCGGGCGATGGCGGGCCTGCAGTTCAACGCTCTGACGCTATGCCTGGAGTTGGGCTCACGCGAGGAGGCGTCCGCGGTGTGGGAGTTGGCTCCGCTGATCGAGAGCCCCTGGGCCGCGGCCTGGGGGCTCTATGCCAGTGCGTTGCACGACGGCGGCGCCGGGGACTATCTCCAGGCCGGCCTTGCGCTGCACGCGGCTTCCATGATCAAGGCAGCGCGTGAATGTTTTGTGGTTGCGGCGGACCTGTTCGAACAGTCAGGCGACGTCCACAGCACCGCCGACGCGCATGCACACGGCGAGCGCTGCGCCTCCGAGTTGGGCACCCGCCCTGTCCGTAGGGCACCGGAGAAGGGAGCAACTGCCCCGGCCGTCAAGCTCACCCGCAGGGAACGGGATATCGTGGCGATGGCGGCCGAGGGCCTCTCCGACCGGCAGATCGCCGACCGGCTGATGGTCTCGATCAGAACGGTCGAGGGGCATCTCTACCGCAGCTACCTCAAACTGGGTGTGCGCCGGCGCGAAGGCCTGCGCCAGGTGGTCAACCTCGCAAAGTAGTGCCCCAAAGCCCTGGCGGAGCTAAGCCGGCCAGGGATTTATGTTCCAGCCGTGGCCTGGCGCAGCGCGTCCTCGGCAGCCACCCAGGAGAGCATGGCGCACTTCACCCGTGCCGGGAACTTGGATACTCCGGACAGCGCGGCGGCGTCCCCCAGGGTCTCCTCATCCGCCTCGGTGGTTCCGCGTGAGCGCAGGACCTCGCGGAAATGGTCAATCACTTGCCGGAAGGCCGCCGGGGCCACGCCTTGGGCCAGATCCGTGAGCATCGATGCGGAGGCCATCGAAATGGCACAGCCGTCGCCGTACCACCGCACCGCCTCCACCTGGCCGTCCTTGACTTCCAGCCGAAGGGTAATCTCGTCCCCGCAGACCGGATTGAGCTGGTGGGATTGGCCCACGCCGTACGCATCCGGAACGGCAGCTGCCTGGGCGGCATTCAGCTCCGCGCCGTGCCGTGCCTTGGCATGGTCCAGAATGATCTGCTGGTACAGGGCATCCAGCTCGCTCACGCTCCTGCCCTCCCGCCGGCGCCGAAATATTCCCGCACCTGCCCCACCGCTGCCAGGAAAGCGTCTACCTCTTCGGTGGTGTTGTAGAGGTAGGTGCTGGCCCGGGTACTGGCGGTCAGTCCCAGCCTGCGGTGCAGGGGCTGCGCGCAATGGTGGCCCACCCGGACCGCGATGCCCTGGGCGTCCAGGAACTGGCCAACGTCGTGCGCGTGTACCCCCTCCACATCGAAGGCCGCCAACCCGATCCGCTCCTCTCCGGGCCCCGGGCCCAGGACCCGGACGCCCTCGACTGCGCTGAGGCCGCGGACCAGCCGCTGGCCCAGTGCGGCCTCCCAGACGGCGATCCGTTCCATCCCGGTTTCCCGCAGGTAATTCACGGCTGCGGCAAACGCCACCGCCTGCGAGATGGGCTGCGTCCCGGCCTCGAAGCGCTGCGGGGCCGGGAGGTAACCGGCGCCGTCCATGGTCACCTTGGTGATCATCGACCCGCCGGTGAAGAAGGGGGGCATCGCGTTCAGGAGTTCCCCACGTCCGTAGAGGGCGCCGATGCCGGTGGGACCCAGCATCTTGTGGCCGGAAAAGACGGCAAAGTCCACGTCCAAGGCCTTCAGGTCAAGCGGCAGATGGGGCGCGGACTGGCAGGCGTCCAACACCACCAGTGCGCCGGACCGGTGGGCCAGATCCACCAAGGTTTGCACCGGATTGATGGTACCCAGCACGTTGGAGGCGTGCGTGAAGGCCACGATTCTGGTGCGTGCGGTGAACAGCTCTCCGGCCGCCTCCAGCCGCAGGCCGCCGCCGTCGTCGACGGGAATGTAGCGCAGCGTGGCACCGGTGCGCCGGCACAGTTCCTGCCATGGCACCAGGTTGGCGTGGTGCTCCATCTCGGTGACCAGGATCTCGTCTCCGGGGGACAGGGCAAAACGGGATGCGGCCGTCCCCGGATCGCCGGTGCTGGCATTGGAAAACGAATAGGCCAGCAGGTTCAGCCCGGCGGTGGCATTCTGCGTCCAGACGAGTTCCTCCGCCCCCACGCCCACAAAAGCAGCAACGGTAGCCCGGGCAGCCTCGAACGCGTCCGTCGCCGCAACGGCGAGCTGGTGGGCGCCGCGGTGCACCGCAGCATTGCGCTGCTCGTAGAACTCCTGCTCCGCCTCCAGCACGCTGAGCGGCTTCTGCGACGTGGCGCCCGAATCCAGGTACACCAGCGGCTGCCCGGAGCCCGCGCGGTCAAGGATGGGGAAGTCGTTGCGGATGCGGGAGATCTCCGCAGTGCTGAAGGTAGCGGTAGTGCTGAAGGTACCGGTAGCGCTGAAGGGAGCGGTAGTGCTGAAGGGAGCAGTACCGTCCTGCTGGACATGGGCTGCAGCTTTGGCCAAGTCTGCCTCTTCCGGGGATTAGGACACATTTGTTTTTCCTTATTGTCCCACGCTCCGGCCCAGTCGCAGGAGTCATGGCGAGTGGTGGGATCCCTACGCGGGCAATCGGAGGGCTGATGTAATGATTCACCGCGTAGCCGGGTGGGCGTGCAGGTAATTTACCTGCTCCGCGCGGAGGAGGTTCCGGGTACTCGGGCCCAATCCAAGTACACCCCCGGCCAAAACCGAGTACCACTGGTACACAGCAGCCGAAAAATGCCAAAAAAGTCGGGTACCTCCTACTGGTGCCATGCGCTGCCCATCAGGCTTGACTGGGTTCTGCAACAACTGATGTCTAGCAGTAGGGGTCACAAAATGGCGGAAGTAACAGCGCGTCCCGTGAACGTCAGCGGGAAGCGGCCGGCGGCATCGCCGGCACAGGATCTTCGGGTCAGCGCGACCCCTGCACTAGGCGCCATCGTTGCACTCGTCAACCCAATCGGGACGGAGAAGGTTGACACGTCCGCTGCTGCACAGCGGACTCCCCGAACAGAGCTGGCGGCATCAGGGCCTCGAGGGACCGGGGTCCTATCCCCAGTTGCCGCCAGCTCTTTTCATTCTTTATTTGCAGCGCAGGTGGCCTGATGAGCCAGATCCCGGCCCGGGCCCCTTTCAGCCTCCACACACGCAGCGCCCGCGGACTGCATCGGCTGGCTCCAGCCAGCGCGTCAGCCGCAGCAGCCGCGTCAGCCGCAGCAACCGGCGTCGCAGGTGTGGCCTCAGCCGCTTTCACGGCGTCAGCAGCCGCCACTCCCCACCCCTCGGCCATCGCAGCCGTTGCCGGCCCCGCCGTCGTCGCCCCCGCCACAACCTCAGGCCGCCACTGGTTGCGCTTCCTGACCAGCTGCCTCCGGGCCACCGACGCGCTGCTGATCGTCGTGACGGTATTTGCCGGCTACCTGCTCCGCAGCAACGGTGTGGCACCCTTTGCCCCCAGCGACTACAACGGCCGCAGTATCACCCTGGCCTTGCTGCTGCTGGTGCTGTGGACCGGGGCCCTGGAGATCTACCGAACCCGCGATCCGAAAATGCTCGGGGTCGGGGCGGAGGAATACAAGGCCGTTGCCTCTGCCAGCCTGCGCGTATTCGGTTTCCTGGCCATTGTCTTTGTTGTTCTCCGGCTGGATCCGGCCGGTGCGTTCTACATTGCCACGCTGCCAGCGGGGCTGGCCGCCCTGATGGGCAACCGCTGGGTATTCCGACGCTGGCTGACCCATGAGCAGGCCAAGGGCCACTATCTGTCCAAGGCCATTGTGATCGGCGAGGCGGAGGACGTCCGGTATGTGATCAAGCAGATCGGCAAGAAGTCCAGAGCGGTCTACGAGATTCTGGGTGCTTCGCTTCCGGGGGCCCGGCGCGGGGCCGGGCTGAACGTGGACGGCCAGCACGTGCCTGTGCTCTCCTCCACAGACGATGTGGTCAGGACCGTGGGCAGGACCGGGGCCAACGCTGTGATTGTCGCTGGACCGTTGCCGGGCGGCAACCAGTTCATCCGTGAACTGGGTTGGCGGCTGGAGGAACATTCGGCGGAAATGGTCCTGGCCTCAACGCTGACCAATGTTGCCGGTCCACGCATCCACTGGCGCCCCGTGGAGGGACTGCCACTGATGCACGTGGACATTCCGCACTACTCCGGCGCCAAGCATGTGCTCAAACGTGCCGTGGACATTGCCGCTTCCGCCCTGGCGCTGCTGATCCTCTCACCCGTGCTGCTGGCGCTAGGGCTGATCATCAGGCATGACAGCCCCGGACCCGTATTCTTCCTGCAGGAACGCGTGGGCAAGGAGGGCCGGTCCTTCCGGATGGTTAAGTTCCGCTCCATGGTCACCACTGCGGAGTCCGATCTTGCCGCTCTGGTGGCGCAGAACCAGGGGGCCGGGGTGCTCTTCAAGCTGCAGAACGATCCCCGGGTCACCAAGTGCGGCCGCTGGATGCGCAAATACTCCCTGGACGAACTCCCGCAATTCTTCAACGTGCTGATGGGGAATATGAGCCTGGTGGGGCCGCGCCCCCCGTTGGCCCGGGAGGTCAGCGGGTATGAGCGCCACACTCGCCGGCGGCTGCTGATCAAACCCGGCATCACCGGCCTGTGGCAGATCAACGGACGCTCGGATCTGCCCTGGGACGACGCGGTCCGGCTGGACCTGTACTACGTCGAAAACTGGTCCATCGCCGGGGACGTCATGATCATGTGGCGCACCTTCCGCGCCATGCTGCAACCCGACGGAGCTTACTGAGGGCCATCGCCCCTCAGTACCCTGGCCACAACAGGAGTCCACCCAAACCACACGCAGCAGCAACTGCGCCTACCCGACGTTTGCCAAAATCACTCGAATTAGGGGAAAGAAATGGTCACCATACCGCATCCGTTCCGTCAGATCGATGACATCGCGCCCGCAGCCAAGCTGCGCATCGCCGTCGTCGGAGCCGGCTACTGGGGGCCAAACCTGGCCCGAAACCTCAAGGCGAGCCCGGACTGGGACCTGGTGGCCATCTGCGACCTGGACCTGGACCGGGCGCACCTGCTCGCGGCCACGGTCGGGGACGTGGCGGTCGTCGAGACCCTCGACGAGCTGCTGGACACCATCGAGGTGGACGCCCTGGCTATCGCGACACCGGCGCGGACGCACTACGGCGTGGTCATGACAGCGCTGCGGGCCGGCAAGCATGTGCTGGTGGAGAAACCGCTGGCGGACAGCCGGGAGAAGGGTATGGAAATGGTGGCCGAGGCCCAGGCGCGGGGGCTGATCCTGATGGCCGACCACACCTACTGCTACACCCCGGCGGTGCTGAAGATGAAGGAAATTATCGACGACGGGTCCTTGGGCGAGATCCTCTTCGTGGACTCGGTGCGCATCAACCTGGGCCTGGTCCAGCCCGATGTGGACGTCTTCTGGGATCTGGCACCGCACGATCTGTCCATCCTGGACTTCGTGCTCCCGGGCGGACTGCAGCCGGCCGAAGTCTCGGCGCACGGCGCGGACCCGCTGGGAACCGGCCGGGACTGCGTCGGACACCTGAACTTCAGCCTGCCCAACGACGCGATGGCCCACGTGCACGTGAACTGGCTCAGTCCCACGAAAATCCGGCAGATGGTGATCGGCGGGTCCAAACGGACCCTGGTGTGGGACGACCTGAACCCGCAGCAGCGGCTGAGCATCTACGACCGGGGCGTCAGCCTGGACCGGGCATCGCGCACCGCCGCAGACCGGAAGACCTCCGCCATCTCCTACCGGCTGGGGGACACCTGGTCCCCGGCCCTGCCGGAAGGCGAAGCCCTGGGCCAGGTGGTGGCCGAGCTCACCACCTGTATCCGCGAGGGCAGGCCTTCACGCACCAGCGGCGCCTCCGGGCTCCGGGTGCTCTCGGTGCTTGAAGCGGTCAGCCGCAGCCTGGCCGACGACGGGCATGCATCCGTCGTTGCCGGCAACGAGGCAGCGCTGGACGAGGCAGAGCTGAACGAGGCAGAGCTGGAGGCGGCGCTGTGAGCGCCCTGCAGGGCGCAAGCATCCTGGTCACCGGCGGGGCGGGCACCATCGGCTCCACCCTGGTGGACCAGCTGCTGGCTGCCGGAGCAGCCAACATCGACGTGCTGGACAACCTGGTCCGAGGCCGGCGCGCCAACCTAGACGATGCACTGGCTAGCGGCCGGGTCCATCTGATCGAGGGGGACCTTCGGAACCGGGACCTGGTGCATGACCTGACCTGCGGCCAGGACCTGGTATTCCACCAGGCGGCCATCCGGATCACCCAGTGCGCGGAGGAGCCCCGGCTGGCCCTGGAGGTCCTGGTGGACGGGACCTTCAACGTCTTTGAGGCCGCCGTGGCACACAAAGTGGATAAGGTGGTGGCCGCCGCCAGTGCTTCCGTCTACGGGATGGCCGAGGCGTTTCCCACCACGGAACGCCACCACCACCACAACAACGACACGTTCTACGGGGCGGCCAAGTCCTTCAACGAAGGGATGGCACGCAGCTTCCGCGCGATGTCCGGTCTGGACTACGTGCTGCTGCGCTACTTCAACGTCTACGGTCCGCGGATGGACGTCCATGGTCTGTACACCGAGGTGCTGGTGCGGTGGATGGAACGCATCATGGACGGGCAGCCGCCGCTGATCTTCGGCGACGGGCGCCAGACCATGGACTTTGTCTACACCGCGGACATCGCCACCGCGAACGTCCTTGCTGCCGGCAGCGACATCCGCGAGGGCGTTTACAACATTGCCAGCGGCGCCGAAACGTCCCTGCTGGAACTGGCCCAGGCGCTGCTGCGGGCCATGGACTCGGACCTTGAGGTGGAGCATGGACCGGAGCGGGCCGTCAACGGCGTGACGCGCCGCCTGGCGGATGTCTCCGCGGCCCGCCGCGACCTGGGCTTTATGGCGACGACCTCGCTGGAGGGCGGGCTGCGCGAGTTGGTCGACTGGTGGCGTCCGCTGCGTGAGGAGATCGCCGCTTCCCGTAGCGTCGGCGCCGGAGCCGGAGGTGCGCTGTGAGCATCGATACGACGACGACGACGGCGGCAGCGGGTCGGGCGGTACCCGCAGCGACGATCCCGGCGGAGCCAGAACCCATTGCGGACGTCCAGATAGCCGAGGACCAAACGACCGCGGCTGTGCGGGCCGCAGCGATCCGGCTCGCCGCGGTGCGGGCCAGGGCGACAGCCCCCGCCTCGGGAGACACCGACGCCTCGGCGCGTATAAACGTGATGAAGCCCTGGCTGGGGACCGAGGAAGCCGACGCCGTGGCGGAGGTCATCGCTTCCGGCTGGGTGGCGCAGGGGCCGCGGGTGGCCGCCTTCGAGGCGGCCTTCGCGGCCAGCCAGCACGCAGCCCACGCTGTGGCGGCGTCCAACTGCACCACGGCCCTGCACCTGGCCCTGATGGTGGCCGGAGTGGGACCGGGCGATGACGTCGTCGTCCCGTCCTTTTCCTTCATCGCCACCGCCAACGCCGCCACCTACGTCGGTGCACGGCCCGTCTTCGCCGACGTCGATGCCGTCACCGGAAACCTCACGGCTCAGAGCATCGCCGCAGCACTGACCCCGGCCACCCGGGCCGTCGTCGTCGTCGACCAGGGCGGCATGCCGGCGCACCTGGAAACCATTCGGGCGCTCTGCGACCCGCTGGACATCGCCGTGATCGAAGACGCCGCCTGCGCCGCCGGCTCCACCTACCTGGGCAGGCCCGTCGGCGCCGGCGCAGAGGTGGCCGCCTGGTCCTTCCACCCTCGTAAAATCCTGACCACGGGCGAGGGCGGCATGCTCACCACCCGGCGCGCCGACTGGGCGGAGCGGGCACGGCAGTTGCGCGAGCACTCCATGAGCGTCTCCGCTAACGCCCGGCACGCCGCCGTCCTGGCCCCGGCCGAGGAATACCTGGAGATCGGCTTCAACTACCGGATGACGGACCTGCAGGCCGCCGTCGGTCTGGTCCAGCTGGGCCGGCTGGGGCAGGCCGTGGCCCGGCGGCGGGAAATCGTCGCTGGCTACACCGCGGCGCTCGCCGGTACCGAAGGGCTGCGGCTGTCGCAGGATCCGGACTATGGAACCAGCAACTTCCAGTCCTTCTGGCTGGAAGTGCTGCCCTCCTTCCCGCTGGACCGCGAAGGACTGTTGGCCAGGTTGGCGCAGGACGGGATTTCCGCCCGCCGGGGGATCATGGCGGCACACCGGCAGCCCGCATACGCGGGCCGTGACACCGGTACGGCATCGCTGGAGGTGACCGAGCGGCTCACCGACAACACGCTGATCCTGCCCGTCTACCACCAGTTGACCGACACGGAACAGTTCCGGGTCATCGACTCGGTGTTGCACGCGGGCCGGGGGTGAGACGTTGAGCGAGCTGCTGCTGATCGCCGCCAGCGGGCTGGCCCGCGAGGTGCTGGCCATGGTGCGCGCCAGCGGCCAGTTTGACGTCCTGGGCATCCTGGACGACGACGTCACCAAACTGGGCACCGTGGTCGACGGCGCCCACGTCCTGGGCCCGATCGGGGATGCGCTGAACTTCCCCAACGCCCGCGTGCTGGTCTGCGTCGGTGCTGGAACCGGGCGCGAAGGCGTGGTGAACCGGCTGGCCAGCCTCGGGTTTCCGCAGGAACGCTATGCCACCGCGCTGGACCCTACCGTCCGCACCCCCGAGGGCTGCGAGATCGGCCGCGGTTCCATCCTGCTCAGCAACGTCACCCTGACGGCGTCGGTCACCTTGGGCCAGCACATCGTGGCCATGCCCGGCGTGACCTTCACGCACGACGACGTCGTTGCCGACTTCGCCACGTTCGCAGCCGGCGTCTCGCTGGGAGGCGGAGTGCGGGTTGGCCGGGCGGCCTACCTGGGCATGAACGCCAGCGTCCGCGAACGGCTCACCATCGGGGACCGCGCAACGATCGGGATGGGAGCGGCCGTCCTGGCGGACGTGCCGGACGGGGAGACCTGGGTGGGCGTGCCAGCGCACACCACTGCACATGATGTTAATAAGGGAAAGGTAAGCCAACAATGTTGACGATTCCATTGGTGGATCTGCTCGCCCAGCAGGCGGAGGTGGACGCCGAGGTCCGGGAAGGGCTGGCGGAGGTCTTTGCAACCGCGGCCTTCATCGGCGGCCCGGCCGTCGGCCAATTCGAGACCGAGTACGCGCAGGCCGTGGGCAGCGCCCACTGCGTAGGGGTGGCCAATGGCACGGATGCCCTGGAACTGGCCCTGCGGGCCGCGGGAGTACGGCCCGGGGGAGAGG
>DASYGM010000063.1:0-4793 GCA_035999715.1 Micrococcaceae bacterium | reverse complement strand
CAAGCCCACCTCCGGCGAGATGGCGCAGGGCAACACCTCCGACACGGCCCTGGTCACCACCTTGCTCAAGGGCGACGACGGCCGCTCCCTGGAGGAAACCGCGATGGGGCTGCTGCCCAAGATCCGCGGCGCCTTCTGCTTCGTCTTCATGGACGAGGGTACGCTCTACGCCGCACGAGACGCCTACGGGGTGCGCCCGCTGGTGCTGGGCCGGCTGCAGCGCGGCTGGGTGGTCGCGTCCGAGGGCGCCGCGCTTGCCACCGTGGGCGCCAGTTTCATCCGCGAGATTGAGCCCGGCGAGTTCATCGCCATCGATGAGGACGGCGTGCGCAGCCAGCGCTTCGCCCCGCCCACCCCCGCCGGTTGCGTCTTCGAATATGTCTATCTGGCCCGCCCGGACGCCACCATCGCCGGCCGTTCGGTCTACGAATCCCGGGTGGAAATGGGCCGCCAGCTGGCCCGCGAGAACCGCTTCGAGGCGGACATCGTCATCCCGGTGCCGGAATCCGGCACACCCGCCGCGGTGGGCTATGCGGAGGAATCCGGCATCCCGTTTGCGCACGGCTTTGTGAAGAACGCCTACGTGGGCCGCACCTTCATCCAGCCCAGCGAAACCCTGCGCCAGCTGGGCATCCGGCTGAAGCTCAACGCCCTGGAGTCCGTCATCCGCGGCAAGCGGATCGTCGTCGTCGATGACTCCATTGTGCGCGGCAATACGCAGCGGGCGGTGGTGCGGATGCTCCGCGAGGCCGGCGCCGCCGAAGTGCACGTGAAGATCTCCTCTCCGCCGGTGCGCTGGCCCTGCTTCTACGGCATCGACTTTGCCTCCCGTGCGGAGCTGATCGCCAACGGCGCCGCGATCGATGAGATCAGCAAGTCCATCGGCGCCGATTCGCTGGCGTACATCTCCGAGGACGGCATGATCGATGCCACCCTGCAGCCGCGTGAGCGCCTCTGCACGGCCTGCTTCACCGGCAAGTACCCGATCGAACTGCCCGCCGCGGACCGGCTGGGCAAGAACCTGCTGGAGCGGGTGAATCCGGCCGACGACGACGGGGCCACCGGGTGCGACCCGGGCCCGGGCGCCGAGCTGGAGAAACTGCTGACGGACGATGACCGTGTAGGTGCCGACAAGAAAGGGACGGAATGACCTCCGCCGCCCACCACTCCCCCGCCGGCACATCCGGGACCACCGGGATCACCTACGCCAGCGCCGGCGTCGACGTTGAGGCGGGCGACCGCGCCGTCGAACTGATGAAGTCGGCTGTGAAGGCCACGCACGGCCCCCAGGTGCTGGGCGGCGTGGGAGGCTTCGCCGGCCTGTACGACGTCTCCACCCTGCTCCGTTACCGCCGCCCGCTGCTGGCCACCTCCACCGACGGCGTCGGCACCAAGGTCGCCATCGCCCAGGCCATGGACATCCACGACACCATCGGGTTCGACCTGGTGGGCATGGTGGTCGATGACATTGTGGTGGTGGGCGCGGAGCCGCTGTTCATGACGGACTACATCGCCTGCGGCAAGGTGGTGCCGGAGCGCATCGCGGACATTGTCCGCGGCATCGCCGCCGCCTGCGAGGTGGCCGGCACCGCGCTGGTGGGCGGGGAAACCGCCGAGCACCCCGGCCTGCTGGGCGAAAGCGAATACGACGTTGCCGGTGCGGCCACCGGTGTGGTCGAGGCGAGTGCACTGCTGGGTCCCGAGCGGGTCCGCCCAGGGGATGTGGTGATCGGCATGGCCTCCTCCGGCCTGCACTCCAACGGCTACTCGCTGGTCCGCCGGGTGATCAACCACGCCGGTTGGGCGCTGGACCGCCAGGTTTCCGAACTCGGCCGTACGTTGGGCGAGGAATTGCTGGAGCCGACGCGGGTCTACGCTGCGGACTGTCTGGATCTGACCCGCCACCTGCCGGTGGACGCCGCGGCCGCCGTGCACGGATTCAGCCACGTCACTGGTGGTGGCCTGGCCGCTAACCTGGCCCGCGTGCTCCCCAAGGGCCTGCTGGCCACAGTGGACCGGTCCACCTGGGAGCTGCCGGCCATCTTCAAACTGGTCTCCGAGCTGGGCAACGTGCCGCTGCCGGACCTGGAGCGCACGCTGAACCTCGGCGTCGGCATGGTGGCGATCGTCTCGCCTGAGGCCGCCGACGCCGCCGTCGCCCGACTGGCCGAACGGGGCCAGCCGGCATGGGTGATGGGCACCATTACCGCCGACGACGACGGACTGCCCTCCGGCACCTCTGCCCAGACCGGCCCGGACTACGTCCAGGGAGCCAAGGGCGTCGACGGTGGCGCTGTCCGCCTGGTCAACGCCTACGCCTGACCCCACCCCCGCCACCCCGTTGACTGCACAGTTGGCGCCCATGTTCTCGAAAGCATGGGCGCCAACTGTATTTTCAACAGGGGGTGCGGGCCGCTACTGGGTCCCGCTGTCCGCGGTGTCCCCACCGGATCCGCCTGTGGACATCAGGCAGAAGGTGGCGCCCTGCGGGTCCGCAATGACGGCCAGCCGCCCGACGCCGGGGACATCGAAGGCTGGGGCTATCACCTGCCCGCCCAATTCCTGGGCCTTGCCGATCGCGGTGTCCGCGTCCTCGACGTTGAAGTAGATGCTCCAGTTGTTGGGGATCTCCGGCATCGGTTTCTTCATGGCACCGGCAATACCCTTCCCGCCGACCATGAACTGCGTGTAATCACCCAGGTCCCCGGCCGGCGCGGTCTCGCTGTCCATCCCGGCAACCGCCTTGTAGAAGGGCAGCACCGCGTCCACGTCGTCCACCTGAAGCTCGTTCCAGACCACCGTTCCGGGCTCGTTGACCAGGCCGGAACCGATGTGCCCGGTGCCCTGCCAGAAGCCCACCACTGCCCCGCTCGGGTCAGTGCCCATCACCATGCGCCCGGAGCCGGGGATTTCGTCCGCCGGGAACATCGGTTTGCCGCCCGCCTCCGTCATCTTCTTTTCGGCGTCATCAGCACTGTCCACCGCGATATAGGTATTCCACATGGACGGAACACCTGCCTGTGCCTGCTCCGGCATCTGCCCCATCATGCCAGCCACGTAGGAACCCTTCAGCGAGGCCATGCTGTAGGTCATACCCTCCGGGGCGGGCATCTCCTCGATGTTCCAGCCGAACAGGGATGAGTAGAAGGACTTGGCTCCCTCCACGTCGGAGCTGGTGAGATCAACCCAGCAGGGCGTACCCTGCGCGTAACTTTCGACCTTGGGCATTCGAAGACCTTTCGTTGCAGTTCACTTGGGGGACATGACCCATCCAAGCACTCGGCGCTCCGACGCGGAAGGGCCGGGCAGAAAGGCCAGGCGGAAAGGCAGCGGGAAGGGCAGGGCGAAGGCCTTGCGGAAGGGCTGTAGGCATGCAACAAAACCGCTGCGGACGCAACAAAAACCCCGCCCAGTGCGACCCCGCTTCCGGGGTCGCCAACTGATGCGAGGTGATACTGACGGGCTACTGGCAGGCCTGCGGACCTAGCCGATGCGACGGGTGTCTACCTCGTCGTCATCATCGCCTTCCAACTGATCCGCATACTTATCCTCATACGCTGAGTAGTCCGGTTCAACCGGAACCTCGGTACGGCGGCTGGCGGCACGACTAGTAGTGGCACCTAGTTCGCGTTGAAGTGCCGTGTAGTCAGTGTTCGGGGAATAGTACTTGATGTCCCGAGCCTGCTTGGTTGCCTTAGCCTTTTGACGGCCGCGCCCCATGGCGTGACCCCCTTTTGCACTTGGACCGGAGGTGGTCGCCCGGCTAAGAGCGAGGCCCCGGAATATTCGGTCAATTTGTCGTACCTCTAGATTACATGGTTTCCGCGCCCGGTGTGTGTCGCCCTCCCCTGCGCCGGCCCGGCAATGTTCGGTAGAGTCGGAGGGTAGGGGAACGGGAGCCCGCGCGGGCAGGCCCTGCGAACGCTGCGGAAGGTGTGGATGCGTCGATGAGCGAGCAGGACAAGGACCAACCGGAGACGGGCGTTGCCCGGCCTTCGCGTCCCGGGGATAAGGGCGACGGCGTCCGTCCCGGCGTCCGGGGCCGTCCCGTTCCGTCCGGGAAGGGGACTCCGGACGACGACGACGTTCCCGCTGGCGACGGCGTTCCGGCTGACGCCGACGTTGACATTGACCTGCCGGAGCCGCAGCTGGGCGACGCCCAGATCAGCGACGATGTGGCGAAAACCACCTCGCTGGACCAGGTCGAGGCCGAGGTCGAAGAGGTGGCGCACGAGGCGGAGAGCGCTGGCACTCTGGTTGCCGGACGAGATGCCGCCCCGAAGACGCCCGGGAAGGGACGAGCCGGCAGAGGAGGCGGGGTCAAGGCTGACCCAGTGACAGAAAAAAACCCGACTGTGCCGGAGGGCACTCCTGCCCGGCAGATTCCGCCGGCCCCGAATACAGGGGCCGCAGGACAGCGGTCCTGGGTGCCTCCCCAGCCCGCCTTCGGCACTCCCACCGCAGCCCGTGAGCCCGCCGTTCGCGGCCGCCGGGCAGACACCGCTCGGGGCAGGGGCAACGCCATCGGCCGCAACAGCCTGCCCCTGCTGGCCGGGGCAGGTGTCGTCGCGCTGATCCTGATAGGCCTGCTCATCTGGCTCATCGTCTCGCTGGTCAGCGGCGGCCAGCAGAACGCCGCCCCCTCGAGCCCCCCCCAGAACTGGAAGCAGGGCGACTGCCTGAAAGGCTTCACCGACGCAGGCCAACCCGCCGCCGTCGTGCCCTGCGCCACCTCCCACTCGGCCCAACTGGTGGGCACCTACTTCTACCCCGCGGACACCTCGTACCCGGGA
>DASYGM010000035.1:0-3951 GCA_035999715.1 Micrococcaceae bacterium | reverse complement strand
TTGCCGGTGGCCCCGGATCCCGCCTATCAGTGGTTGTGGACCGTACCTGTCACTGCCTGTCGGGTGATCTCCAGCGCGCTGATGGTTGCATCAAAACTCAACTGCGCCACCCCCACAAACATGCAGTCCACCACGGCGAGTTGGGCAATCCTGGAAGCCATCGCTCCGGCCCGGAACACCGTTTCGCGAACCATCGTCAACAGGTTGAAGTCCGCCTCCCCCGCCAGTGCCGAGGACCGGGAGTTTGTCACGGCCACGGTGGTGCCTCCGGATGCATTGGCCCTCCGAAGGAATTCCAGCGTTTCCCTGGTTCCTCCGCTGTGGGAAAACGCAATCGCGATATCCTGCGGCCCCATCAGGGACGCACCCATCAGAGCATCATGCGGATCATCGAAGGCGCTGACATTGCGCCCGATCCGAAAGAATTTGTACCGGAGGTCATCCGCCACAATCGCCCCGGCCCCCACGCCATAGAGCAGGATCTTTGGCGCCTGGTCGATCTTGGCAACTACGGCGGAGAGGACCTGCAGGTCAAGATTCTCCAGCGTCTCCTGCAGCCCCAACGTTTCGGTAAACCGGACCTTCGCCACCGCGTCGGCCAAAGAGTCATCGGGACTGATGTCCTCACCGAATCTGCGCGCCTCCGGTACTGCTGCAGCTTCCCTGCCGATTTCGGTCGCCAGGGCAAGGCGCAATTGGACGTACCCGGTGAATCCGATGGACCGGCAGAACCGCACGACGGACGGTTCCGAGGTCCTGCACCTTTCCGCCAGCGCGGAGATCGTCAGCCGCAGCACAACACTGGGGTCGGCAACAATCACCTCGGCAACCCTTTTGGTCGACGGAGGCAACGATGGCAATACGGAATGAATTGTCGACTGGATGCTCATCCGCGACCTCCTTTGTATTCGTCTCTGCTGTCTTGAATTTGTCTCTACTGTAAGGGCCAGTTCATGCCGCATGATGATGACATTGGCTGCAGCCCTTTGTGGAGCCGTAACGCCCCACCGGTCGGACACAGTTCTGCGATACTGATTTACATATATATTGATAGACTCGTAAATAATTTACAAGTCATTCCAGGGAGGGTCCCATGGCCACTATGGACGAGCATGCTTCGCTCCGGGCGGAGCTGGGCGAGCTGGTTACCGAGTCCTCCAATGACCGGTTTGCGGACCTCGCCTCGATGGACACGGCGCAGCTGGTTGCAGCCATGAATCAGGAAGATGCCACGGTGCCGGCCGCTGTCGGAAAGGCTGCGCCGGTAATCGCGCGGACCATAGACAGGATTGCCGATCGCATGAGCCGGGGCGGCCGGCTGATCTATGTGGGCGCCGGTACACCGGGCCGAATCGGAATTTTGGACGCCAGCGAATGCCCGCCCACGTTCGGTACGGACCCCTCCCTGGTCGTCGGGGTGATCGCCGGGGGCCGGCAGGCCATCGAATCCGCCATTGAGAATGCCGAGGATGATGCCTCCGCAGGGGCGGCGGATATGGCCGTCCTTGACTTAACCGATCGGGACTCCGTGATCGGGATCTCGGCTTCCGGCCGGACCCCCTACGTTCTGGCGGCCGTGCAGGCTGCGGCGGCCGCGGGCGCATTGACCGTCGGCTTCGCCAGCAACACGGGCTCGCCGCTGGGACGTGCGGCAGATATTGCCCTGGAGATCGAGGTTGGCCCCGAGTTCCTCACCGGATCCACTCGGCTGAAGGCCGGCACAAGCCAAAAGCTTGTCCTGAACATGATCAGCACCATCACCATGGTCCGGCTGGGCAAGACCTACCAGAACCTGATGGTGGATCTGCGCGCCACAAACGAGAAGCTCAGAGTACGCAGCGAAGGCACGGTCATCCGGGCCACCGGCACCGATCCGGCAACCGCAGCTTCCACCCTTGATTCCGTCGGCGGATCGGTGAAGGCGGCGATCCTGGTGATTATGACCGGGCTGTCCCCGGACAAGGCAGCCGCCGCCCTCCGCCAGCACGGCGGCCACCTTGACTCCGCGATCCGGGCCGATTGAGGGCGTGCCACACCTCGCCGCGGGCCGGAAGATCGATCACGAGGCAGCTGCCGCTTGTCGAAACGAGGCCACGTCGGCCACGGCCGCGAAGTCCAGGCTCTGGACCCTGGGGTTGTGCAGGGGGCTCAGCGAGATGAAGCAGTTCAGACCGCCGCGAACAGCGGGCATCGTCCACGCCAGCTGAGCGGCGGTGGCGCTGCTGCCGGCTGTTCCTTCCAGCGGCAGGACCGGACCACAGACCGCCAGTTCCGCCCCGAGCCGCTCCCGCCGTTGCGCCAGGGATGTATCCAGCTCAACGTTGTCGGCAAAAATCGAACGTGCCAGGGCGTCGTCCCAGTTCCGGACAAGCCGCTCGACGACGGAGCGGGCTGCCAGCAGCTCCGGCCACGCCGTCATCGGGGCAGCGCGCCCTTCCGGGGGTGCCTCGGCCGGCGGTTCCGCGTGCCGGTCAAGTCTGGGCTCCGGCTTCGTGCTTGCCGGCGCGCCGTCCAGCACGTGGTCCAGCACATCCCGGACCAGGTTTCCGACTCCCGAGTAGCTGGCATTTTCAAAGCCGACGACGGCGGCGCCGGTGGCGGGATGCCAGCGCATGTAGGCGCTGAAGCCGGGGTAGCCGCCGGCATGGCCCACCACCACCCCGCGTGGATCGTTGTGGACCACCAGCCCGTAACCATAGCCGGTCACCCGGCCTTCGGGATGGCCCGGTTCGGACGGAATCCGGCAATGAATCTGCTGCATTTCACGCCGGACCGGCCGGCTCAGCGGTGCGATGTCCGCCTCCTCGGTGGTTCCGAATCCGTCAGCCAGCCAGGCGGCCCACCGGCCAAGGTCCACCAGGGTGCTGAAGAGGCCGCCGATGGCGGAGAACGCCCCGGGGCTGCTGAACGGCAGCCGTTCCCAGGTTGTACCGTCGCGGCGGCAACCGGCGGCCACTCCCCCGGGGGCAGGGACGGTGGAGTCGAAGCCGGTGGCCGAGAGGCCCAGGGGTTCCAGCAACTCGGTGCGGATGAAGTCGACGTAGGCATGTCCGGAGGCCGCCTCGATGACCTGGCCCAGCAAGGCATAGCCCAGGTTGGAGTACTCGTAGCCCGTTCCGGGCGCCCTCACCAGCCGGATGCCCGCAGCCAGCAGTGATCCGAATGCTCCGTTGGACAGGCTTTCCTGGCGGTCCGCCCAGGGATCGTCGGTGGGCAGACCGGCGGACATGGTCAGCAGGTGCCGGATGCTGGGGCGGAAGTCGTGGCGCGCATCGCCGCCGGGGCCGAACACCCGCAGACCCGGAACGTAGCGGGCAACGTCGTCGTCGAGGGCCAGGAGCCCTCTCTCGCGCAGCAGCAGCACCGCGGCGGCGGTGAATGACTTGGTGCAGGAAGCGATCCGGAAGGCGGTGTCCACCCGCGGCGGTTTTCCCCGCCCGTCCACGCTTCCCAGCAGGCCACGCTGCACAATCCGGCCGCGGTCAAAGATTGCCAGCGCCAGGGCCGGCGCCAGTCCCTTGGCCATCCGGCCGGCCAACACGCTCATCAGCCCGGTCATCATTTGCTCCTCGGGACGCGCGCGGCCGTTCATCGGGGATGGTCCCTACACCGTGCTGAGGAAGTCGTGCAGGATCATCTGGCCGGCACGGACGCTGGCAACCGGAATCCGTTCGTCAACTCCGTGGACACCCTGATGGGACCGCCCGTCCGGATCCGCCCCCAGCGGAGAGAAGCCGTAACAGGAAATCCCAAGCGGGGCGAAGGCCTTGGCATCGGTGCCTCCGCCCAGGCACAACGGTACGACGACGGCGTCCGGATCGTGCCGCAGCAGCGCCCCCTTCATTGCTGAGAACCAGGGGGAATCAATGGGAGACTGGGTGGGTGGCTGGCAGGAGAGGAATTCCCGGGTGATGCCCTCGCCCAGGAGCCCATCGATGGTGGCCATTGTCG
>DASYGM010000003.1:0-1713 GCA_035999715.1 Micrococcaceae bacterium | reverse complement strand
GAGGTGATTCAGGAAATCCTGGTCACCGTGGTCCACGAAATTGCGCACCACTTCGGGATTGATGACGCCCGGCTGCACGAATTGGGCTGGGGATAGGGGCTCCTGTTCCCGCCACGGGATTCACCCCGTCTGCCGACACGCCGATACAAATGGTACGGAATGACACCGTTGTTGTTTATGTTATTCATGTGATCAGTGTTGCAAAAGTGACACTTGTGCAAGTAGCCTCAGACTCCTGTGTGAATGCAGTCCGGCTATTTTTGCTTTGACACCGTCTGACCGACGGGGCCAAACCGTCAAACCAGCCACCTCGATCGACAGATCGGCCATGTGCAGACCTCTGCGCATGAGTGCCTTCACGCGCCGGACTTAGTGAGGTTATGGAATGACTTTGGCTCCGCGTTGCCCACCGGACTCCGTGCAACAGCGCCCTGCGCCGTCGACCGGCCACCTGCGGACCTTGGCGCGCGGAACCGCGATAGCCGCTACCGCCGCTCTGCTGGCAGGCTCTTTCCTTGCGCCGGCGCAGGCCTCCGAGCCGGCTCGCCCGCTGGCGCCCAGCTTCGCCGCACTTCCGGCCAGCCCCCAAGTTCCGACGCCGGAGGAGATTGCCGCGGCGAAAGCGAATGAGTCGAGCACCTCCACCGAGGTGGGCAAGATCGAGGCCCTGCTGGATGACGCGACAAAGAACCTGCAGACCACGACGACGGCCTCCATGCGGGCGAACGACGGCTACACCAACGCGCTGATCACCCTTCAGAAGCGCAGGGACGCAGCCGCAGCGACGCAGGCCCAGGCGGACGCCGCCACCAGGACCTACGGCAAGGCCAAGATCCAGGTGGGCCAGCTGGCAGGTGATCTGTACAAGAACGGGGGCATGACGCCCAGCGTGCAGTCCATGCTCACCGGCGCCGCCTCGACCGACGCACTGTATCAGGCATCGACGCTGATGGCCCTGGGCCAGAACCGCAGCAGGACGTTCGAGAATGCAGAATCGGCTGCTGCGGCCGCCAAGTCGCTGCGGGACCAGGCTGACCAGGCCAGCGGGGCCGCTGCGGACGCCGCTAGGGCCGCCGATGATGCCCGGAACACCGCAACTGCTGCCAACGACGCCCAGAACAAGGTCCTCACGGACAATGCGGCCCAGCGGACCACGCTGATCGGCCAACTGGCGTCGCTGCACAACACGACGACGGCGCTCGAAGACGCCCGGGTGACCGCCCTTGAGCAGCAGAAAGAACAGGCCCAGCTGGCCGCCGTCGTGGCCGCCTCCGCGAATCGGCCCGTCCCGAGCGCTCCGCCGGGCGTTGCTGCCGCGAGCAGCGGCGGTCAGGCGAGTAGCGGCAACAGCCAGCCGAGCGGCAGCCAGGGCGGCGGCAGCACTGCGCCGGTAGTGAACACCCCGGCTCCCCCCGCAGCCAGTAACCCGGCGCCTCCGGTTGCGGATCCGGCTCCCGTGACGCCGCCGGTGCAGCAGCCTCCGGCCCCGCCGGTCCAGCAGCCTCCGCCGCCGTCGAACGGATCAGGCATCGCGGGCATGGTCAGCTACGCGATGTCTAAGGTCGGCGGTCCTTATGTGTACGGGGCCACGGGTCCGACGGCGTTCGACTGCTCCGGACTGGTCCTGCAGGCCTTCGCTTCCGTGGGCATCTCCGTTGCGCGTACCGGAACTGCCCAGTTCTGGCAGGCACCCGTGCGCGTCCCGATCAGCCA
>DASYGM010000240.1:0-15242 GCA_035999715.1 Micrococcaceae bacterium | reverse complement strand
TTCACAGGGCAAGCAGGTGTCCTTCGGGGACTTCCAAGTGACGCCTTTCGGCTCCAAATAAGCCCGGGCGAACCGGCAGCAAATGTGACCTTGAGTGCTTCAGGTCACATTTGCTGCCATCTCGGCCCAGGAGCGCCGAAGCTGTTGCCGGTGCGGCCTTAGAGGACGCCGGCCGGGCCGCCGAACAGGGGTGCCAGGCTGTTCCATGTTGCAATCCGGCAGCCATCCGTCTGGCTGAAGTTGGCAAGGACGTCGGCGCCGTGGAAGATGCCCTTGACCGTCGCCACCCTGGACGATGCGTACTGCGCGGTGCATTTCCGTGATCCGAGGGTTGGCGGGGCAAAGGCTGCCGCTCCGTACTTTTCCAGCGCAGCGCAGGCGGCCGCCGGGTCGGCGACCGTGGAACTGGGGCTCGGGGACGTGCCGTCGCAGACCAGCGTGTAGGTGGTGGGCACCGCGCTGGGACTGTCCCGGATCTCGATGGTCAGATCGGTGTGCGGGCCACCGGTAGTGCCTGGCCCGGCAGCCGAGGAGGACGGCGTGGCCCCACCGGAGGTCCCGGGCGTCGGCGATCCGGATGGACCGGCGGGACCGCTGGAGCAGGC
This sequence comes from Micrococcaceae bacterium, assembly GCA_035999715.1. Taxonomy (GTDB): domain Bacteria; phylum Actinomycetota; class Actinomycetes; order Actinomycetales; family Micrococcaceae; genus Arthrobacter_M. The sequence goes on along the minus strand of DASYGM010000240.1, from coordinate 14,637 downwards.
GCTCAGGCCGATAAGCACCACGGCTGCCAGCAGTGGCACGCGAAGGTGGATCTTTCCCATCAGACACTCCTTGTCAGCGGTGTGCCTCAAGTCTGCGGTGTCCCTCAAGCTTCGGGCGCCCTCAGTCCTGCGGTGTTCCTCCAGCCTACTGCGGAGCTGGCAGCGATTCGACGGCCTGCAGCAGCCGTCCCCGCAGTGTGGCCGCCAGTTCGCTGAAGCGGCGCTGCCCGGTTACGTACTCGGCCTTGCCAGCGGGGGTCTCGATGGCGATCGGCTGATAGCCCCACGCTTCCAGATCGTAGGGCGAGGCGCGCATATCCATTTCCCGGATCCGCCAGGAGAGCTCAAAACAGTCCATCAGTAGCTCGCTGGGCAGGGCGGGGGAGAGCTTGTAGGCCCATTTGTACAGGTCCATGTTGGCGTGCAGGCAGCCCGGCTGTTCCAGGTCCCGCTGGTTCTCCCGAGTCGGCCGCAGTTCGTTGAGCGGGACAGCCTCGGGTGTGTAGAAGCGGAAGGCGTCAATGTGCGAGCAGCGGATCCTGTTTGCCCGGACCACCTGGTCCGTCGCCGCGGAGCCGAGCCGCAGTTCCAGGTACTCATGCCGGACCTCGGCCGCGTCCTGCCGGTATACCATGGCCCATTCGTGCAGGCCAAAGCAGCCGAACTGGGCGGGTCGGGTGGCGGTGCCTGCCAGGATGATGCGGGCAAAGTCGACGGCGCCGCGGCGTTCGGCGCCAAAGCGTTGGGCGTCGACGACGACGGCGGGCTCCTCGGCGCCCAGGCCCAGGCTGCGGCGCTCCAGAGAGTCCGCGTTGCGGTAGTACTTCCAGTCCAGCCGGTCCTGCGCCTGATCGCCGGTGAGCACGGTTCCGGCCCCCGGATGCCAGCGACGCAACGCTCCGGGCTTGTGGTTGTAGTAGGTGAAGAGGAAGTCCTCCACCGGGTGCTTGCGGCCCGCGGAACGGCGCTCCAGATATGGCTCGGCGAAACGCGCGACCCGCTGTTGGTGCGCCTGCTGGCGATCCGTCCACTCCTGCGGCGGAAGCAGCTGAAGCTGGGGATGGGCGCCGGTCATCCTTCCATTATCGCCGAACCCACGGTGGCAGGGGGCCTGGCGGCAGTGATGAGCTGGGTCATCGCGGCGTGCAGGGACTGGGCGTCGGCCCGCGTCAGCCCCAGCCGGTCCATCATCGTCCCGGGGACTGCCAAGGCCTGCTGGCGGAGGTCCAGGCCCGCGGCGGTAAGTTCAATCGCCAGGGCCCGCTCGTCGTCGGCCGCCCTGGCCCGGCTGACCAGGCCCGCAGCCGCCAGCCGCTTGAGCAGCGGCGACAGGGTGGCCGGTTCCAGCAGCAGGGCGGCGCTAATGTCCTTGACGGTGCGGGGGCTGCGTTCCCACAGCGCCAGCATGACCAGGTACTGGGGATGGGTCAGACCCAGTGGCGACAGCACAGGGCGGTAAGCGGCCACTACGCTCCGGGATGCCACGCTGAGCGCAAAGCACAGCTGGCGCTCCAGCAGCAGGTCATCATGGTCTTCTGGTTGGCGGTCCGCCTGCGGCATCGAGGTCCTTCGGAAGTGGTGCGTAAATAGTTAGTGGGCTAATTATGAGTGTACTATTCTTTCATGATGGTACTGCCTGATGTGGGGAAAGATCCTGAATTGAGGGGAAGATATGGCGCAGGAGCGCTTCGTAGATAAATTCATGAGGGCCACCGGCCGGTGGCGCCTGATTCTCGGCTCCGCCAGCCGCAGTCCGCTGGACCACGAAATGACGGACGCCAACAAGGTGCTGCTGGAACAGCGCCGGGCCGAGGCCCAGCAGTGGACAACCCTCCGCCGCCCGGATGGCAGCACCTACGTGGTCCCCAAAGACACTGAGGATAAGTCCCTGCGCTGAGGCTTTTGCCCGCCGCCGGGCGTAAAATGAGCGTTACTGGAGCACTGACCCATTTCTGCAGGAAGGGAGGTGTAGAAAGTGGCTGAGAACAAGAAGATCGAGCATGACCCGGCCGGGCATGATCCCGCAGCGCATAAACGGCTGGTGGATAAATTCATGAACGCGACGGACCATCTGCAGCAGGTCTTTGGTCCCGCCGACCACATCGGTGAAGGGACGCCCGTGATACACCGGCACGACGACTTTGAACACGCCTCCGAAGATGACCTGGCGCAATTCGATGTCGAAACCGATTCCGAAGGGCACCACTACGGCGTGCGTAAGCCGCACATCGCCTAACCAGGCACTTCACTTCGGTTCCGGCCGCGCAATCCGCGGCCGGAACTCCTATGCTCAGCGGCCGGTGCCGCCGTAAACCGTAGCCTGGTCCTCGCCGTCGAGGTCAAAGGCCCGGTGCACCGCCCGCACCGCCTTGTCCAGCAGATCCGCCCGCGTCACCACGGAAATGCGGATCTCGGAGGTGGAGATCAGGTCGATGTTGATGCCCGCGTCGGAAAGCGCCTTGAAGAACTTAAAGGACACGCCCGGATGGGACCGCATGCCGGCGCCGATCAGCGAGAGCTTGCCGATCTTGTCGTCGTAGATCAGCGATTCAAAGCCCACACTCGGCTGGGAAGCACGCAATGCAGACAGGGCCTCCGCGCCCTCCACCATGGGTAGCGTGAAGGAGATGTCCGTCTTCCCGGACCCGTGCGTGGAGATGTTCTGCACAATCATGTCGATGTTGGAATGCGCGCCGGCAATGATGCCGAAAATCTCCGCCGCCTTGCCGGGGATATCCGGAACGCCGACGACGGTGACCTTGCCTTCGGACCGGTCGTGCGCAACGCCGGAGATGATTGGCTGCTCCAAGGCAACTCCCTCTGAGATCTTGATTTTGTCATCGGGACTGGGCATCACCCAGGTGCCCTCATGGTCGCTGAACGAGGACCGGACGTGGATCGGCAGCCCGAAGCGGCGGGCGTACTCGACAGAACGCAGGTGCAGGATTTTTGCTCCGGAGGCGGCCATCTCCAGCATTTCCTCGCTGGAGATCGTGTTGATTTTCTGCGCACTCGGCACCACGCGCGGATCCGCCGTGTAGACGCCGTCGACGTCGGTGTAGATCTCGCAGACATCCGCCTCCAGCGCGGCGGCCAGGGCGACGGCGGTGGTGTCCGAGCCGCCGCGGCCCATCGTGGTGATCTCGTTCGTCTGCCGGCTCATGCCCTGGAAGCCGGCCACGATGGCAATGTTGCCCTTGTCCAGCGCGGTGCGGACGCGGTGCGGGTCCACGTCGATGATCCGGGCCTTGCCGTGGATCCCGTCCGTGATCATGCCCGCCTGGCTGCCGGTGAAGGACTGCGCCACGGCGCCCTGGCTGCTAATGGCCATGGCCAGCAGCGCCATCGAAATCCGCTCGCCGGCGGTCATCAGCATGTCCAGCTCACGGGCCGGCGGCTGCTGGGCAACCTCCGCTGCCAGGTCCAGCAGCTCGTCCGTGGTGTCGCCCATGGCCGAGACCACCACGACTACCTCATTGCCGGCCTGCTGCGTCGCCACCACCCGGCGCGCCACCCGTTTGATCCCGGCGGCGTCGGCAACCGAAGAGCCGCCGTACTTCTGAATAATCAAACTCATGCGTGCCCACTCATCGGCAACCCTCGACAAACAACTGGTGATCTCCTGGATTTTCTCTGCTGCCAGGGCCGGTTCCTGACGGGCCATACGGCGCCTGGGGCACACGTGGCGGCTGGGCCAGTTTATCCCCGGACGGTCCCCGGAGCGGAATTCATGCCGAATCATGACCCCGGCGGACCGGGTACGGAACTGCTCAGCCAGGACCGGACCTCGCTGAGCAGGTCCTGTTCCTGCTCACCGGAACGCCGGACTCGGTGAGCAGAACGGTTCTGCCCGCCCGTTGCCTTCGACCGAAGGCGCCCCTAGGATGGCGGAGTCACGGTGACATGCTTTTTGGGGGAAAGGGCGGCCATGCCGGCTGGGTTTGCAGGACCTGTCCAGGAGCAGGGGAACGACGACGGCGGCGCCCGGGGCGGCATTGTCGCCAGCGGCATCTCCCGCAGCTTTGGCCCGGTACGGGCCATTGAGAGCATCGACTTCAGCGCCCCCGCCGGCCAGGTCACTGCCCTGATTGGGCCCAACGGCGCCGGCAAAACCACCTTGCTGCTGATCCTGGCATCCCTGCTGGCTCCGGATACCGGAAGTGTACGGATCTTCGGGGCGGACCCCGTTGCTGATCCGGCAACCGCACGGCTGAACATCGGCTGGATGCCGGACACGCTGGGCGTTTGGGAATCCCTGACGGCCCGGGAGATCCTGACCGTGATGGGCAGGTTCTACCGGATGCCGCAGGACCGGCTGGCAGAACGGGTGGCCGAACTGCTGGATTTAGTGCATCTGCATGACCTGGCGGACCAGCCCGCCCGCGTGTTCTCGCGTGGACAACAGCAACGGCTCAGCCTGGCACGGGCGCTCATCCACGACCCGGGGGTGCTGCTGCTCGATGAGCCGGCCTCCGGATTGGACCCCGGCGCCCGCGTCGACCTGCGGAACCTGCTGCGCCGGCTGGCCGCGGAAGGTAAGGCCGTCGTCGTCTCCTCCCACGTGCTCTCCGAACTGGATGAGATCGCCGATGGGGCGGTCTTCGTCAACCAGGCACGCTCCGTTAAACGACAGACGCTTGCGGAGGCCGCGTCGCAGGGCAGGCGCTACGCGCTCACAGCCGCGGACATGGACCAGCTGACCGCCAAACTTGAGCAGCTTGGCCTGGGGTACCGCCGGGAGACCGGACGCCGCGCCTCAGTGACGCTGGCACTTTCCAACGATGCGGACGCCGCCCGGCTGCTGCGCGAACTGGTTCTCGCCGACGTGGAAATCACTGCCTTCGCGCCCGCCGCCGGAGCGCTCGAAGAAACCTACCTGAGCCTTGAAACGGAGCATCGATGAGCATCACGGAGGAAGCACCGGCTGGCGCCGGGCGGGCCGGACGCGGCGGCTACCTGCACGCTGTGGGCAATGTTATGGGACTGGAACTGCGCCAGCGGCTGCGGGCCCGCGGCTGGTACATCATGCTGGGGATCTGGTTTGTGGTCATCGGCTTTGTCACCCTGCTGACCTGGTCCAGCTGGAACGCCTCCCGTGTCTATGCGGAAAACACCAACGGGACGGTGGGCAGCGCGGGTTCCATGATCTTTGAGATCGTGGTGGCCTTTGTCCTGCTGTTCGGCCTGCTGGTTGCCCCGGCGCTCTCTGCCAACGCCGTCAACGGCGACCGGGCCGGCGGCACCCTGGCCATCCTGCAGGTAACGCTGCTGACACCGGGACAGATCCTCTGGGGAAAGTTCCTTGCCTCCTGGATCGCGGCCCTGGGCTTTCTGGTGACCAGCCTGCCGTTCCTGATTTTCGGCGTGCTGCAGGGTGGCATGACCGCGGGCCATATCCTGGTGGCCCTGCTGATGCTGGCGCTGGAACTCGGCGTCGTGTGCGGCATCGGCGTGGGCATCTCGGCACTGGCCAACCGTCCGCTGTTCTCGATTGTGATCAGCTATCTGACGGTCGCAGCACTGGTGGTGGGAACCGTCATTGCCTTTGGCCTGGGGGTGGGAGCGTCGTTGGGTACGGTGAAGGCAAACAATGCCGTCTATAACTCTTCGATGCCCTATTCCGGGCAGGATGGCTCGACCGGTTCCGGCGGCTCCGCCCCGGAGTACGTCTGCCAGGGCCCGCTCGTGGAACAGCGTGTGCCGCGCACCGAACGCGTCGCGTGGCTGCTCAGCCTCAACCCCTATGTTGTGGTCGCCGGCGCTATTCCCTACCCTTCCCCGAACGACACCCAGGCTGGCATGTCTTATTCGGGCGGGATGCTGGAGACCATCAGCCAGGGAGCCCGGGGGGCCCTGGCAGGACCGGAGGGAACCTACCCGTGCGCCAACGGGAAGGTCCAGCCGCGCTATCTGACCCAGTCCACGCCGATGTGGCCGCTGGGGCTTGCCCTGCAGATCCTCCTGGCCGGCGGGCTGATGTCGCTGGGCTGGCGGTCGCTCCGGACGCCGTCACGCAGGCTCGCGCGCGGAACCCGGATCGCCTGACCGGCCGGCTCGATGGGCCAGAGGGGAGGGGTCAGCCGATGGCGCTGCGCCTGCCCTCGAAGGCCCGGCCCAGCGTGACCTCGTCGGCGTATTCAAGGTCACCGCCCACCGGCAGCCCGGAAGCCAGGCGGGTGACGGAGATGCCGATCGTCTTGAGCATCCGGGCCAGGTAGGTGGCTGTCGCTTCGCCCTCAAGATTGGGGTCCGTGGCGAGGATGATTTCCTCGATCTGGCTGTCATTGAGCCGTGTGAGCAGCTCGCGGATGCGCAGTTGCTCGGGACCGACGCCGGCAATCGGGTTTATGGCCCCGCCCAGGACATGGTAGCGGCCCCGGAAGGAGCGTGTGCGCTCCACCGCCAGCACGTCCTTGGATTCCTCCACCACGCAGATGATGGTCGGGTCCCGGCGCGCATCCCGGCAGATATTGCAGGTCTCCTGCTCCGAAACATTGCCGCAGATGGAACAGAACCTGACCCGCTCCTTGACGGTGACCAGTGCGCTGACCAGCCGCTTCATGTCCTCGGGGTCCGCCTCGAGGATGTGGAAGGCCAGCCGCTGGGCGGATTTGGGGCCGATCCCCGGCAGGCGTCCCAGCTCGTCAATGAGCTCCTGAACTGCTCCCTCGTACACGCTTGCCTCGTCCTGTTGTTCTCATGCCGTGGTGGCGCGGCCCTGCTGACGCGCGCAGATTAATGGAGGCCTTTGGGGGCGCTACGAACCCCCGACGGCCCGTTCCTCAATGAGCCGGCCGCCCAGGATCCGCTCCACAGCGGCCCGGCCTACCAGCCCGGACTCCTCGATGGTCTCGTCATCCGCACTCGGGATGTCCTCGACGTACGGCAAGTCTACTTTGTGCTCCGGCGCCGACACCCGCCCCGCCTGCGCCTCGGGGCTGTTCTTGAGCCGCTCGTAAAGGCTCATCCTCTTCGGCGCGGGAGCTTCCGAGGATGGAGCGTCCGACGACGGCGTGCCCGACGACGGTGTGCCAGGGGCAACGGAAGCGGTAGGGACTGCAGGACTTGCGGGTCCGGCGGTCGCCCAGTCAGGTGCATCGGCGATGGGTCCCCAGCCCGGCTCGACCGGAGCCGGCTGCGTGCCCCGGCTTTGGGCGGGACGCGACGGTGTGTCGCGAACCGCTGTGCCACGGGCCGGCGTGCCATGGGATGACATGCCACGGTCGGGTCCGGAAGGGTAGGGGGATTCCGGTGGGGGAGCGTCCCAGTCGTCCGGCGGTTCCTCGTCCGGATAGGGCGGCTCCTCCTGGCCGGAGCTCGCCGAGCCTTCTGGAGCCCCTGGCTGCGTCCGCGCGGCCGCCGGCACCGGGGGAGCCGTCGGAGTTGTGGTGCGGGGAGCTGCTTGTGCGGTTGCTTGTGTGCTCGCCTGTGGAGTTGCCGTCTCCGCTGCGGCAGCTGTCCCCGGGAAAGCCCGGTCAGCCGGTGCTTTTGGGCCGGGTTCAGCGCTCGAACTGGCGGCGGAGGAGCCTCCGACGACCGGGTTGACGCGGCAGCTGATACCCAGTGTCTTGTTGATGGCGGAGCGCAGGTTATCCGCATGGTCGCCGCGGCTGAAGGCCCCCGCGAGGCCCTCCGTGCTGAAGGACAGTTGCAGGAAATCCCCGTCAAAGCTTTGCGGCGTGGCATTGGGGGCCACCAGTGCCCAACTGCTCCGCTTGACCTTCGCGAGGTTTTCCAGGATCTCCGGCCAGGCGCGGCGAAGAACCTCGACCCCGCTGCCGGCTGCGCCTGACTGCACCGGAGCGGCTTGATTCGGGGTAACCTCCGCCGGGCGGCGGCGGTCAGGACCGCCGTGATCGGGACCGCCCTGCTTTGGCGCCGCGCTGACGACGGTAGCCGGTCGGGTGTCAGCGGTTCGCTCCGCCGGCTCGTCGACGGGCCAGTCGTTGGTGCTGACCCGCGGTCGGCCCATCTGGGCCCGCTCCGAGGGGTCGGAAGGGGGTGCAGATACTGCAGCGACCGATGGCTCCGCAGACTGTGGCACCTGCGAAGCCGTGGGTCCCGCCGGAGTGGGGGCCGGCGTCGTCGGGCCTTCCGGCGCCGCCGGAACCCGTGCCTCAGGCAAATCTCCGGCCGGCGCTGCCGGCTCCGCTACACCGTAACTGAGCCGGCGCTCGATCCGGTCCAACCGCGTCGCCATGCCCCGTTCCGACTTATCGGCCCCGGGCAGCAGCAGCCTGGCACTGAGCAACTCCAGATGCAGTCTGGGCGAGGTGGCGCCGGTCATTTCCGTCAGCGCACTGTTTGTCACATCCGCCGCGCGGGAGAGCTCCGCGGCACCGAGTTGGGTGGCCTGGGTCTGCATCCGTGAGATCTGGTCCTCCGGCATGCCGCGCAGGATGGCGTGGGCACTCTCCGGCATGGCCTGGACGATGATCAGGTCGCGGAACCGCTCCAGCAGGTCCTCAACGAAACGCCGGGGGTCGTGGCCGGTCTGGATCACCCGGTCCACAGCCTTGAAGACGGTGCCGGCATCGGCGGCGGCCAGGGCCTCCACCACATCGTCCAGCAGGGACGCGTGCGTGTAGCCCAGCAGCGAGACGGCCAGCTCATAGTCCAGGCCGGCGGGACCGGCGCCCGCCATGAGCTGGTCCAGGACCGAGAGCGAATCCCGGACGGAACCGGCGCCGGCCCGGATCACCAGCGAGAGCACGCCCGGGGCCACGGGCACGTTCTCCTGCTCGCAGAGCTGCCCCAGATAGGCCATCAGCGGCTCCGGCGGCACCAGCCGGAAGGGGTAATGGTGTGTGCGGGAGCGGATGGTGCCGATCACCTTGTCCGGCTCGGTGGTGGCGAAAATGAACTTGATGTGCTCCGGCGGTTCCTCGACGATCTTCAACAGCGCATTGAAGCCTGCCGAGGTCACCATATGGGCCTCGTCGATGATGAAGATCTTGTATCTGTCGCGCACCGGGGCAAAGGTGGCGCGCTCGCGCAGATCCCGGGCGTCGTCCACGCCGCCGTGACTGGCTGCGTCGATCTCGATCACGTCCAGGGAGCCGGAGCCGCCCCGGGCCAGTTCGATGCAACTCTCACACTGCCCGCACGGGGTGGCAGTGGGGCCCTGCGCGCAGTTGAGGCAGCGGGCCAGGATGCGCGCTGAGGTGGTCTTGCCGCACCCGCGCGGGCCGGAGAAGAGGTAGGCGTGGTTGACGCGGTTTTTCTGCAGCGCCGCCATCAGCGGATCGGTGACGTGCTCCTGGCCGATGACGTCAGCGAACGAATCCGGACGGTAGCGGCGGTAAAGAGCGGTGGGTGCGGTCACAGAAGAAACCCTATCTGGTGGTACTGACATTCTGTATGCCCTCAAAGGCGACGGGGGACAAAACGTAAAAAGACCCCTCATGCACCCGCCAGAGCCCGCTTACCCTTGCTACCTTCCGGTCCTGGGGGAGTTCACAGGATGACGCCACATGAGGGGCCGGAGACCAGTTTACCCGAAGATTGGGGCGCGCCTTCACGGGCCTGCCGGCGGAGGTGGGCCGGGAACTTGCTTGTCCGCCGGCTCCGCTCCGGAAGGCGCGATTCGAAAAATTCAAAGGCCGGATTCGAAATATTCATCAGCCTGCTGGACATTTTGCCGAATGTGGTTGATAGTTTTGTCATAAGGGAATGACAATATTGTCATAAATTGTTTGGCTTCCCGGCGCCTGTCCCCCCGCAGGCGTCCGGGTCCTGAGCCGGTCTCTCCTTCCGAAGACCGCTCCAGAGGGACGGCAGGGTATGAACGGGCCCTGCCGTCCCTCGCCTTTTCATTGCACGATTAGGAACAACGAGCCCCAAACGGGTATCCTAGAACCTGCTTATTGCGAGCCAATACTCACTATGGGCAACACTGGAGAATTCGCCTAGCGGCCTATGGCGCACGCCTGGAACGCGTGTTGGGTTAACGCCCTCGGGGGTTCAAATCCCCCATTCTCCGCGATCGGCCCCCTCCTTGGAGGGGGCCCTTTTCGTTCCGCTAGGTGCGGGCCGCCGTCGATGTGCTCGGCCGTCAGCGCGGTCCAGCGGCCGCTTCCGCCGTCCACCGGTCATGGATTTGCCGAAGAGCCATCCCGATGGTCAGGAGGCGGGCAGCAGGCCGAGCCGGGCCAGTCTCCGGCGGGCGGCCAGTTCACTGGGGCCGGTCCTGCCAAGTGCCAGCCGGATAATGGCCAGTGCGGCCCGGGTCACCGCTACGGTGGGCAGCGGCAGGGGGCCCAGGTGCGCCTTGCGTAGCCGGAGCATGTCCCGGTATTTCGGCTCCAGGGTGGCGACGGCGGCGGCAAAGAGCACGCGGTAGCCGGGTTTCAGCAGCGGGTGCAGCGGCGGATTCCGGATGAAGGCCACCGTTTCGGCGACCCGCGCATCGTACTTGAGAACGCCGTCGTCGTACCAGCGGTCCATCATCTGCCGCATCCGGGCCTCGCTGCGCGGCGCATCCCGGACGGACATCAGTTCCCCGGCCTGGGCCCACTGGCGGACATAGGCGTCCGGGCCACCGGGGATGGGTCCGCCCCAGATTTTGTGGGTGGACAGGAACGCGTCGGTGAAGGCAATGTGGATCCAGCGGAGCAGTTCGGGATCATTTGCGGCGTAGCCGCGTTCGACGCCGTGGGAATCCAGGTACTGTCCGTGCACGTGTTCGTGCAGGTGCATCACCCAGCCGCAGGCGGCTTTGGCGGCCTCCGTGGAGCCGTAGGTCAGGGTGAAAATCCATCGGATGGTGCCGGCCAGCCGGCCCAGCGGGTCCGCCTGGAAACGCGAATGATCCAGGACGCCGGCCAGGGCTCCCGGATGGAGCGACTGCATCAGCAGCGCGCGGATGCCGGCCACGATGGTTGAGATGGAACCGTTCACCGCCCAGGCCGCAGAACCGGGCTGGAAGTAGCCGGCGTCGTCGCCCTGGGCCAGTTCCAGGACCCAGGCTGGCGTGGACTCCGGATCGCCGGTCAGCGCGCGCTTGAGCTCACGTTGCCAGGTTCTAAGGGGATTGGCCATGTTTCCATTCTCCCCCTGACGTCCGGTCGGCCGGTTCCCCTGGCGCCTCCGGTCATACCGCCGGCAGTCATGTACTGCCGGAAGTCAGGCCAGCACCGTGTCCAGCCAGCGGCGCAGGAAGGCCGCCCCGGCGTCGTCGTGGATGGTCCTGGCATCGAGGCCCAGGTCTGCGGCGGTCAGGATCCGGTATGGCTTGACCGGGACGCCGTCCGCTGGCCGCACATCCACGTGCGCAACCTGATGGTCGTTGTGGTGCAACCAGTCGGCCATCGCATAGTCGGTGCGCGAGTCCCCGACGGTGCGCCACGCGCGGGGCGTGATGCCTTGCGCTGCCAGAAGTTCGACGGCGCGGCTGGCGCCTAGGTCTTTGCCGAGGCGGACCGATTCGATGTCGGTGGAGATGATGGTGGGATCGAGGCGGAAGCCGTGGCCGTCGTCGTCTGCTGCGCCGGCCTCCCCGCGGTGAATCTCGCCCGCATCCCCGCTCGCCTCTCCGGCGGCCGAAGGCTGGCTGACCGAGCCGCCCACCAGCGCGTGGTGGTCCAGCAGCACCACCGGCAGACCGTGCCGGGCCAGGAGTGTAAGGGCCTGCGTATCGAAGCGGGGCTGTTCGCGCAGGTATTCCTCATTGGGGACATCTACGCGCTGCTCCACGGAGACCATGGCACGCTTGGTTTCGTCAAAGAACATGACGTGCGCGAAGTGCTCGGCGACCAGCCGCCGGATGTCGTCCCCATAGGTCTGCGGCACCGTCAGCTCGCGGTCCACCCTGACGGGTCCCGCGCCCTCGGAGGTGAAGCTGAACCAGACCGCGCCTTTTTCGCAGATCGCGTGCACCACCATTTCCTTCGGCATCCCCGCGGCGAGCATCGGCGCCATGACCTGTTCTCGGATGAACGTGTCGGAGCGGCCGGTGTTGAAGATGATGGGGATGCCGGCCGCCCCAAGGGCCACCAGGTCGGCGATGATGCCCGGCTTCACCATCCGGGTGAGCGGACTGGCCACGGGGCCGTCGACGTCGAGCAGGAGGGCAAGGGCGGGGGCGGCGACTGTCATGGGGCAATTCTCCCAGCTCCGGTGCCCGGCAGGACCGCCGGAGCCCCCGGCGTCTACTCCCATCCCCGTCCCCATCCCGGTAACCGGGGCCAGCCGGGCTGCCCACCGCTTCGTGCGGGTAACCATTTGGCAACGCCACGCGGCGCGGATGCTTCATAAGTTCCCATTGGTCTGCGCTTTTCTTTAGGCTGGACAGGTGATCTTCAAAGCAGTTGGCGACGGACGCCCGTACCCGGACCATGGCTATCTTTCGCCCAAGGACTGGGCCGCCGTGCCTCCCCGGCAGGTGCGCCTGGATGAACTGGTGACGACGAAGACCACGCTGGATCTGGAGGCTCTGCTGGCCGAGGACTCGACCTTTTTCGGGGACCTGTTCCCGCACGTGGTGCAGTGGAAAGACACGTTGTACCTGGAGGACGGGCTGCACCGGGCGGTGAGGACGGCTCTGCACCAGCGGACGATTCTCCATGCCCGGGTGCTGGTCATCAACGACTGAACGTGCCCGATGACTGAGCACCGAGACTGAGCACCGATGACCCAGCCGACGGCCCGATCCACGGCCCCTTCGATGATCCAGGAGCCCGGATGAGCGAGGACCCCACCAGATCGGTCATCCCGCCCCGGCCTCCGCTGCCGCCCAAGGCGCTGAGGAAGCGGCGGGCGCGCCAGGCGCGGCTGCAGGAAAGGCTGGCCCGGGCGCAGGAGAAGCAGCGGCTGCAGCAGGAACGGCACCGGCTGCGCCGCAGCAAGGACGTAGCGCTCTACCACGGCCACTATGTGGTCAGCGGGGACGATCTGGGCCAGGTTTTCACGGGTGAGGAGCGGCTGGAGGATCCCATCCAGTTCCGGCACCGGATCATCCACGGCGTGACGCTGACGGTGCTCTCGGCCCTGGTGATTGCCGGCATAGTGCTGGCAGTAATGATTTCCAACGGCACCATCAGGCTGCATGCTCCGGCGGGCAAGTCGGCACCCACGCCCTCCTGCCCCGGCGCCACGTTCAACTACCCGGCCAATAAAGACATCCACCTGGAGGTGTACAACAGCACCCGGCGCGAGGGGCTGGCTGGGTCCGTCGCCACCCAGCTGAAGGGCCGCGGGTTCAACGTTGACACGATTGCGAACAAAAGCACGGACTATGAGGGCACGGCGGTGGTCGTGTCCGGCCCGGCAGGGGAGTCGGCGGCCTTCAGCGTGCAGCGAAACATTGCGGGTACGGAGTATGTCCAGGACGCCCGCACGGACGCAACGGTGGACGTCTACCTGACCGGCGCGTTCCAGGACCTGGTTCCGGCTGCGCAGGTGGACCAGAAGCCGGGCCAGCTGTCGTGTCCGCGGTTCAGCCCATCACCGACGCCGGGTGGTCCGTCCGGTGGGGCCCCGGGTGGTCCGACGACGGCGGCGCCGGCTCCCTGACGAAGGCGCGGCGCGGCTTTCGTTGAGTGTGGAGATACGCCCCTTCGCAGCGCCCTTTTAGGTGCAGACCTCCACTCTCAATGGGAGGGGGTAACGGCGTGGGACGGTGGGGGCTCAGCGTGGCGCGGAGGCAAGGAGGGGGCGCCCGTCGTCGTCGAACTTTGCGCCGACGCCAGCCTGGATAAAGTGCACCGTACCGGCGATGTGCGCCTCCAGTTCCTCGGCGCTCTGCTGGCCCGCGCCGCGCGAGGCGCTCGCGGTCAGGGAGCCGTGGATCAGCTGGGCCAGGCCCTCGATGTCCGCGTCCGGCAGGTAGCCCAGCTTCATGCCCTGGTGCAGGATGTCCTGCAGCAGCGAATTGAGATCACCGACGTGGACCGCCAGTTTGGCGAAGGAATCCGCGGAGAGCACCGAACGCATGGCCGGACCGGGCGGCAGGTGCCGGCGCGAGAGGTCCAGGATCTGGGCCCGGACGTAGAGGGCCAGCCGGTCCACCGGATTCTCCAGCGCGTCCAGCTCCGTTTTCAGGTCCGTGAGGAAGCGTCCCGTTTCATCGAAGGCGTAGGCCACCAGGAGCTGTTCCAGGTCCGCAAAGTAGTTGTAGACGGCAGTGCGGCCGACGCTGGCCTGGCGGGCAACATCGGTCATGGTCAGGCCGGGCAGGCCCTGGGTGAAGAGCAGCGTACCGAAGGCGTCAAGGATCTTCCGCCGGGTCTGTTCACGCTGCTCCGCGTTGGTCGGGGCGGCGATTCGAGGCATACAGACACTTTACCGCGAACTGTCAGCAAACACGTCTTCTGCCGCCCCGGAGACCGGCTCATTGCGGGCCAAGCGGACCACGGCGATAAAGATCACGGTTACCCCGCCACCTTGGGCGATTCCGCCCAGGGTCAGCCTCAAGGGCCAGAGCCCGGAACCCAGGATCAGGCCAGACGGCAGGGCGAGCCAGAGGCAGCTGACCGTGGCCACGATGGTGGGCAGGGAGAGCCGGGTGGCGAGCGCCGGAACGCCCGGAGCGCCAGCGACGGCGGTGATCTGGAAGAGTGATGAACTAGCGCCGGCTGCTGCCGAAGACTGGCGCTGGACATCGGCGAGCAGACTGGGCAGCCAGGCGGTGACGGCGTA
>DASYGM010000218.1:0-20670 GCA_035999715.1 Micrococcaceae bacterium | reverse complement strand
CTTATTTTCCATATACTAGAGCACAATCAGCGTTCAGCGCTGCATGTGACCAACAGATAAATCCAGGAGGTACGGCCATGGCCGACAATCAGGCAGGACCCGAGCGGGCGCCGGTCCCTTTTGCACGGGCCGCGGAAGACGGCGAGGGACCGGTGGCGGTGGTCACCGGCGCCGGCTCAGGCATCGGGCGCGCCGTCGCAAAAACGTTACTGGCCCACGGTTTCCGTGTCGTGCTGGCCGGGCGGACCGTCCGGACGCTGGAGGAGACGGCTGATGGGAACCCGCTGGCGCTGGTCGTGGCTGCGGACGTCACCAGGCCCGACGACGTGGCTCGGCTCTTCGCCGACGCCGTCCAGCGCTGGGGGAGGGTCGACGTCGTCTTCAACAATGCGGGCATCTTCGGGCCGGCCGCATCCGTGGACCAGATCAGCTTGGCGGAGTGGGAAGCCACGATCGCGGTAAACCTGACCGGAGCCATGCTCTGCGCCGCGGCGGCCGTGCGCCAAATGAAGGCACAGTCGCCGCAGGGAGGCCGGATCATCAACAACGGATCCATCTCCGCGCACTCACCCCGGCCGCTGTCCGTGGCCTATTCCACCAGCAAACATGCCATCACCGGGCTGACCAAGTCGATCGACCTCGACGGCCGCGGTTACGGCATCAGCTGCGGGCAGATCGACATCGGCAACACCGCCACCGAGCTGATAACCGAGGTCGGCGTCGGCAGCGGCGCCCTGCAGGCGGACGGAAGCCGCCGGCAGGAGCCTACCTTCCCGGTGGAGGAAGCCGCCAGGGCGGTGCTGCTGATGGCCCAGCTGCCGCCGTCGGCCAACGTGGGCTCGCTGGTGCTCACCGCCGCTGGCATGCCGTTCATCGGCCGAGGCTGAGCCTCATGTCGTTCTGGCCCCGACTGAGGGCAGGGGCAGCGGTGTGGGCCCGCGCAGAACCACGCATGCATTGCTTGCACTGTCATCAACGGAGGCAACGCATGCACGTTTGGGGGGCACTACTGGCGCCTGAGCCAGCCCAGGATGGGGGAGCCCGGCACCGAAAGGGCAGGCCCTCCCATCCTGGGGACGGGAGCCCGGCACCGAAAGGGCAGGTCCTCCCATCCTGGGGACGGAGGCCCTGCCCCTGACGGGCTTATTGCCGGTTACCGGCTACGGCCGGTAACCGGCTACGGCCGGTAACCGCTCAGCACAGGGTGCCGAGCTAGTGCGCCGGCTCGCTGAGCACCGGGATCTCATTGCCGTCCGCGTCGAGGAGCTTGCCGTCCTCGCAGCGGTCGCCATGCTCCAGGCATTGGAGCACCTCGGCGCGGACCTGGCGGTCGGTCCCGGCGGCGAACACCGACGGGTTCTGCGGGGTTCCGGCCTTGAAGTGGTTAAACACCAGGTTCAGGACAATCGCCATCACCGCAGCCGAGCTGATGCCGGAGTCGAAGATGGTGCCGAACCATGCGGGGAAGTGGCTATAGAAGGTCGGCTGCACGATCGGGATCACGCCGAAGCCGATGGAGGTGGCGACGATGATCAGGTTCATGTTGTTCTTGTAGTTCACCGTGGACAGAGTGCGGATGCCGCTGGCTGCCACCGTGCCGAACAGGACGATGCCCGCCCCGCCAAGCACCGCCGTCGGAACTGCCGCCACAACGCGCCCAACCACCGGCAGCAGGCCCAGCAGGAGCAGAATGATGCCGCTGGCGCTCACCGCGAAACGGCTCTTGATGCCCGTGATGGCCACCAGCCCGACGTTCTGCGCGAACGCCGTCTGCGGGAAGGAACCGAAGACCGGCGCAACCGCACTGGAGATCATATCAGCGCGCAGACCGTTGCCCAGGCGGCGGGAGTCGACCTTGGTGCCGATGATCTCCGACACGGCCAGGATATCCGCGGAGGTTTCCACCAGCGTCACCAGGATCACGATGATCATCGAAATGATCCCGGCGATCTGGAACGTCGGCAAACCGAAGTGGAACGGCGACGGGAAGGCAACGATCGGGCCCGTCCCCACCTTGGAGAAGTCGGCCTTGCCGAAGAACACGGCGACGATGGTGCCGATGATCATGGCCAGCAGGATGGACAGCCGCGAGATGGCCCCGCTGCCCACCTTGCTCAGCAGCAGCACGATCACCAGGGTCAGCCCGGCCAGGCCGATGTTCCCCATGCTCCCGTAATCCGGAGCCTTGCTGTTGCCGCCCATGGCCCAACTGGCCGCCGTGGGCATCAGTGTCAGCCCGATGGTGGCGATCACCGTACCGGTGACCACCGGCGGGAAGAACTTGATGATGCGGGAGAAGATCGGTGTGATCGCCAGGCCGATCAGGGATGCGACAATGACCGCTCCGAAGATCGACTGGATGCCGCCCCCGCCGTTCAGGATAGCCAGCATGGTGGCCACGCCGGCGAAGGACGTACCCTGGACCAGTGGCAGTTGGGAGCCGAAGAACGGCACGCCCAGGGTCTGCAGCAGGGTGGCCAGGCCCCCCATAAAGAGGCAGGCGGCGATGAGCAGTCCGACGTCGGCGGAGGTCAGGCCGGCGGCCTGGCCGATGATCAGGGGTACGGCAATGATGCCGCCGTACATGGTCAGCACGTGCTGGAACCCGTACGCAAAAGCGCTGCCAACAGGCAGTTTCTTGTCTTCCGGCCGCTGTGCTACCACGGTGCTGGCGGCGCTGGTTCGTTTGGACATTGGTATCCTTCTTGTGCCATGTGGCTTGTGTGCCATGGTGATGGGTGGGCGGGGTTGCAGCCCCGCCCACCCGGGGTTTTTAGCAGAACCCGGCAATGCCTTCCCAGGCCCGGCCGGCGTCGGACGCGTCTTCGCGCACGACGGTCGCTTCGATCAGACCGTACGGACGGTCTGCGGCGAAGAACACCTCGTTGGGGTTGTCCAGCCCGAAGGGCTGGAGGTCAACGAGGAAATGGTGTTTGTTCGGCATGGAGAACTTGATCTCATCGATCTCCGGGTGGGCCTGGAGAACCTTCTGGCCCATGCAGAACAGGGTGTGCTGGAGGGCATGGGAGTAATTCTCCGTGAAGCCCTCCAGCAAAAGGCCCGCGACGTCGTCGTACGCCTTGTTGAAGTCCATGTCCGTGGTGTTGTAGCGCCAGCGTGCGGAGACGTCGGTTGCCAGGATCCGGTCGGTGGTCTCCTGCAATGTGGTGTATTTGTCCTTCGGGTAGCCGACAAAGCCGGACTCGGTGGACTTGAGGACCGTCAGGTCCCGCAGCCCGCCGATGACGTAGGTCTTGTCGCCATCCTTGGTCACCACGGCCGTGCGGATCTCGCGGCCGTTGCGGACAAAGGAGTGGTCGTGCGGGGCGCCGTGCGCCTGGATCCGGTCCCAGCTGTAGGACTCCGCTTCCCAGCGCCCGCCGTCCACCCAGTCGAAGCTGGAGGTGAAGTGCTCGCCGAGGCGGAGCAGGAACTCCTCCGGGGAGCCGACACCGGCGCGGGCCAGGGCGTAGACGGTGTTCTTCTGCGTGTCGGTCGCGACCACGTGGCCGTTGTCCCCGGCCAGGTGGGCGGCCTCGAAGTCTCCGCGCAGCTGGGACGTGACGTTCAGGTCCTCAATCTCGTGGCGGTCCGTGTTGCGGGTGATCTTCACCAGGCGGACCTCAGCCTTACCGTACTGGTTGGCGCCGAGGATGATTTTGCTGTTGTCGGTCATGATTAGCTTCCTCTGTAGGTTGAAAAGGCGAATGGACTGATCAGCAGGGGCACGTGGTAGTGCTCGCCGATCTCCGTGACGGAAAACGTCAGCGAAACCTCCGGGAAGAAGGTGTCCGTAGCGATGCCGGCGAAGTAGGCCCCGGTAGCGAAGGTCAGCCGGTATGTTCCGGCAGCCAGCTGCTCGGGGCCAAGGTCTTTCACCCGCCCGTCAGCATCTGTGGTGCCCGTCGCAATCTGGGTCCAGGCCTCGCCGTCGCGGGCGTGGAGCTCGACGGCGACACCTGCGGCAGGTTTCCCGGCCGCGGTATCCAGAATGTGGGTGGTCACGTGGGAGATGGTCATGGCGTTACGGCTCCTTCAAGTCGCAGGATGGCTATCTCGCGGAGTTGCTGGGCAACTATGGGCGCTTCCTCCTCGGGGGAGTGTGCCAGGCGTTCGTTCAACGCGTCCAGGATGTCCCCGGCGCTGCGCCCTTTGGCGCGGATCAGGAAGACGCGGCCAAACTTCTCCTCGTAGGCGCGGTTCCCTGCGGCCAGGGCCTCGGTGATGTCCGCGTCGGAAGGGTCGACGCCGGCCTGTTCGGAACGCGACAGGCTCGCCTCGGTGCTTTGGCCGGCTGCCCTGTCGCCGATCCGCGGATGGTGGGCCAGGGCGGCTTCGATCTCGGCTTCGGTGAAGGGGTTAGCGGCTTCGCGGGCAAACCCGGTGAGGGCTTGCACGCTGCCGAAGGGGCGGGCGTCGGCGATCTGATCGATCCAACGTTGAACGTCAATACAGGGGCGGAGAACCGGTACAATGGACGTCCGGTCTCCGTTGTTGAATTCCTCAAGCATCATTGCTTGTCTGTTCCTCGTTCAATGCTGGCATCCACGGTGTACGGCTATACGGAACGCTCTATCTTTATTCCGTATCGTGGAACTGTTATTTCAGCATATGTAATAGTGAAGCCGATCACAGGGGAGCTGTCAACCCCTAAGCAAGCACATCTTTTTCGTTCCACCCACGATTGCAAAAAACGCACGCCACCGAGGTGGCATGCGCCTGATGCTGCGGTTTGAAGGCTAGGTCACATGCTTTCCAGCCGGTTGCGCAGGTCTGCCACGTGGCCGTCGGCCGCGACGTTGTATTCGGCCAGCGCCACCTTTCCCTCCGCATCGACCACAATGGTGGAGCGCAGCACACCTTGCATGGCTTGGCCGTTGACGACCTTGTCCCCCCAAGCGCCCCACTGGCTGGCCACCTCGTGGTCCTTGTCCGCCAGTAGTGGGTAGGTCAGGTCAAAGTCACCTGCGAATGCCGCGAGTTGCTCCGGCGCGTCAGGTGAAATTCCAACGACGCGGTAGCCTGCGGAGTTGAGGCTGTCCAGGCTGTCACGGAAGTCGCACGCCTCCGTGGTGCAGCCGGGAGTTGCGGCTTTCGGGTAGAAATAGACGACGACGTTCTGGCCGGCGAAGTCTGCGAGTGATACCTGCTTCCCGGTGGAATCCGCAAGGCTGAACCCCGGCGCCTGCTGGCCGATCTCAAGTTGGGTGGTCATACGTTCTCCTCTTTCTGATTCATGCATTTCGTATGATGAAAATTAATTTTTATATCCTGAATACGATAGTTCTCCCGGATCCGGATGGTCAACGCGCGTCAGTTCGTCCCTGTAATGGGCATTGTCCACAATGGGGAGCGGCATCGCAGGCGGTCACATTCCACACAACCCTTGACCTGGGGGCTTTACCGGCCCGTATGATCGGCCCAGAGTTAGGCGACGGAATGGGGGAGCGCAGTGGCGGGATGGCTCTCCGATCTGCTCCCCGAACTGACCTTCGGGCTCGGTGCAGGGCTGTCCGCAGGTCTGATGGCCGTGCTGTTGCTGGTGTTCGCTGGGGGCCGGGCCGGGGGCTCACGTTCGGCGGTTCTCGCCGGAGCAGGGGTGGGGGTTTCGCTCTCGTTGTGCCTGGGTGGCCTGCTTGCCGTCTACTTTTCGTCGCCGAATGGTGCGGGCGTCAATCCGACGGCGGCTCTCCACGCCACTGGGGCCGCCGCCGAGTCTGCAGCAGGGCTGGCGGGAGTGGCGGCGGCAGTGCTGGTGGCCTGCCTTCTCTATTCGCGGTACCTGGGTCGCGGCGCCTGGTTCGCGGCGTCGCTGCTCTGCGTAGCACAGACAGGCATTCCGTCTGCAGGTTGGATCTGGAGGTCGCTTGGCCTGACCGGCCGGAATCCGACACCGCTGGTCGGAGCACTTGCCGGTGTCATGTTGGCGGTGCTCTTCTGTTGGCGGGCCGCCCTGTGGCTGGAAGCGCGGCAGGTTTCCGCCAAACGGAAGAGCCTTCGCTGGCCGATGGTCCTGCTCGCCGCCGGTGCCGCCCTTCAGCTGGGGACCGGGCTGGCCGCTTTGCAGCAGGCCGGCTGGATTCCGGGGGGGCACCAATTAGGCTCATACCCTGGAGGATGGTGGATGGGCCTGCTGGCCGGAGTAATGGGGCCAACTGGCGGGATCAGCCCGGTGCAGCTAGGGGCCACTTTTGTGGCTGCTGCTGCGGCAGCAGGGGTCTGGGTTTGGCAGCGCAGGCGAGGGCGGAGGAAGCCGGTTGGGCGCCCGGAAAAACAGACCGGTCCGCGCCCGGAAAAGGAGGCCCGCCAGCGACCCGGGCCCGGACGTATATGGCTGGTCGTGGCCGTCGCGGCGCCCCTGGTGCTTGCTGTACCTATTGTTCTGGCGGTGCAGTCATCGTCGCCGTCCTCCGCCGCCGCCGCAGCGGATCCGGCCACAGGTCCGGTCACGGCGGTAACGGTGACCGAGAAGTCGTGCGCGCCGGAATCGGCCAGCCTGCCCACGGGAGGGCGCAGCTTCTCGATCAGCAATACCAGCCGCTGGCCGCTGGAGGTATATCTGGTCAAGCAACCGGAGGGCGGCGTGCTGGCCCGGACGGGAATCGTCGGTCCGGGAACACTGGGACGTCTCGCCGCGGTCCTGGGACCGGGTAACTACGCGCTCCAGTGCCTGCAGTCCGGCCAACCGGTCGCCCGGTCGAAGGCCTTTACCGCCTCCGGCGCAACACCCGGAAACGTCACGCCCGCGATTCCCGCCACGTCCACCGGTGATCTCCTGCCTGCAACCAACCTGTATAGCAAGTACGTTCAGGCAACTCTGGGAACCTTGGACGGCCAAGTCGCCGGGCTGAAGGCCGCGCTGGTGGCCGGAGACCTGGACGCTTCCCGTCAGGGCTGGCTGGCGGCCCAGCAGACGTGGCAGACCGTGGGGGCGGCGTATGGCAGCTTCGGCGACTTGGGCGAGGCCGTGAATGCCCTCCCGCACGGCTCGGCTGCCCCCGACCAGGATCCCGGATTCACTGGCCTGCACCGGATTGAATACGGGCTCTACCACGGCCAGGCACCGGCGACGTTGGTTCCCATAGCGCAGGCGCTCCAGCAGGACCTGGCGAAGCTGCATACCCAGCTTCCGTCATTGGCCCTGATACCAGCCAACATGCCGCTGCGGGCGCACGAAATCCTTGAGGATGCACTCCGGGACCATCTGTCCGGTCAGGACGACCAGGGTTCCGGAATGGCCGACGCGCTGACGGCGGCCGATGTCGTCGGCACCCGGGCGGTTCTGGACCGCCTCACCGCCGTGCTCGAGGCGCGCCAGCCCGGGTTGGTACAGCAGATCGGCTCCGACCTGGATGCTGCCGACGCGGCCCTGCAGGCGACCAAAAAGGACGGCCAGTGGGTCCGTTTGGAGCAGGTACCCCGAGGCCAACAGCAGAGCGTGGACGCGGCCGTCTCGGCCGCGCTGGAGACGCTGGCCCAGGTGCCGCAGCTGCTGCAGCTTCCGGCCGGATCCGAATAGCGCACGACTTACGGGCAGGGCAAACAGAAGGACGGATATGGACTTGCAGCGTAGGGCGTTCCTGAAGGGCGCCGCGGTGGCCTCGGGCACCGCGATGGCTGCCGCAGCTGTCGCCGTCACCGGCGTTGTCGCCCAGGCCCAGGCGGTGCAGGCAGCCGCAGCAGCGCCGGAAGCACCGCCGTCGTCCGTCCCTTTCCAGGGCGTCAACCAGGCCGGCGTGCTGCGGCCCACCCACCCCCAGGCCTCCTCATGCTTCGTCTCCTTCGCCCTGACCGCCAAAAACGCGGCCGAGCTGCGGCAGTTGCTGCAGACTCTGACCGCGCGGATCCGGTTCCTGACTTCGGGTGGACCACCGGAGGTCCTTGGCGAGGCCTTTCCGCCGGCCGACTCCGAGGTGCTGGGACCGGAGGTTCCGGCGGACGGGCTGAGTATTACGGTGGGCCTGGCGGGCAGTGTCTTTGACGGCAGGTTCGGCCTGGCGTCGAAAAAGCCCCGCGGTCTGACCGAGATGACAGTGTTCCCCAATGATGTTCCGGACCAGGCCTGGATGGGCGGCGACCTGTTGCTGCAGATTTGCGCCAACTCCGTGGACACCGTCCATCATGCGCTGCGCGACATCACCAGGCACACCCGGGCGCAGATGCAGCCGGCCTGGCAGATCAGCGGTTTCGTCTCCGCTCCGCGGCCGGCCGGGGCGCCGCGGAATCTCTTCGGCTACAAGGACGGGATTTCCAATCCGGACGAAGCATCTGGGCTGATCTGGATCGGCAAGGATTCAGGCCAGCCGGAGTGGGCCGTGGGCGGGACGTTTATTGTGGTGCGCCTGATCCGGATGCTGATCGAATTCTGGGACCGCGTTTCGCTGGGCGAACAGGACACCATGATCGGGCGGCGGCGCGACACGGGTGCGCCCTTAGACGGCATAAAGGAAACGGACTCGCCCAACTACGCGCTGGACAGCCAGGGCAAGGTCATCCCGATGACGGCTCACATCCGGCTGGCCAATCCGCGGACCGCCGGCACCGACGCCTCGCGGATGCTGCGGCGCGGCTACAACTATGTGCTGGGCGCGGACGGTTCCGGTAACCAGAACGTGGGACTGATTTTCGCCTGCTACCAGGCGGATATCCAGAAGCAGTTCGAGGCCACCCAACAGCGGCTGGCGGATGAGCCGATGACCGACTACATCCAGGCGTTCGGCGGGCAGTACTTCATCGGCCTGCCGGGGGTGGCAACGGCCGACGGGTACCTGGGCCAGGGGCTTTTCGGCTGACCGGAGGGCAGCCTGGATCCGTCTGCCCCGCCCCGGGCCCCGGTGTGCCATTCTAGGAGCATCAACTCTAGGAGCTCCAGCCCTGCACATCGGTGTGGCCGGGTGGACGGCGGGTGTGGGAGGCGGCAACGGTGGCTTATGAACAACGGGTGCAGGAACTGCTGGACGTTTATGGGGCGTCCGACGCGTGCGCGGCCGAGCTGCTGTGCGACAGGCATCCGGCGGAGGCGGTGGCCTTCACCATCATCCGCCCGGATCTGAGCCACAAGGACCTCAGCTATGGCGAGCTGAAGCTGCGGTCCGAGCGGTTTGCGGCGGCGCTGGCGGACCTCGGCGTGAAGCCGGGGGATGCCGTGGCAACGCTGATGGGCAAATCGGAGGAACTGATCGTCGCGCTGCTGGGCATCTGGCGGTGCGGCGCGGTGGACGTTCCGCTCTTCACCGCTTTCGGCTCGGACGCGATCGCGTTCAGGCTGCAAGCGAGCAACTGCAGGCTGGTGGTCGCGGATGCAGACCAGCGGGCGAAGCTGGTGCCGGGCGGCGATGTCCCGAACGATGCTTCGCCGCTGGTGATTGTGGCCCGGGGCGAGGCGCTAGGCTATGACCTGTCCTTCGCTGACCTGCTGGGTCGGGCAAATTCCGACGACGGCGGCGGGGTGGGCGCAGACACGTCCGGCGGCGCCCCGGCGGGATCGCAGGCCGTGGCGGTGGGTGGCGACGGCGGCCTGGTGCAGCTGTTCACCTCCGGGACAACCGGTACACCCAAGGGCGTGCCGATCCCGTTGCGCAGTGTGGCCTCCTTCGTTGGGTACCAGGAGTTCGGCCTCGATGTACGCCAGGAGGACGTTTTCTGGAATGCAGCGGACCCGGGTTGGGCCTACGGCCTGTACTTCGCGATCCTGGCACCGATGGCCAGCGGCATCAGGAGCATTCTGCTGCAGGGCGGTTTCTCCGCGGACCGGACCTGGCAGGTCTTCAAGGAGTTCCAGGTCAGCAATTTTGCCGCCGCGCCAACGGTCTACCGGTCGCTGGCTGCCGGCTCGGCAGCCGGCAGCACGCACGTCCTCCGCCGGGCGTCCTCGGCCGGAGAGCCGCTCACCCCGGATGTGATCAACTGGAGCCGGCAGGCGCTGGGAATTGAGGTGCGCGACCATTACGGCCAGACCGAGCACGGGATGGTGGTCTGCAACGCCTGGCGGGAGGATCTGCAGGCGCCGCTGCGCGAAGGGTCAATGGGCAGGGCGCTGCCGGGCTGGTCGGCCGCGATCCTCGATGCCATGGAGGACACTCCCGTCCCCGCCGGCACGGTGGGCCGGGTGGCCATCGAGGTGCCCACGAGTCCCCTCATGTGGTTCACGGGTTACGCCGGCTCCCCGGAAAAAACCGCTGAACGGTTCAGCGCTGACCGGCGCTGGTACCTCACCGGAGATGCCGGACGCCAGGACGAGGACGGGTTCATCTACTTCTCAGCCCGGGACGACGACGTGATTATCATGGCCGGCTACCGGATTGGCCCGTTCGACGTCGAGAGCGTGCTCGCCAACCATCCCGACGTCGTCGAATCCGCCGTCATCGGCGCCCCTGACGAAATCCGCGGCGAGGTGCTGGAGGCGTACGTCGTGCTGCGTTCAGGGGCCAGCGGCACCCCTGAGCTGGTGGCGCAGCTGCAGGAGCTGGTCAAGCGCGGATTTGCCGCCCACGCCTATCCGCGCCGGATCCACTTTGTGGCCGAGCTGCCCAAGACCCCCAGCGGCAAGATCCAGCGCTTCATCCTCCGCCAACAGCGGGCAGCCGGGCACCAGGGGTGAGCAGCACAGCGGGTTCCGGCAGGAGCGCGCACCAGCGGCGGGTCCTCACGGTTGCCGTGCTGGCGTCCTTCGTCGCCATTCTCGACGGCAGCGTCGTCAACCTGGCGCTGCCCGCGATCGGCCGTGAACTGGGCGGTGGGCTGGCAGCCCAGCAGTGGATCGTCGATGCGTACCTGCTCACCCTGGGTGCCCTGATCCTGGTGGCCGGCTCGCTCTCGGACCTGTTTGGCCGGGTGCGCATCCTGCAATGGGGACTGCTGGGATTCGCAGCCATGTCGGTTCTGTGCGGATTCGCCATCACTGACACCATGCTGATCGCCGGTCGGGCGCTGCAGGGCATCGCCGGTGCGCTGCTGGTGCCCAGCTCGCTGGCCCTGATCATCAGCGAGTTCTCTTCAGCAGCACAAAGCAAGGCGATCGGCCAATGGACGGCCTGGACCGGGGCGGCCACGATTGTTGCCCCGCTGATCGGCGGGGCAGCCGTTGACCTGCTCTCCTGGCGCTTCGTGTTCTTTATCAATCTGCTGCCGGTGCTGATCTCCTTGCCCATGCTGGCCAGGCTGCGGCCAGGGGATGCCCCACGGGACCCCAGCGTCCGGCTGGATGTACCCGGCGCCGTGCTCGCCGTCGTCGGGCTCGGAGGAAGCGTGTTCGCGCTGATTGAGCAGGGCAGATTCGGCTGGACCAGCCCGCTGGTGCTGGTTCCGCTCATCATCGGATTGGCTGCGCTGGCCGGATTCGTGGTCCACGAAAGGCGCTCGCCGTTGCCGATGATGCCGCTGGCGCTGTTCCAGATCCGCAATTTTTCCGCCGGAAACGCGGCCACACTGGCCATTTACGGCGCACTTTCGCTGGGGTTCTTTGTGCTCACCATCTACCTGCAGCAGGTGGGCGGGATGCCCGCAATAGCGGCCGGTATAGCCCTGCTTCCGGCCACCGTGCTGTTGCTGCTGCTCTCATCGCGCTTCGGTGCCCTGGCCGGGAAATGGGGGCCGCGGCTGTTCATGTCGGCCGGTCCGGCAATAGCGGGCATGGGCTTCCTGCTGTTCCTAACGCTGCGGCAGCCCATGAATTATTGGTGGATGGTTCTGCCGGGCATCCTGGTGTTCGGCCTGGGCCTGGCCATTACCGTGGCGCCGCTCACCTCGGCGATCCTGGGATCGGTGGAACGCTCCCGGGCGGGCATCGGCTCGGCCATCAACAACGCGGTTGCCAGGGTGGCGGGCCTGGTGACCATCGCCTTTGCCGGCGTGATTGTGGGGGAGCGGCTGGACACCGGAGGGCTGCACCGGATTGCCCTGGTGACCGCGCTGCTGCTGTTCACGGGCGCAGTGGTGTCCGCCGCCGGGATCCGGAACCCGCAACGCGGTCCGGGCGACGGAGCGGCTGCCAATGCCTCCGGGCAGCAGTGAGGCGTCCGGCCGCAGTGAGCCTCCGGGCCGCAGTGAGGCGTCCGGGCAGTGAGGCGTCCGGGCAATGTGAGGGGCCGGCCGCTTGCTAAGATGCTGATCATGCAAACAGGGGCTGGCACTTCATCGGGAACCGCCGGTGAGTAGACGGCGCGCGGACGCGCCTTCCACCGCCCTCACCGGGCTGAACATGAGCGTTGGATTCCTCCTGGAAGTGGCCATGCTGGCCGCCTTCTGCTACTGGGGATTCCGGCTAAGATCGCCGGCCGGGTTCATCGCGGGGATCGGCGTCCCGGTGCTCGTCATTGTCTTCTGGGGCCTGTTCATGGCGCCGCGGGCCACCCGGCGGATGCCCTGGCCGGCATTGCCACTGGTGGCTCTGCTGATCTTCCTGGCGTCCGCGGCCGCGCTGTTGGCAGCCCACCTGGCGGTGCTGGCGCTGCTGCTGGTGCTGGTCTCCGTCGGGCATACGGTGCTCAGCTTCTTCCTGAACCGGAGGACGGGAGCAGCAGACAGCCTTCGTGTGGCCGGTTGGAATGGACCCACAGCGCGTCGCTGACTTCGTCGCTGAGGTCGAATTCCCGGGTTCCGGCCCCGTTATCGATGGAAACCGTCAGGGCACCGGAAAAGGGCTTGCGGCCGCGCACCAGCACGTGCGAATCAAGACCGATCTGCTGGTCGCTGAGGTAGCGCAGCAGATCCGGGTTATCGTCGCTGATCCGCGTGATCCGGCCTTCATGTCCGGGATCCAGTTCACTCATCCGGTAGGCCGCGGGCACCACCACGGTGCCGTCCGGCCCAGGGATCGGGTCACCGTGGGGATCCCGGGCCGGGTTTCCAAGCTTGGCGGACATCCGTTCGATGAACGTGTCAGACACGGCGTGTTCCAGCAGTTCCGCCTCGTCGTGGACCTGGTCCCAGCTGTAGCCAAGCTCCTGGACCAGGTAGGTCTCCAGCAGCCGGTGCCGGCGGACCATTGCCAGCGCCAGCGCCCGGCCCTGTTCCGTGAGCCGGACTGCGGCATAGGGGCGGTGGATCACCAGCCCCTGCGCCTTGAGCTTCCTGACCATCTCAGACACGGACGAGTTGGCCACGCCCAGCCGGGCGGCCAGCTGCGAGGAGGTGATAGGGGTGTCCTGCCATTCTGTGAAGGAGTAGATCACCTTCACGTAATCCTCGACGCTGGAGGAGGTGGGGGTCAGCTTCACAGCTACCACAGTACCGTCAGGCATGTCCGGTGAGGGTCAGGCCCAGCAGGATCACATTCAGCGCCACCACCGCCACTACGCAGACGACGGCGGCAAGCCGCAGGGCGGGCCCGTCACGGTAGATTCCCATCACCTTGCGGTTGGCTGTCAGCCGCAGCAGCGGAATAAGGGCGAACGGAATGCCGAAGCTAAGCACCACCTGGCTGATCACCAGCGCCCTTGTGGGCTCCACACCCACCGTCAGCAGTGCCAGAGCCGGAATCAGGCTGACCACGCGGCGGACCAACAGCGGCACCTTCACCTTCAGCAGTCCGGCCATGATGGTGGCGCCCGCATAGCAGCCGACGGAGGTTGAGGCCAGACCCGAGGCGAGCAGACCGACTGCGAAAATGATGCCGACGGCGGTTCCCAGATGTGCCACGATGGCGGCGTGCGCACCCTCAATGCTGCTGGTCCCTTGGACCCCGGCCAATGTTGACGCCGCCAGGAGCAGCATTCCCACGTTGACGGCGCCGGCCAGAGCCAATGCGCCAATGACGTCCCAGCGGGTCGCCCGGACCACCCTGGCCAGCCCCTCAGCCGACCGGCGAGCGTCCCAATGCCTGTCGCGGGACATGGCGGAGTGCAGGTAAATGGCGTGTGGCATGACCGTCGCTCCGAGCATGCTCGCCGCCAGCAGTACCGAGCCACTGCCCGCGAAACGGGGCAGCAGGCCCGCGACCGCGCCCGCAGGATCCGGCGGACTGAGGACCAGCCCGGCCAGGAAGCCCACCGTGATGATCAGCAGCAGGAACATGATCAGGGACTCAAACTTCCGCTGGCTCCGCTGGTTCTGGATGGTGAGCATGGCCATGGATACGACACCGACGATCAGCCCGGCCAAGGGAAGGGCCAGGCCGAACAGCAGGTTCAGGGCTACGGCGCCGCCCACGACCTCGGCCACGTCGGTGGCGACCGCGACCAGCTCAGCCTGCAGCCAGAAGGCACGCCGTCGGTGTTTGCCCAGCCGTTCACCGAGAAGTTCCGGCAGGGATTTTCCGGTGACCACGCCGAGCTTGGCGGACTGATACTGGATCAGCATCGCCATCAGATTCGCGGCGACCAGGACCCAGACCAGCAAGTACCCGTACTTCGCGCCGGAACTGAGGTTTGCCGCGACGTTGCCCGGATCCACGTACGCGATGGCCGCTACAAAGGCCGGCCCAAGGAGCAGCAAGCCCCGGCCCCTGGTCCGGGGCTTGCCCGCGGCGACGTCCAGCACCGGATGCCCTCCCTGGTTCCTGTGGTATCCCTAACAGAAAAGTTTAGGTATACCGAAAATTCTAGACCGGGCCCAGGTCCCTCTGCAATAGAACTGTTCTCTCAAGGAAGAAGCCGGGCCCGCCAGGTCTGGGTCAGGTACGGCAGCTGCAGGACGTCGTCGTCGGCCCGGCCCAGATGTTCGCCCAGGTACCAGCGCAGGTTGGCCAGCACCCGGGCGCGGATGGAATCGTTGGCGCGCAGGTAGTAGCTGCGCGACTTGACCAGTTCCATCAGGTCCAGCACCGTCACCGGCTGGGTCCAGCCGGTGAGGTGCGACTCGAGGGGGCGGAATTCCGGGCCCACCAGCGGACGGAAATGCGGCTTGTGCACGTCCCCGGCGTGCATGATGCGGGAGAGCCGGTGGACCCAGGGCACGGTGACGTCCAGCTGGTTCCAGACCAGTCCCAACACCCCGCCCGGGCGCAGCACGCGGGCAATCTCGCGGCTGGCCGGGAGGGGGTCGCACCAGTGCCAGGCCTGCGCCACCGTGACGGCGTCCATGCTGGCGCCGGAAAGGGCAATGTCCTCCGCCGTCCCGGTGATGGTCCGCACGGAGGGGAATTGCCGCTCCAGCTGGGCCAGCATGTCCCGGGAGGGATCAAGGGCGACGACGTTGAGCCCCCGTTCCACCAGGCGCGCCGTGAACTTGCCGGTTCCGGCACCCACATCCAGCACATCGCGGATCCCGCCGGGGGAGGGCCGGTCAGGGCTGTCCAACAGCCACTGAACGCATTCGGCAGGATAGCCGGGCCGGACCCGGTCGTAGTGCTCGCCGCCGTCCTGGAAGCTGCGGGCCAGTTCCTGCCGGCGCGCCTTGTCCAGATTCGGTCCGCCCCCGGCCGCTGCCATGCCGCTCCTCCTGTGTCTGTTCGTCCCGGTCCATCGATCCGGCACCTATGGCGACCTTGCCGCGTTCAAGGGCCACTGTACCTGCCGGATCGATCAGTACCTGCCGGATCGATCGGTGCCCGGCGGTCAATCCGTGCTGCAGGGGGCGGCGCCGGCCGTGCCTGGCGTATTCGGGGCCCAGCTGGGGAACTCACGGCGGTCGTTGGCCGGAACCCAGCGTCCCGAATCCACCACATAATCCCCGCCCAGCCCGGAGGCCAGCAGCACGGCTATTCCATCGATCAGCCGCTGCGAATCCTCCAGCCTGGAGCCAAGACCAAAGCTGGCGCGCAGCGACCCGGAAGGCAGCCCCAGCCGGCGCAGCAAGGGGTGGGCGCAGAATTTTCCGTCCCGCACGCCCACCCCGTGTTCGGCGGAGAGGTAGGCCGCGACAAGTCCGGCGTCGTATCCGGCGACGGAGAAATTGACCACGCCGATCGACCCGGTCCCGGCGTAGTCGTCGGAGTCGCTGAAGAGGTGGTGGACGCTGACGCCGGGGATAGCCGCCAGGCCGCTGACCAGGTGATTGCGCAGGGCCTCCTCATGCGCATGCCAGCGCCGCTGGTCCAGGCCCGCCAGGACCTCGGTTGCCTTGGCCAGGGTCGCCGCTCCCAGGACATTCGGGGAGCCGGCCTCGTGCCGTGCCGGTCCCGTGGCCCAGCTGACCGAATCCAGCCGGGCTTCGCGGACCGCTCCGCCTCCGGCCAGATGCGGCCTGCCGTTGTCCAGCCAGTCCGGCCGGCCAACCAGGACGCCAGCACCGAAGGGGGCGTAGAGCTTGTGCCCGGAGAAGGCGAGGTAGTCGACGTCGTCCGCGGCAATGCTGATCCTCCGGTGCGGAGCCAACTGTGCGGCGTCGACGGCGATCCGCGCGCCGTAGCGGTGGGCCAGGGCGGCCAGTTCGGCTATCGGGAGCACTTCGCCGGTGACGTTGGATGCCCCGGTGACCGCCAGCAGGCTGACCTGGCCGCCCCGAAGTTCGGCCTCGAGGTTTGCCAGGGTGCCGGCGATGGTGCCTTCGGCGACGACGCTGCGGTGCGGGAGCCGCTGCCAGGGCAGCAGGTTGGCGTGGTGCTCAATGTCCAGGTAAACAACGTCGCCGCCGGCTTCCGGGAGGCAGTTGGCCAGCAGATTCAGCGAGTCGGTGGTGTTCCGGGTAAAGATGACGGTGTCGTCCCAACGGCCGCCAACAAAGCTACGCACCGCACTGCGGGCATTTTCATAGACCGAGGTGCTGACCTGGGAGGCGAAGCCAGCGCCGCGGTGGACGCTCGCGTAGTACGGCAGGATTTCGCCCAGATACGCGGCAACATCGGCCACGGCGGGTGCTGACGCCGCGTAGTCCAGATTGGCGTACCGGACCGACCCACCGCTGATCAGCGGTGCCTGCAGGTCCGCTCCGGAGACCGGCAGCAGCGGCGCAACACCTGCGGCGTACCGGTCCGGCACATCGGAACGGGTGACGGCAACTGCCGTCGGGACGGGGTGTGCGATGGTTGCAGTACTCATGGGACCTCCATGGAAGGACCCCGGCCAATGCCGGTGATCCGCGCTTGCCATGACCGCTCCGGCCTGGCCAGGTCGTCACCCGGGGCACCCCGCCGCGAAAGGAGGGTTGCCGGCCAGCAAACCGGGGTTTAGCGCTGGCACTCGTGACCTATGCAGAAAAGGCTAATGCATGCCGCCGGAGGGCGCGATTGTTATGTCGCGATTGTTACGGCGCCAGCAGGTCGTCGTGGCTCGGGTTGAGCCTGTGCAGCACCTCGGAGTGCAGGATGCCGTTGGTGGCCAGGGCATTGCCGCCGAACGGTCCCTCGGCGCCCTCGAGGGAGGTGAAGCGCCCGCCCGCTTCGGCCACGATGGGCACCAGTGCAGCCATGTCGTACAGATTCAGTTCCGGTTCGCAGGCGATGTCCACGGCGCCCTCGGCCACCAGGCAGTAGGACCAGAAGTCCCCGTACGCCCGGGTGCGCCAGACGTCGTCGGTCAGAGCGATGAATTCGTCCAGGTTGCCCCGGTCCCGCCAGCCGGTCAGTGAGGAGTAGGAGAGCGAGGCGTCGGAGAGCTGGGAGACGTTGGAGACCTTCAGCCGGCTTGCCGCGGCCAGCGACTTTCCGGTGAAGGCGCCGGTGCCCTTGGCTGCCCACCAGCGTTTGCCCAGCGCCGGGGCACTGACCAGGCCGACGACGGGCTGGCCCTCGTCGACCAGGGCAATCAGCGTGGCCCAGACCGGGACCCCCCGGACAAAGTTCTTGGTCCCGTCAATCGGATCGATGACCCAGCGCCGCGAGCCGTGGCCGGTGCTGCCGAATTCCTCGCCCAGCACCGCATCGCGCGGCCGCACGCGGGACAGTTGGCTGCGGATCGCATCCTCGGCCGCCTTGTCCGCATCGGTGACCGGGGTCAGGTCGGGCTTGGTTTCCACCTGCAGATCCAGCGCCTTGAACCGGGCCATGGTCTGGGAATCGACGGAGTCCGCCATCACGTGGGCAAGGCGGAGATCATCGTTATACGTTTGCGGGGCGACGTTCATAGCCATCACGCTATCGTCATTTGCCCGCGGCATCGGGGATATGGACGCCGGGGCCGTGGCCCCGCTAGCGGCTACTGCCCAATTCCTTCGCCTCTGCCCGCGCCTCGGCCCGCTCGCCGGCCCCGAGCAGGCGGCGCAGCGAGGCCAGCCGGGCCGGTCCCGCCTCGCCGGCATGGCCCTCCTGCACCCAGGCATCCAGTCCGCAGTTGATGGCGGAACCGTCATGCTTGCAGCCGCGCTCGCAGTCGTCCGTGCCCGGTTCAAGATCCGGGAACGCGTGCAGGATCCGGTCCGGATCCACGTGGGCCAGGCCAAAGGAGCGGATGCCCGGGGTGTCGATGATCCAGCTGCCCGGGCTTCCGCCGGCAAGCCGGAGCGCCAGCGCCGAGGAGGAGGTGTGCCGGCCGCGGCCGGTGACCGCGTTCACCCCGCCGGTGGCCCGCTGCGAGCCGGTCAGGGCGTTGACCATAGTGGATTTGCCCACCCCGGAATGCCCCACCAGCACGCTGACCTTGCCGTTGAGGTGCTCCCTCAACTGCTCGACGGCGGTGCCGGCAAGCAGCGCGGACGCTCCGTCGTCGCTGCGGGCATCGATGCCGGAGGCGCGCTCCGTGGCGGTCCGGCTGACGACGACGGTCATCTCCAGGTGGGTGTAATTGGCCAGCAGCTCCGCCGGGTCCTTCACATCCGCCTTGGTCACCAGCAGCAGCGGGGCAATGCCGGCGTCGTAGGCGGCCACCAGGGCTCGGTCTATGAATCCGGTCCGCGGTTCCGGATTGGCGGCAGCAACCACAATCACCAGCTGGTCCGCGTTCGCCACCACCACGCGTTCCACCGGGTCGGTGTCGTCTGCGCTGCGGCGCAGCACGGTGCGGCGGTCCTCAATCCGCACCAGCCGGGCCAGCGAATCCGGTTCGCCGCTGGTATCACCCACCAGCCCCACAAAGTCGCCGGCCACCACCGGGTTGCGGCGCAGCTCCCGGGCCCGGGCCGCGACCAGGATGCGTTCCTGCGCGGTATCCTCATCCACGACCGCGGTGTAGCGGCCGCGGTCCACAGTGATGATCCGGCCAATCACGGCGTCCTCGTGACTTGGCCGGTCCTTAGTGCGCGGCCGCGTGCCCTTCTTATTGGGCCGGATCCTCACGGACGATTCGTCCCAGTCACGGTCCCAGGAGGCGTTGCCCATGCTCAGTGGCGGGAGGGGTCGACGGCGGCACCCTGGCGGGCGCGCCGGCCCGAACCGGAACCGGCCAGCATCGCGTGCCAGAGTCCGGCGAACTCCGGCATGGTCTTGCCTGTGGTGGCGATGTCCTCCACCTCGACGCCCGGGACGGCCAGGCCGATAATGGCCCCCGCCGTGGCCATCCGGTGATCCTCGTAGGTGCGGAACAGTCCGCCGTGCAGCGGTGCCGGGGTGATGGCCAGCCCGTCCTCCGTCTCGACGGCCTCCCCGCCCAGGCGGTTGATTTCGGCCACCAGGGCGGCCAGCCGGTCCGTTTCATGCCCGCGCAGATGGGCAATGCCGGTGAGCCGGGAAGGGCTGCTGGCCAGCGCGCACAAGGCCGCAACCGTGGGTGCGAGCTCGCTGGTGTCCGCCAGTTGGACGCCCTTGATCTCCGCCGTCCCGCGGACGGTCAGAACGTCTTCGGCCAGGCTGACCTGGGCCCCGAACCCGGCCAGAATGTCCTTCCACCTTCCGCCCACCTGGGTCGTCTCCGCCGGCCAGCGGGGGATCCGGACGGTACCGCCGGATACCAGCGCCGCCGCCAGGAACGGCCCGGCGTTGGAGAGGTCCTGTTCAACGGCCACATCGAAGGCACGGATGGGTCCCGGCGCCACGATCCAGTGGTTAGGCACCGAATCATCCACGTCAACGCCCAGCTCGCGCAGTACGCGTACCGTCATGGCGATATGGTCCAGGCTGGGCACCGGCTTGCCCACATGCTCCAGGTGCAGCCCCTCGGTGAAGCGGGCTCCGGCCAGCAGCAGCGCGGAGACAAACTGCGAGGAACCGCTCGCGTCGATCTCCAGATGGCCGCCACGCACCTGCCCCGTGGCGGTGATGGTGAACGGGAGCCCCCGTGCCCCGCCGTCGTCCACCTGCACGCCCAGCCCCAGCAGCGCCTCGATAACCGGACCCATCGGCCGTGCCCTGGCGTGCGGATCGCCGTCGAACGCCACGCTGCCGCTGGTCAGGGCGGCCACCGGCGGAACAAAACGCATCACGGTCCCGGCCAGACCGCAGTCCACCGCCGCTCCGCCAGCAGGGAGCGCCGCACCGGGGGGCATCGGTGTGACCAGCAGATCCGGGCCAAAGTCACCCTCGCCGTCGACCTCCTCAATGCGCGCGCCGAGCTGGCGCAGCGCTGCCACCATCAGCGCCGAATCGCGGGAGTGCAGCGGCGCCCGCAGCCGGGAGGGAGCCTCCGCCAGAGCGGCCAGCACCAGATAGCGGTTGGTCAGCGACTTGGAGCCCGGAACGGTAAGCGTCGCGTCGATGGGGGAGGTGGCCTGCGGGGCGGGCCAGGGGGTGCGGGCGGGAGCAGGGGAGACGGAGGCCATCGAGGGTTAGGAACCGGTGACGTCGCCGGCCAGGCGGCGGACCGTCTTGTCCGCGTGCTTGAACTGCTTGCGGGTGGTTTTCTTGCCGGCCGCGGCCAGATGTCCGGCGCGCCAGGCCAGCCCGGGCTTACCGCCGGTGTCCACCGAGGCCAGCAGCACGCCGCC
>DASYGM010000192.1:0-1842 GCA_035999715.1 Micrococcaceae bacterium | reverse complement strand
GTCACCAACGGCCTCGCCCTGCTGCCCTACGACAACGGGGTGCATTACGACAGCGACCCCGGCCGGCGTCCGCTGGTCCATGCGCTGGTTGCGGAGGGGACGCTGGGCGAAACGCATTGCACGGACGACGGCGTGGGGCTGGTTTACCGGGGCACGTCCCTGGTCGGGGCGGTCACCGAGGCCCGCGGACGGGCGGCGTATATCGTACGCCCGGCCGCGGCGGACGGTGAGCCTGTTCTGGAAGAGCGAATGGAGCCGGCGCTGCTGATCTGAGCCCGGAACGGCGCGGATTTCCGCTGGTTTTCCAGCCGCCGTGCCCCCGTCCGCCGGAGTGATCGAAATGACATTCGGGCGCCGGGAATGCAAAAATGGTTCAAATGAGCACTTCACAGGCCACATCACAGGCCCCCGCTTCTTCCTCGGATAAGTCATTCTTCGGTCACCCCCGCATGTTGGCTAATCTGTTCAGCGTCGAACTGTGGGAGCGTTTTTCCTACTACGGCATGCAAGCAATCCTTGCCTACTACATGTACTTCAGTGTCACCCAGGGCGGGCTTGGCCTAGACAAGACCCTTGCCCTCAGCCTGGTCGGCGCGTATGGCGGCGGCGTCTATCTCTCCACCATCCTCGGCGCCTGGCTTGCCGACCGGGTTTTCGGATCCGAGCGCGTCCTGTTCTACAGCGCCATGCTGATCATGGCCGGCCACCTCTCCCTGGCCCTGCTGCACGGCGTCGGAGGGCTCGCCACGGGCCTGATCTTGATTGCCATCGGCAGCGGCGGTCTCAAGGCCAACACCACCGCCCTGGTCGGTACGCTCTACGCGCCGACCGATACCCGCCGCGATGCGGGATTCTCCATCTTCTACATGGGCATCAACCTCGGCGCCCTCTTCGGGCCCCTCATCACGGACCTGCTGCGCACCACCCCTGGGCTCGGGTTCCACTTCGGTTTCGGAGCCGCCGCCCTCGGCATGGCCATTGGCCTGGTCTGGTACGGAGTCACCCGTAAGAACCTGCCGGAGGAGGCACACCGTGTAGCCAATCCGCTTCCCGCGGCGCAGCGGACCCGGATGATCCTCATCGGGGTCGGCGGCATCATCGTCATCCTCGCCCTCGTACTGACCAACATTGTCACTGCCGACAATCTGGCGCTCGTGGTCGCGGTCGTCGCCGTGCTGGCCTCCATCGCGTACTTCACGGTGATTTTCCGTTCCCGGCTGGTCACTGCCCTCGAACGCAAGCGGGTCACCGCGTTCATTCCGCTGTACCTGGCCAGCGCCGCATTCTGGGCCCTGTTCCAGCAGCAGTCCACCTTCATTGCGACCTACTCCGATGTGAAACTGGACCGCAACATTCTGGGCTGGGAGATGCCTCCGGGCTGGGTTCAGTCCATCAACCCGATCTTCATCATCATCTTCGCCGGTGTCTTCGCGGCACTGTGGACCAAACTCGGCGACCGCCAGCCCAGTTCACCGCTGAAGTTCTCCCTCGGCCTGGGCATCATGGGCCTGGCCTTCCTGGCCTTCATTCCACTGGCCGGCGGCGGACCGCACAGCACGCCGCTGATAGCACTGGCCGGCATCCTGCTGTTGTTCACGTTTGCCGAGCTGTCCCTGTCCCCGATCGGCCTGTCGGTCACCACCAAGCTGGCCCCGGCCGCGTTCCACACCCAGATGGTGGCCCTGTTCTTCCTGTCCGTGTCGCTGGGAACCACCGTTTCCGGCATGCTGGCCGGACTGTACAGCCCGTCGAACCAGGTGCCGTACTTCCTGTTCGTCGGGATCACCGCCGTCGTCCTGGCCCTGTGCCTGGTCGCCGCGACCCCGGCCATCAAGAGGCTGA
>DASYGM010000159.1:0-8059 GCA_035999715.1 Micrococcaceae bacterium | reverse complement strand
GGCCGGGGATTATATGAAGGCGGTTAATCCCGATGTGGCGGATGTCGATGAGGATTCGGTGCCCGGGGAGAAACAGGCACCCGAGCACCGCTGACGCTAGGCCCGCCCGCAGCCTTGGAGGCACGCCCTCTCAAGGTCATGCCGCCCTCGGACCGTCCGCCGCCGTCGTCGGACCATCCGCCGCCAAACGCGGCCGTCAAAAGCGCCGCCGTCAGGCGATGTGTCCGCCTGCCATCTCCTCCTCTTCCTCCGACTCGTGCTCGGCTTCGGCAATGTAGTGCTGAACCTTCTCGACGGGAAGCCGCGCGTAGAGGGCCAGGTAGTAGATGAAGACGCTCACCGCTGCGTTGATCAGGAACACCCAGCCGAACATCTCCGGGTGGGACTTGGGGTCGAACAGCCAGCTGATCAGGGCCATCAGCACAAACCAGGGGATGACCCAGATGGCACCGGCCTTGAAGTCCAGGCTCGGCTTGAGCTTGCGGTCGCCCACAAGCTGGAAGACCACCAGCAGGATGTAACCCAGCAAGACCGTGATGAAGAGCTTGTAGTTGGTGGTCCAGCCGCCCCAGTACACGATCATGTTCGCGCTGTAGAAGGCCAGCAGCGGGATGGTGTCGCCAAGCGGGAGCCGGAAGGCGCGCTCGCGGTTTGGCATCTCGCGGCGGAACACCGCCATGACCAGGGGCCCGGAGCCGAAGGAGATGACGGTGGCGCTGGTGATGAAGCCGACCAGTTGTTGCCAGCTGGGGAAGGGCAGGAACATGATCAGGCCAACTATGAAGGTCACCACGAGCGACCAGTAGGGCACGCCCTGCTTGTTGTTTTTGGCCAGCCAGCGCGGGGAGTTGCCGTTGCGGCCCATGGCGTAGGACACGCGGGAGGCGATGGTGGTGTAGACCAGGCCCGTGTCCGCGGGGGAGATGATGGCGTCGGCGTACAGAAGGTAGGCCAACCAGGTCAGTCCGGCCAGCGTGGACAGCGCGGCCAGCGGGCCAAAGTCGTCGGTGAAGGTCAGGGACGCCCAGCTGCCGGATTTGGCGAGCAGATCCGCGGGCACCGCCATGGTGAAGGCGACCTGAAGCAGCGCGTAAATCACGGCGGTGATGCCGACGGAGCCGATGATGGCCAGCGGGATGTTGCGCTTCGGGTTGGAGGTTTCACCGGCCAACTCGATGCCCTGCCGGAAGCCCAGGTAGGAGAAGGTGATCCCTGCGGTAGAGATGGCCGTGAAGACCGCTGCATACCCGGACGGGGCAAAGCCGTGCGAGGTGAAGTTTGCCGTGGTGCCCATGGTGGTGGTGGCGAAGGCGGTGACCAGGAAGACCACGATCACCAGGATGATGATGGCCAGCTTCCACCACACCAGCACATTGTTGATCTGTGCGAACAGCCTGACGCCGTAATAGTTGATGATCACGAAGATCGCCATCAGGATGACCGCGATCAGCAGGCCCAGGCCGGTCAGGGTGTGGACCTTGTCCCCGTTGACCATATGCGGGGTGGTGAAGGCTCCGTATTTGGTGGCGTACGTCAGCGCGCCTTCCACCTCGATGGCAGGAACGGCGGCCGAGGAGATCCAGGTGATGAACCCCAATGAATAGCTGGCAAAGGAGCCCCAGACCAGGTGCGGGTAGCGGACCACGCCGCCGGAGATCGGGAACATCGGCCCGAGTTCCGCGTAGCAGAGGCCGATCAGCAGGATCATGAAGCCGGCCACGAGCCAGGAGAAGATCCCGGCCGGCCCGGCGATGACAGATGCGTTGAAGGCTCCGAACAGCCAGCCGGAACCGATGAT
Source organism: Micrococcaceae bacterium (assembly GCA_035999715.1). Taxonomy (GTDB): domain Bacteria; phylum Actinomycetota; class Actinomycetes; order Actinomycetales; family Micrococcaceae; genus Arthrobacter_M. The sequence continues at coordinate 6,261 of DASYGM010000159.1, read as the reverse complement.
GGAACCGATGCCGGCGAACAGCAGACCTATCGGTCCGACGTGCCTTTTGAGCTTGTGTTCGCCCGTCTGGGCTTTACCCGCAGTGGTGGCCATGACTCCTCCTCGTCGAAGTGTCCCCTTGCCAGCTTTCTCCTTTGCCCGGCCGATTTCAAGGGAATTCTCGCAGCATGCGGGGCGGACGACGGCGGCGGGGCGGGTTCCCGGGGCTGGTTCGGGTCGTTGCGGTGCTGGCTTTGCGGTTGGCTTGGTAGGCTCCGGGAGGACCAATCCACCAGGCCCCAATCCAGCAGGCCCCAATCCAGTAGAGCAAGGACAAGATGACAAGCGCAGCCGCCAGCACCGCCAACACCGTGCAGGGCTTTTCCGGCGAATGGTGGAGCAAAATTGCCGCCGGCTTCCAGCACGGGGCTCCGTTGGACGCCTCCGGTACGGTATTGCTCCTGATCCTGGCCGCGGCTGTGGTGGTATCCGTGCCTCGTGCCACCTGGCGTTATTTTGGTCTGTTCGTCACCGTGGTGCACGAACTGGGCCACGCCTTCGCCGCTTTGATGACAGGCCAGCTGGTCAAGGGGATCCAGCTGCGGTTCGACCATTCGGGGACCATGTCCAGCGTCAGCCGCGGACGGGCCAGCGGTGCGTGGTCCGGATTCTGGGGCTACCCTGCGCCGGCCGTCGTCGGTGCCGTACTGATCTGGGCCGCACTGAACGGCTGGTCCGGGTTCGCCTTGTCGGCCAGCGCGGTGCTGTTCCTGGTCACGCTGCTGTTCATCCGCAACTTCCAGGGCGTGGTCATCGCGGTCGCGTGTGCTGCCGGATCCGAGCTGCTGGTCTGGTATGCCCCGGCGGTGTTCATTGGCTGGTTCACCATGGCCGTGGGAATTGCCCTGCTGGTCGGGGCGGTGCGCGATTGGCTGAACGTGCTCAGCGTGCACACCCGCCGGCGCCAGGAACTGCCCAGCTCCGACGCGTTCATCCTGTCCCGGCGTACCGGTGTTCCGTCCGCGCTCTGGCTGACGGGCTTCGCCGTGGCGATCGGCGGCTGCTGGGCATTGGCGCTGGCCTTCATCGGTGCCGGAGGATTGCTGACGCAGTTCCCCGTGGGCTGATGGATCGGCCCGCGTGGACGGGTTCCGGGCTCGTGCGGGCCAGTGCGGAGCTACGGATGGCTAGACGGCGTGGGTCAGGGCACGGACGGTCCCTAAAGCGGCTTCAAACCCATGGATCGCGACCGGGGACTGGAACAGGGCCAGGGCGGCGGCGCCGAACAGCAGGCCGGGCACGAGGCGGGGCGCCGAACGGCGCAGCCGGCCCAGCCGGATCCGGGTTGACTCGGATACCGGTTTGAGCTCCGGCACCGGGCGGTAAATGATCAGCGATCTGTCCGCAGCTCCCTTGCCCCGCCTGGCCGATGGCTCTGCTGCACTCGATCCGCGGTCCGTGACGACGGCAAGCGTGGAGAAATCGAACACGGCAGGGTCGGGGGAGAGTGGGCCGGGGCGGCTGAGGGAAGGCCCCTGCGCGTTTCCTGTAATGAGGCTGGTTGTAGGAGTCATATAACAACAATGGCCGCAGAAGTTAGCACCAGGATTGGTGGAATCTTGGTCCAGGCTGTGAAGAACTGCCGACCGGCTATTTACCGGGGCGTAACGGGCGCGTGTTCGATGCTCCTGGCACCGATGGCATCCGGAAGTTGGACGTAGCCGGTCTGGATGGTCACGTGCAGCGGACAAACGGTGCCCGCCGGAACGGTTTTGCCCACCAGGGTGATCTCGACGCTCGCGGAGGTTTCCTGATAGCGCACCTGGACGGGCTCATTGCAGGCGCGGACCTGGGCGGAGAGGTAAACGCGGTTCTGGTTCCTGTCCACAGCGGTCAGCGTCCAGGGTAGGGACTCGCCGGTGCCGGTGGCAGTGTCAATCGGCAGCTGCGGACCATCTTGGACACCGGCCGGGCTGGAGGGCGCTGGTGATACTTCGGGCGGCGTGTTTCCGACAGGAGTGCCTTCTCCGGGATGGCCGGGTGCAGTCGGGGTGGCGCTGCAACCTGTCAGCAAGGCTCCCAGGCAAAGCGCTCCGAAACAGAGGGCGCCGAGCGGGATCGGGTGTGTGCGGAGCATAGGCCGATTCTACGCAGTGCCGATTCTAAGCAGTACCGATTCTACGCAGTCGTACGGCGCCGGTAACCAACCAGGAATGGCTATGGACACCTGCCTTCCTTCGACCTATATTTAACGCATCAGCTAAATAACGGATAGGTTAAATACAAATGGCCACGGACCAGCTCAGCCTGATTTTCGCGGCGCTCGCAGACCCCACCCGCAGGGCCATCCTGGCCCGGCTGAGTGAGGGCGAAGCAACCGTAACGGAGCTTGCTGAGCCGTTCGCCATGTCGCTCCCGGCCGTGTCCAGGCACCTGAAGGTGCTGGAGAAGGCCGGGCTCATCTCCCGCAGTCGCTCGGCCCAGTGGCGCTCCAGCAGGTTGGAGGCGGCGCCTTTCAAGGAGGCGTCGGCGTATATGGAGAGATACCGCCGGTTCTGGGATTCCAGTCTGGACCGGCTTGAGGAGCACCTGAAACGAATCCAGAAGGAGAATCCGAAATGAGCACCGAACCCAGTCAGGCCTCAGCTAATGCGGCTGAAGCAGCATCCAAGGCGACCCAAACGCAGGCCCCGCCGGTCCGCCCAGGGGAGAGCGCCGTCGTCGGTGGGGGCAACACGCTGACCATCACCCGCATTTTCGAGGCACCGCGTGAACTGGTATTCCAGGCTTGGACGGACCCGGACCAACTGGCGCAGTGGTGGGGCCCGGAGCAGTTGCATACGCCGCGCGAATCCGTGATCGTGGAGCCGCAGGTGGGAGGGACCTGGGCGGCCACGATGGTGATGGACGACGGCGGGCAGGAATTCCCGACGTCGGCCAGGTTCACCTCCTTTGATCCGCCCAAGGGCTTTGCCATGCATGACGAACCGAACGAATTCTTTCCCTTTGCCTCCGAGCTGAAGGTGGACTTTGAGGAGGTCGACGGCGGGACGCGGATGACCATAGTGCAGCACTTTGATACCGAGAGCTTTGATTTTGGCGATTCGATCCTGGGCTGGGGGACGTCGCTGGAGAAGCTGCGGCGGCTGCTGGCGGCGTAGACCTCGGCCCCCTGGCCGTGCCCTTACCCTTTCCGTCTTTTCGTCCTACACTGTCCGTAACCCCCATCCGCCCCCGGCAGTCGGTGCACCGTTTTTCCGTCTCCGGCTGCCGGCGCTTCACACACACCGGAATCTTCTTGCGTAATACCGGACCGGGCCAGCCGGCCTAGTCCGTGCCAACTGGGAGGAAAACCATGTCGGGAAACAGAGCAGTTGCCTACAAGGGGACGGGAAAAGTCGAGGTCATTGACATCGACTATCCCACTTTCGAACTGAAGGACGGGCCAGGTGTCAACCCGGCGAACGTGGGCCGGAAGGTGCCGCACGGGGCGATCCTGAAGACCGTTGCCACCAACATCTGCGGCTCCGACCAGCACATGGTCCGCGGCCGCACGACGGCGCCGAAGGATCTGGTGCTGGGGCATGAGATCACCGGGGAGGTGGTGGAGGTGGGACCCGGCGTGGAGTTTATCAAGAAGGGCGACATCTGCTCCGTCCCGTTTAACATCTCCTGCGGACGCTGCCGGAACTGCAAGGAGCGCAAGACAGGTATCTGCCTGAACGTGAACCCGGACCGCCCCGGCAGTGCCTACGGCTATGTGGACATGGGCGGCTGGGTGGGCGGCCAGGCAGAATACGTGCTGGTGCCCTATGCCGACTGGAACCTGCTGAAGTTCCCGGACCGGGACCAGGCGCTGGAGAAGATCATGGACCTGACCATGCTCTCCGACATCTTCCCCACCGGCTTCCACGGCGCCGTTACCGCCGGGGTGGGCGTTGGATCCACGGTCTATGTGGCCGGCGCCGGACCGGTGGGGCTCTCCGCGGCAACCAGTGCGCTGTTGCTGGGGGCCGCGGCCGTGATTGTGGGGGACATGAACGCCGACCGGCTCAAGCAGGCCGCCAGCTTCGGCTGCGAGACCATCGACCTCTCCAAGGGCGACCCGGCGGACCAGATCGAGCAGATCCTTGGCGTGCCGGAGGTGGACTGTGCGGTGGACGCCGTGGGCTTCGAGGCCAAGGGCCATGGCGCGGGTGCCGGGGAGGCGCCGGCCACGGTGCTGAACTCGCTGATGGACGTCACCGCCGCCGGAGGCCAGCTTGGCATCCCCGGGCTTTACGTCACCGGCGACCCCGGCGGCATCGACGAGGCGGCACAGAAGGGGTCGCTGTCGCTTAGCCTGGGCACCGGCTGGGCCAAGTCGCTGTCCTTCACCACAGGGCAATGTCCGGTGATGAAGTACAACCGCGGGCTGATGATGGCCATCCTGCACGACCGGGTGAATATCGCCAAGAACGTCAATGCCAAGGCGATTCCGTTGGAGGACGCGCCGCGGGGGTACGCCGAGTTCGACGCGGGGGCGGCGACGAAGTACGTGCTGAACCCGAACGGGTACCTGAACTGAGGTGTCTCTGGTTCATTGGACCGATTTCGCTGAACCGATTTCACTGAACTGAATCGGCTGCTTTAGGGGAGTTCACCCAGGGGAACTCCTGCAAACTAAATAGGCTCGGGCCGCCGGAGTCCTTCCGGCGGCCCGAGCTGTTCGGCGGTGAATCGCATGATCGGTGAGCGTCCGGTTGATAGGGACCCCCGGGCGCCCAGCAGAATGCCCAACGGAAAGGAGGCAGCGATGCAGGGAAGAGGCGCGGTCCCGCAACTGACGGACCGGCAGCTGGCACTGCTGGAACAGGTGCTGGAGGAGAGGACTGCCAGGGCCCAGCTCCAAGTGGGCCGGCTGAGTGCGGAGATCCGGGACGTGACATTGGCGCAGCGGGACACACCTGCGGACGACGAGCATGATCCGGAGGGCTCCACAGTTTCGGTTGAGCGCGAGCGTGATGTTGCGCTGCTGGGCAGTGCCGAGCATCAGTTGTCTGAGCTGCTGGCGGCCCGGTCCAGACTCGAGGCGGGCAGCTTAGGAGTCTGCGAGCGGTGCGGCGGTCCGGTCCCGTTCGAAAGGCTGCAGGCCAGGCCGGAGGTCCGGTTCTGTGTTCCGTGCGTGGAAAGACTCCGTCAGACCCATTGACGCAGTCGCCCTTCCGGAGGATGATCCTAACTATGTTAGAAGTTCCTAACAGAGATAGGAAACGCGAACGGCGTGAGTCGATCCGGGCCGAAATCCTCGAGGCAGCCTGGGCACTGGCCCGCGACCACGGACTGCCGGGCTTTACCCTCCGGGAAGTGGGCCGCCTGGTGGGGATGCAGGCTCCCTCGCTTTACACGCACTTTGACTCCCGACACGCCATCATCGATGCGATGTTCGGCCAGGCCTGGCGGGAATGCGACGAGGCCATGCAAGCGATCACGCCCGAACATCCGCTTCCTGCCAGGGCCTGGCTCAGGCTTGCCGCGCACAGCTACTTCGACTTCTGCACCGGCGATCCTGTCCGCAACCAGCTGATGAACCAACGCTCGGTGCCCGGCTTTGTCCCCACTGCCGCCTCCTACGCCTATGCGTTGGCAGTGCTGGAGCGACTGACCTCCGGACTCGCCAGTTACTCTGTGACCCGCCGCGAAGATATCGACCTCTATACCGCACTTATTGGCGGCCTGGTCGACGCGCAGCTGGCCAATGATCCGGGCGGGGACCGCTGGCGGCGGCTCCTGGACCGGTCGGTCGATATGTATGCAGACAACGTGGGTCTCTGACCCAAAGAGGGAGCAAGCCATGAGCCTGGAGATCAGCCCCACCGGTACCAGAACGGCGCCCCGGAAGCCGGTGATGGAGCGAAGATTCGCGATGCGCCTTGCCGCGGAGGAGTACCGGAGAGTGTCAGCCGCCGTCGAGTCGCTGGAGCCGGACCAGTGGGCGTGGGCCACGGAATGCACGGATTGGACGGTCCGCGAGCTGGTGGCTCATATCGGCGGGATGGCTGCCATGGTCAGCACTCCGTGGGAGAGTGCCCGGCAGGTCAAGATTGCCCGCCGCCAGGCTGCCGCATCCGGGGGCCTGTTCATCGACGCCCTGACTGGGCTTCAGGTGGCGGAGCGTTCGTCCGCCACTGTGCAGGAGCTGACCAATGAAGTCCGCCGCATCGGTTCTAGGGCGGCCCGGGGACGACGCCTGATGCCGGGAATCCTGCGCTCCCGACTGCTGGAGCCAGCACAGGACGTGGG
>DASYGM010000152.1:0-2903 GCA_035999715.1 Micrococcaceae bacterium | reverse complement strand
GAAGCCGCCCTGGCCAACTACCCGGCCGTCCCAACACCCTGAGCCGCCCCAACACCCTGATCCGCCCCCCACCCGTCGGGCCACCCCCTGTTGAGAGGACACTTCGCGCCCATGTTTTCGTGAAGATGGGCGCGAAGTGTGCTCTCAACGGGGTGGAGTTGCTCGGGGGACCTGGAATGGGGTTGCCCCGGGGACGGGCCGGTAGACTGTTTATATGCCTTGGTGGTCATGGATAGTCATCTGGATAGCGCTGGTCGCACTGTCCCTGCTCTACGTCGCGCTGCTCGGAATCAAAGTGTGGCGGGACTTCCGTAAGACGGCAAAGTCACTGGAGACAGCCGGTAACCGGTTGCGCGAGCACGGCCAGGCACGGCGTGCCGAGCTTGAGGCCCAACTCGCTCCCGCAATGCCCCGGGTACAAGGCGTGGCGGTCTTTGCCTCACCGGAGCAAATGAAGGATGATTACACGGCGGCCAAGGCGGCACGGGTGTCGCAACGGCGACGCCGCCGGGTTGCCCGACGGGCGGAACGGGGTCAGCCGCAGTCACTTCGCGACATCGGATCGCAACAGACCATCCTGCAGGGCACCACCCAGATTTAAGACGTAGGATGTACCAACAGGAAAGGACCTATTGTGGGTAAGCTTTTTGATAGCCCGGTAGCCATCATCATCATCGTCGTGGTGATTGTGCTGCTCTTTGCCGCGCCGAAACTCCCGGGAATGGCGCGCAGCCTTGGCCAGTCGATGCGGATCATCAAGTCCGAGGTCAAAGAAATGAAGAACGACGGCAAGACGGAGAACGCAGCGCCCTCCAACTCCGCCGGCAACGCCAACCAGACTGCCGAGCCGCCGGTTGAGGGCAGGATCGTCAACAACCCGCACCAGTCCGGTACGCCGCAGTCCGGTGCCCGGGGGGCCGGCGATGGCACGACGCCGGGTACCGGCAATCCTTCCTAGCACCAGTGAGCGAGAAGAAGGGCCGCAAATCCAACCCTGAGGGGCGGATGGCCCTGAAGGACCACCTGATTGAGCTGCGCAATCGGCTCTTCAAGTGTGCCCTTGCGCTCCTGCTGGGGGCAATCGGGGGCTGGTTCCTTTACAGTCCGCTGTTTGCTGCCGTCTCCGAGCCGATCCTGCGCATCAGCAAGGAGCGGGGGATCGCGGCGTCGATCAATTTCGACGGCGTCTCCACCTCCTTTGATTTGAAACTGCAGAGTTCTGTCTTCCTTGGCGCCATCCTGTCCTCGCCGGTCTGGATCTACCAGCTCTGGGCCTTCATCACCCCCGGGCTGACCAGCAAGGAACGGCGCTACACGCTGGGCTACATGTTCTCCGCGATCCCGCTGTTCCTGGCCGGTATCTGGGCCGGCTGGCTGATCCTGCCGAATATCGTTACCGCGCTGACGTCCTTCACGCCGTCCGGGGCGTCGTCGAACATCATCCATGCGACGGATTACCTGACCTTCGTGATGCAGCTGCTGCTCTTCATGGGCATTGCCTTCCTGGTGCCGGTGGTGCTGGTGGCCGTGAACATGGCCGGGGTGGTGCGCGGGAAGACCATCCTGAAGGCCTGGCGGATCACCATCCTGCTGGTCACCATCGTCTCCGCCATGGCTGCCCCGGGGGCCGATGCCTTCTCCATGTTCTTCCTGGCCGTTCCGCTGCTGGTGCTCTACTTCGGTGCCATTGGCCTGTGCATCCTCAACGACAAGCGGCGGGACCGCCGGACCAGCAAGCTTGCCGCTGAGACCGACGCCACCGCGGATACAGCCACGCCCTTGCAGGACCTGGAACAGTTCTAGCTACCGTAGGCTAGGAATATGTCCCAGCCCTCTCCCTCCTCACCGGCTTCCTCGGACTCCCCACCTGCTTCGACCGAAGAATCACCTGCGGAGCGGTACCTGGCCGCGCAACGGCGCATGGCGGAGTCGCGCACCCGATTGGGGGCGTTCAAGGAGACCTTCAGTTTTGAGCTGGACGACTTCCAGCAGCAGGCCTGCGCCTCGCTGGAGGCGGGCCGCGGCGTGCTGGTGGCGGCACCCACCGGCGCCGGGAAGACCATCGTCGGCGAATTTGCCGTGTATCTGGCACTGGAGCGGGGCCTGAAGGCCTTCTACACCACTCCCATTAAGGCACTGAGCAACCAGAAGTACGGCGAACTGGCGCTAAAATACGGCGCCCGCAACGTGGGCCTGCTGACCGGGGACACCAACATCAACTCGGACGCGCCCGTGGTGGTCATGACCACCGAGGTGCTGCGCAACATGCTGTACGCGGGCTCTGACACGCTCGACGACCTGGCCTACGTGGTGATGGACGAGGTGCATTACCTGGCGGACCGCTTCCGCGGAGCTGTGTGGGAGGAAGTTATCATCCATCTGCCCAGCGAGGTGCGCCTGGCCTCCCTGAGCGCCACGGTCTCCAATGCGGAGGAGTTTGGCGCCTGGCTGGACACCGTGCGGGGCGACACCGACGTAATTGTCTCCGAGCACCGGCCGGTGCCGTTATGGCAGCACGTGATGGTGGGCCGGGACATCGTGGACCTCTTTGCCAGCGACACCCCCTTCGACCAGCTGGCGGCTGACCAGCTGGGGGCTGACGCGCAGCAGGATCCGATGGCGGCGGACCCCTACGAGGTCAACCCGGAGCTACTGCGGCTCTCCAGGAGCGAGTCCGGGCCGCTGCGCGGCCGTTACCCACGCGGCGGCCAGTCCTATGGCGGCAGGGGCGCACGGCGGGACAGGCAGCGTGATGGGCAGCCCCGCGGCACCTCCGCGCTGCCGGCAGCCCGGTCCGCAGCTTCCGAATCCGCGGTGCGCAAGGCAACGAGGCCGCAGGTGATCGTGGCGCTGGACCGCGAGGGCCTGCTCCCGGCCATCACCTTCATCTTCTCGCGCAACGG
>DASYGM010000108.1:0-2803 GCA_035999715.1 Micrococcaceae bacterium | reverse complement strand
GCGCACGCCCAGGCGCCGAAAAGGTTGGTGTCCAGTGTGGCCTGTACTGTCTCCAGCCGTGGGTCCGAAGGCCGGTGGCCGGGTCCGTCGATGGCGATTCCTGCGTTGTTCACCAGCACATCAATACGGCCGTAGTCATGGAGCACCCCGGCTACGGCACTGCGGATGGAGCGGGAGTCTGTGACATCCAATTCCACCGCGGAACTGCTGTGGCCGCGGTCCCTCAGCTGCCGTGCAGCCGCCTCGCCGCTGTCCTTCGCTCTGGCACCCACCAGGACATGGTGGCCGCGGCCCGCGAGCTGCCGGGCTATCTCCAGCCCGATGCCGCGGTTGGCTCCTGTCACCAGGGATACCGTGCCCTGCTCCTGATCCTGATCCTTCATACCGATACGTCCCGCGGCACGGCGTCAATGGCTTCCAACACTGCCCCGGTGAACTCTGCCGTCGAGGCAGTACCGCCTACGTCCCGGGTCCCGGCCCCGTCGCGCAGCGCTCCCTCGAAGGCCAGCTGAAGGTGCCGGGCCGCACGGGTGTGGCCAAGATGGTCCAGCATCATGGCTCCGGACCAGATCTGCCCTACCGGGTTGGCCAGTCCCTTCCCGGCAATGTCCGGCGCGGAACCGTGCACGGGTTCAAAGAGGGAGGGGAAACGCCGTTCGGGGTTGAGGTTGGCACTGGGCGCCAGCCCGATCGAACCGGTGACGGCACTGCCCAGGTCTGAAAGGATGTCGCCGAACAGGTTGGACGCCACGATGACGTCCAGAGTCCAGGGCTTGAGGACCACATGCGCGGCGAGCGCGTCCACCAGCTCGGAGGTGAGCACCACATCCGGATATTCGGCCACGGTTCCTGCCACCACCTCGTCCCAGAACGGCATGGTGTGGATGATGCCGTTGCTCTTGGTGGCCGATGTCAGCTTTCCGCTCCGCGAGGACGCCAGCCGGGCCGCGTAGTGCGCGGCGCGGGTTATGCCCATTCGGGTGAAAACCGTTTCCTGCACCGCGCTCTCCTGGGGTTGGCCACGGAACATTCTGCCGCCGATTTCGGAGTACTCACCCTCGTTGTTCTCACGCACGATCAGGAGATCGATGGGTTCCTTGGACGCCAGCGGCGAGGCGACGCCGTCGAGCGTTTTGACGGGCCGGAGGTTGATGTACTGCTGGAATTCGCGGCGGATGGGAATCAGCAGCCCCCAGAGCGTCGCGGCGTCCGGAATGTCCGGGGAGCCGACGGCGCCCAGGAAGATGGCTTCGTGCCGGGCCAGCTGGTCCAGGCCGTCGACCGGCATCATCCGCCCATGCTGCCGGTAGTAGTCGGACCCCCAGCCGAACGGTACAAAGTCAAGGTCCAGGGCATGGATTTCAGCGATCTTTTCGAGGCATTCGATGGCGGCCGGCACGACCTCGTTGCCGATGCCGTCGCCGGCGATGACGGCGATGCTGTGGCGGGTGGTCATGGTGTCTCCTCCGGAAGGTTGATGATGGTACTTTTGGGCTCCGTCATTTCCAGCACAGCGTACGGGACACCCTCCCGGCCGACGCCGGATTTCTTGAAGCCGCCGAACGGCATGGAATCGATCCGTACATCGCTGGTTTCGTTGATCACCACCGCTCCCACCTGCAGCTGCTCCGCAATCGCCAGGGCCTGGTCCACGGAACGGGTGAACACTCCGGCTTGCAGGCCGTACTCCGTGCTGTTGGCGGCCAATACAGCGTCAGCCACCTCGTGGAACGGGATAATAGTGAGCACGGGACCGAAGACTTCTTCCCGGATCACACGGCAGTGTGGGGGAACGTCGGTGAGCACGGTGGGTTCGTAGAACGCGTTCCGCCGTGTTCCGCCGCTGTGGACGGACGCGCCGGCCTCCCTGGCTTCGTCCACCCACGCTTCCACTCGTACCGCTTCCGCTTCGGAGATCAGCGGCCCGACGTCCGTTGCCCTGTCCAGCTTCGGGCCGGTCCGCAGCGCTTGAGTGCCGGCCGTGACCCGGCCCAACAGCTCCACATACACGGACGTATGGGCGTAGACGCGCTGCACGGAGAGGCAGTTTTGGCCCGCCACGCCGAAGGCGCCCGCCACGATGGCCTGCGCGGCGCGGGCCACATCCGCGTCGGAACAGACGATGGTGGCGTTGTTGCCGCCCAGTTCCGAGACCATTTTGCGGGCGCCGGCCGTCGCGGCGATGCGCTCCGCCGTCCCCGGTCCGCCCGTGAAGGAGATCAGGTCAATTCCAGGATCCGTGACCAGTGCCTCCGCTACCCCCTGGCCGCCAGCCAGCACTGCCAGTCGTCCTGCCGGCACGCCGGCTTCAAGGAGCAGCTGGACAAACGCCAGCGCTGTGAGCGGGGTTCGGCCCGAGGGTTTAAGCACGACGCCATTGCCGCCGATGAGGGCCGGACCAAGTTTGTGTGCCACCAGGTTCAGCGGATCGTTGAAGGGCGTCACTGCCGCAACGATTCCCACCGGCTTGCGGGTGTACCAGCCGATCTTGGTGCCGGTGCCGGGGCTGTCCTCAAAATTAAGCGTTTCACCGGCCAGTTCGCTGGCGGCTGCGGCCGAAAGCCGCAGCGTCTCCACGCAACGCTGCACCTCCCGCTCCGCTTCTCTGATGGTCTTGCTGCTTTCCGAGGCGATGAGCACCGCGAACCGGTCCGCCCCTTCCGCCAGCAGCCGGGACGCCTTCTCCAGCGCTTCCCGCCGGGACCGCAACGGCCACCGCCTCGCAAGGCCGTCCCTGATGTGGGCAACCGTCCGGGTGACATCGGCCGGCGTCGAGGTGGAGACGTGACCCAGAACTTCGCCG
>DASYGM010000068.1:0-3147 GCA_035999715.1 Micrococcaceae bacterium | reverse complement strand
TGCTGGTCGGCTGGGGCGCGGATCCGGCCGCCACCGAGTTCACCGCCGACGGGACGGCCATATATGAGGCAACCCGCATCGGCAGCGCTTCCTACCGTACCTACCGGGCGACCTGGACGGGGAAACCGGACACGCCGCCGGACGTCGCCGCCATTGCCGGAAACGGCTCAACGATGCAGGTCTACGCCAGCTGGAACGGCGCCACGGAGGTGGCCCACTGGCGCTTCCTGACCGGCGCCAGCCAGGACTCGCTGGCCGAGGCCGGGACGTTCCCCAGGCAAGGTTTTGAAACCTCGACGGCGATTGCCGCGGCTCCGCATCTGGCGGTACAGGCACTGGACAACAACGGCGCGGTGCTGGGCACGTCGACGGTTATCGCCACCTAGGGCTTGATTTTCGGTCCAGCCGGTCGGCACGTGCATAGTACAGTCTGACCATAGTGGAGTCCGGAACTAACGTAATGAGGAACCGACCATGGCACATGCCGAAAACGAGGTTGTCATAAACCGTTCAGCCGCCGATGTCTATGCGTACCTGGCCGATGGATTGAACGACACCCATTGGCGCCAGGGGGTGAAGTCCATTGCCCTCAAGAGCGGGACGCCCGGAGAAAAAGGTGCGGTGTACAGCCAGACGCTCAGCGGTCCGGGCGGCCGGGACATCCCAGGGGACTTTGAGATAACGGAGGCCGTGCCCGGCAGGGAACTCCGGTTCCAGGTCACCGCCGGTCCGGCGCGGCCCGCCGGCGTCTTTACCCTGACCGCGGAGGAGAAAGGCACCAGGGTCCGCTTCTCCCTGGACCTGGCCCCGAAGGGACTGATGCGGCTGGCCGGCCCCATGATCAACAGGACCCTGCGGTCAGAGGTGGCGCAATTGGACCGTCTCAAAACCGAGCTGGAAGGCAACGCGCGGGCGTAGACGGTTCCACATCACGGGAGGCGCGTATCGGCGGCGCTGGGCATGCGAAGCCAGCGGTAGTCGTAGCCGCCCATCTGCAGTTCGATCTTGCCGTCCTTCGAGATCGGTACATCCGCATTGCGCAGCAGGTCCAGCATGACCGGGCGGTCCCCAAAATTTGCCTCCCTGTCCTTCACGGCCAGGTCCAATACCACTGTCGCCGGTTCGGCGGCCAGGTTGTGCACCAGGATGATGCTGTTCTCGTCCCAGACGCACCGGTGTGCCAGCACCGAATGCAACGGCTGCTTCAGGACCTCGAACCGCCCCCAGCCCAGCTCGGGGCATTCCCGGTAGCGCCTTATCAGCCAGGCCATGAAGTTCCACAGCGAATCCGGATCGCGCCGGGCGGCTGCCGCGTTGACATGCTCCGGCCCGTAACCGCCGCCGACCATGCTCCGTACCAGCCGGGACGGATCCGCCGTGGAAAAGCCGCCGTTCCGGCCATCCGTCCACTGCATCGGCGTCCGGACCGCCAGGCGACCCTCAACCTCCAGATCCTCGCCCATGCCGATCTCCTCGCCGTAGAAGAGCACCGGAGTGCCCGGCAGGGAGAACAGCAGCGAGTAGACCATCCGGATCCGGCGCGGATCGCCGTCGAGCATGGGCGGCAACCGCCGCTTCAGGCCGCGCCCGTAAAGTTGCATCCACTCCTCCGGCCCGAAGGCGGCGAAGACCTCCTGGCGTTCCTCGTCGGAGAGTTTGTCCAGGGTCAGCTCGTCATGGTTGCGCACGAATGTGGCCCACTGGCTGTCGTGGTCGGTGCGCGGCCGACTGTTCAGGGCCTCGACAAGGGGGCGGGCGTCCTGGCGAGCCAGCGCGAGATACATCCGCTGCATCACGTTGAAGTCGAACATCATGTTCAGTTCATCCGCGTTCTTGCCGCCGAAAAACTTCAGCTGCTCGCTATACGGCAGATTGACTTCGCCGAGCAGGACTCCGTCGCCGATGCGGCGACCGACAAACCGCCGCAGCGCCTTCAGATACTGGTGCGGATCGGGGAATTCCTCGCTGCCCTCGCCCAGAGTCTCCAAGAAGAACGGAACGGCGTCCACGCGGAACCCGTCCAGGCCCAGGTGCAGCCAGAACCCGATCACCTTGGCGACCTCATCGCGGACCTTGGGGTTCTCCACGTTCAGATCCGGCTGGTACCTGTAAAAGCGGTGCAGGTACCACTCGCCGGTGGCGTCGTCCTGGGTCCAGATGGACTTTTCCTGGTCGGGGAAAACCACCATCGAGGATGTGTCCGGCGGCGGATCGGTTCGCCACACGTAGTAGTTGCGGTGCGGGCTGTCGACGCTCTTCCGCGCGGACTGGAACCACGGGTGGTGGTTTGAAGTGTGGTTGACAACCAGATCGGCGATGACCCGCAGACCGCGGTCTTTGGCTGTGCGAACGAACTCGACCAGATCCCCGAAGCTCCCCAGCCGCGGGTCGACGCCGTAGAAGTCCGTGATGTCGTAGCCGTCGTCGCGGTCCTGGGTCGGATAAAAGGGCATCAGCCAGATGCAGGTGACCCCCAGTTCGGCGAGGTAGTCCACTCGCTGGGCGAGGCCGGCGAAGTCGCCGCAGCCGTCGCCGTCGGAGTCAAAAAAGGTTTCAACATCCAGGCAGTAGATCACGGCGTTCTTCCACCAGACATCGGAGGTGTCGGTGATTTTCACGATGCATCCTTGTCCTTGCCACTCGCGACCTGCATGGGGGGCACCTTCCATGTCTACCCCTTGGCCGGGGACCTGTCGAGGGAAGGTCAGCCTGTGGAGGCCGAGGACTGGTCCACTCGGATGATTCCCGAATCTCGTTCTCGATCGAGTCGGGCATTCCTTTATCCACATCCTCTGGATTAACTCTGGACCCTACCCCCGATCTGCCCTAGGCTTCAGATCCTGAGCCCCTTCGCGGGGCTCAGCCAGTGGGGGTCCGGGGGGATTCATGGAGGCAGTGCGGATAGTCGAGGACGAGGTCAGGGAGCTGATCCGTCGCCGCGGCCTCGATCCGCTGCGCCAGGTGACGGAAGTGCGGCGGCTGGTGGAAGCCGCGGTCAGTGACTACGACGACCGGGCGCTGCTGGGAGCGGTTCCGCCGCTGGGGCATGTGGAGTCCGCCCGGCAGCTGGTTTTCGACGCGGTTGCCGGCTTTGGGGCGCTCCAACCGTTCCTTGATGATCCGGGCATCGAGGAGGTCTGGATCAAT
>DASYGM010000062.1:0-8464 GCA_035999715.1 Micrococcaceae bacterium | reverse complement strand
AGCCGAAAGGCGTCACCTGGAAGTCCCCGAAGGTCACCTGCTTGCCCTGTGAATCCAGCACCACCAGCGAGTCCATCCCGTTCCTGACGTCGTCCGGCAACTGGAACGAGATGGTGTTCTGCTGACTCGGGAAGAACCAGCCCAGCCGGTAGGCGCGCTTGTTCAGGTAAACGTAGTACCACTGGCCGAACTGAACGTTGTGGATGGTCACGTCCTGCCCGGCCTGGTACTTGCCGCTTCCCAGTCCCAGATCCACCGGTGGGGTCTTGCCGATCAGGTCCTGGCGGTCCAGCACGGGATCGGTGGCCGGTTTCGCCGGCTGCACTTTCAGCGTGGTGGGCTGTTCGGTGAGCTGGACGGAGGCCGTCTTCGTCCCGTTGTGCGCGGAAACCGGAACGGAGAGCGCCGGCAGCTGCCTGGCTGCAATGTCAGCGGCTGTCAGCGTGTAGCTGGAGGTGGCGGTCAGGCTGTCTCCGGCAGCCAGGGCTGGCTGGGAGAGTCCAATCGCGGGCGCGGCCAGATCGGACAGCGCCACGTTGCCCGTGTTGTTCAGCGTGTAGGTGTAGGTGATGGTGTCTCCAACACTGGCGTACCTGTCGCCATCGACGTCGTTCCAGGACGACACCACCGATCCACCCAGCTTCGGGTCGCGGACCAGCAGGTCCACCTCGTCGCCTGTCACGGTGTAGTTCTGGGCCGCGGCACCGCTGCCGGTGACCTGCCAGACCGTGCTGGGCACAAAGAAGCCCTGCGCCAGTTCGGCAGCGGAGACCGTATGCTGAGGCGTGCCGCATAGGTAGTTACCCCAGACGCCCAGCGAGAGGAAGCGGCAGTTACCCGCGCCCGGCGGCAGGAACGGCTGGAGGTTCCCGGACTGCGGCACCACGGACTCGGTGACGTTTCCGGTGCTGTACACCCGGAACTTGTAGGGAACGGTGCTGCCCACGGTGTAGGGCTTGCTGGCCAGGTCCCGTCCGGCATCATTGCGGGCGCCGAAGATGTACGCGCCCACCACGTTGCTGGTGGCTCCTTGGGTTACGGTCATGGCGACCGGGGCGGAGATCGAGGAGGAGCCTGCAGTCAGCCGCGCCGTGAGCGGGACGCTGCCGGCCTTGGCGTACGACGGCGAGGCGACAGTCAGCTGGACCGTCACCGAAGCGCCGGGAGCCAGCGAGGTGAGGTCCGCCGTCGTCGACGTCCAGTCCTGCAGCGGATCCAGACCCAAGGTGGCGGCCGGCAGCGGCTGGCTGTCATGGTTGGTGACCGTCACGCTGAGCTGGGTGGTGCCGCCGTTGGCCACGCTGGCCGCTTCCGGGACCACCGTGGCAGCGATCGGGTTCAGCCAGGCCTTGTCGAACTTGCCGAAGGTGATGGTGTTGCCGTCCCCCTCGTAGAGCACGCCGAAGTTGCCATCTGACAGAGCTGTGACCGTTGAGTACGACATGGAACCGGGCTTGAACATCCGCGCGGAGCCCCAGGTCTTGCCGTCATCGGCAGAGTAGCGGATGGTTCCGTCCACCCGCGCGCCGCCCGCCGTGGGGGTGGGCGAGTTGGAGAACAGCAGCTTCTTCGCGTCGGCCGATCCCTCCGGGGCGTCCGGGTACATCCGTGTGATGGAGCCATTGTTGCGCGGGTCCGGCAGCTGTTCTTCATCCACCGGAGTGCTGTAGCTGGCGCCGCCGTCGGTGGAATAGGCCACCTTCCGGTAGTGAGGGTTGGCACCCGTGCTGTCCCGGGAGTTGAGCATGACGGTGCCGTCGGACAGCTCCACCGTTTTATTCTCATCCATCCCGGTGCCCGTCGGAGTGCCCATCTGCCAGCTCTTGCCGTGGTCGTCCGAGTAGACACTGTAGGCCTGGATCTGCCGGCTTCCGTCGGGCTGGATGATGGTGCCGGCGAACTGCTGGATAAGCCGGCCGGCGTGCTCGCCGTACTTGAGCTGGATGCCCTCGCCGGAGGAAGCGAACATGGAGACCACACCGCCGACGTTGGCGATGCCGTTCACAGTGCTGCCGTTGGGCTTGACCGTCCCTGTGAGCAGCGGACCGGCAAAGCCTGTGTACTTGGAGCCTGTCGGGTAGCTGGACGGAGTGGGCAGTTGGGGCTGGTTTGCCGGGTCGGTGGACCACGTTAGTCCGCCGTCGGTGGAGACGGAGACCTCGGAACTGATGACGTTGGGGTCGGCGTCGTCATTGCCCAGCACGCTGCCGGCAAAGCCCTGGTTTTTGGAGTAGACGTGGAAGTTGAAGACCGTGCCGGTGGTCTTGTCCACCACGTAGCTCGGGTCGCTGAAGCCGTACTTCTGCACTCCCGTGGAGCCCAGTTGGCCGCGCGCAATGAACGTCGGTGCACCCCAGGTCTTGCCGCCGTCGGTGCTGCGCCGCTGCACGATGGAATTCGGGGACGGCGAATCCCCGCCGTCCGGGCGTCCATCATAGGCGGCCAGCAGGACACCGTTGCCCAGATCCGCCATCGCGACAATGCGGTAGTACTTGCCCAACACGGGGTCGATGGCGTTGTCCCCGTTGGAAGCCAACACCTGCTCGGTGTAATTGCCGGGCGGCGTGGCGGGCGAAACAGGGTTGGGGAAGGGGTTCAGCGCCGCGCTGGCCGCGCTGGCCGGAACCGCCATCGAGGAGATCAGGGCGGCAGCGACCACGCCGGCCGCTGCCGCGCTCCTCGCCCGCCGCCATCTCGGGCTTCTTCCCGGTCTTTCCTCGGTCCGGACGGTGTTGGGCTGCTGCATTGGAGTCCTCTCGTTGGCACCCTTGTAGGTTCTACATAGAATGTCCTACGACCATAGTGTGGTGACGCTCGCGCTTTCAAGGTCCGGACCGAATGTTTCTCGGGGACGTGAGCTCGACAGTAAAGCTGCATTGCCGACTTGCGACGAGAGGGGGCAATGAAACATGTCTGGATTTCACGGTTACGTCGCTCTCCAATCGCGGGGGCTGCTTGCCCTTCCCAACGAGCTTCGCCGGCGTCTGCATCTGGATCGCCCGGGAGCGCAGGTTGAAATCCTCGAGCGGGAAGACGGCGTCATCGAACTTCGGCCGGCGCTGCCCGTACCAGCGGATCAAGTATGGTTTTGGACCAAACACTGACAGCAGCGTGAAAGCGAAGTCGACCACTACGTCGCGTCAGGACAAGTGCACGTTCACGAATCCGCCGACGACTTCCTCACCCATCTCGGCACGCTCGCGGATCTGCCTGACTCGTGAAGTTCGAGACGACGCCGGCCTTCGACACCGACTTCCGTCGGCTCAAGATTGAACATCAGAAGGCATTCCGGCTCGTCGTCAGGGAAAAGTTCGCGCCAGCGTGCGACGCCTACGCCGTTGACCCTATGGCTCCCTGGCCAGCGTCGCTTTCGGGTCAAGTCCGTCCGGAATGCGCCAGGCGTCCTGGAAATGACATGTTCCTTTGCCAGCCCGGACGGACGCGCTACCTTTGAGCTCGTCACCGTTCGCGGTGAGCCGCGGTGCCGGTGGAGACGGGTGGGCGATCATGATGTCTTCAAGCGGCCCTAAGCGGTACTGCCACTCGAGTTGACAACCAGCAGCCCGAATCCTCAGTCGTCGTCGCCGCTGGCCAGCCGCCGTCGGGCACTGAGCAGTTCCAGCTCCGGATGCGCTGCGACTAGGCGCTCCGCGGCATCGAGGACCTCGACCAGGTGCGCACGCTCGCCCGTCACCATGGCGACCCCGACCTGGGCGCGGCGCAGCAGGTCCTGGCTCCCGGTCTCGGCGACCGAGACCTCGAAACGGCGCCGCAGTTCGTTCACCAGCGGCCGCATCACGGAGCGCTTTTGCTTCAGCGAGTAGGTCTCGCCGAGCAGGATGTCGAATTCAATCCAGCCGATCCACATAGCTGCATCCTGCCCCGCCCTACTACCCACGGCAAGGTCCGGCCCACAAAGGTGGCTGCTAGCATCCCCACATGAACGATGTTGTGCTCGTGCACGGCACGACGCAGTCCGCCTCCGGATTCCGTCGACTGGCCGACGCCCTGCATCAGCGCGGCCACCGGGCAGTTGCCCTCGACGCGCCCAGCGGGGCGGCTTCCACCTCGGCAGGGTATGCCGGCCTGCTCGCTGCCCAGTTGCCGGCAGATTACGATCGTCCGATTGTCGTGGCGCACTCGGCGGCGGACTCCTGCTGCCGGCTCTGGCCCGAAAGCTAAACGCCGCCCACCAGGTGCGGCTGGCCGCGGCCGTGGCAGACTATGCCGGCAGACGCAGCCTGCTCGCCGAGATCCAGCAGGATCCGCTGGACGTCATGAACCCGGAGTGGCTGGGGATTGACCCGACCGGCGACCCGGTGCTGGCCACCTGCTTTCTCTTCCACGATGCGGATTTGGCCACTCTCCAAGAAGCTCTACCGACCGTCTCGGCGTGCGATCTGACCGCGGTCTATGCCGAAACCCCTACGGTTGCATTGTGAGCCCATCGAACTGGCGATGGCGGCGCACAACTTTTACGCCGCACGTCCTGATGCCGTTGCGGACATCATTGACGAGGCCGCACATCGGCTCTAGCCATCCGGTTCTACCATGCGCACGGCTCCCGGTAGACTGGACTGGCAAGCTCGCGGAGCGCTGGATCCACTCCCCACAGCGTGAGACGGCACCTTCCGCGGCCACCTCTTTAACAGCAGGAGTTCCCGGATGCCCCGGATCGTTGTCGATGTCATGCCCAAACCCGAGATTCTGGATCCGCAGGGAAAGGCCATTGTCGGCGCCCTGCCGCGGCTGGGCTTTACGGGGTTCAGCTCCGTCCGCCAGGGCAAGCGCTTTGAACTGACCGTAGACGGCGAAGTCACCGAGGAGATCCTGGCGCAGGCCCGCGAAGCAGCCGCAACCTTGCTCTCCAACCCGGTGATCGAAGACGTGGTCAACGTCGAAGTGGTGGCCGGCTGACCATGGTGGAGACTCCCCTGATTGGCAGCCCCCAGGGTTCGGCAGATCCGGCCACCGGCGGCACTCCGCTTTCCGGCGCCCGGATCGGTGTCGTTACCTTCCCCGGGTCGCTGGACGACCGCGACGCCGTCCGCGCCGTGCGGATCGCCGGCGGCACCGCCGTCGCCCTTTGGCACGCGGATACAGAACTGGGTGACGTGGACGCCGTCGTCATTCCCGGCGGTTTTTCCTACGGCGACTACCTCCGCGCCGGGGCGCTGTCCCGCTTTGCCCCGCTGATGGGCCGGATCATCGACGCCGCGAACTCCGAGGCCAGGCTGCCCGTGCTGGGCATCTGCAATGGCTTCCAGATCCTCACCGAGTCGCATCTGCTGCCCGGATCGATGATCAAGAACGATCATCTGAAGTTCATCTGCCGTGACCAGACGCTGCGCGTGGAGAACAACCGGACCCCATGGACCTCCGACTATGCGCTGGGCCAGGAGATCACGGTACCGCTGAAGAACCAGGACGGTCAGTACATCGCCGATGAAAGGACCCTCGATGAGCTGGAGGGCGAGGGCCGGGTGGTGTTCCGCTACGTCGGCCTGAACCCGAACGGCTCGCGCCGCGACATTGCCGGCATTTCCAACGCCGCCGGCAACGTCGTCGGCCTGATGCCGCACCCCGAACACGCCGTCGAGCCCGGCTACGGTCCGGAATCCGCCAGCGGGCGCAGCACCGGGACCGACGGCCTGGGCTTCTTCACCTCCGTCCTTAACAAGCTCGTGGGAGGCAACAAATGAGCGAGACTCGAACCGGATCGGCCAGCCCAACGGCCCAGAACCAGGCCGCGGAGCCCAAGAAGTTCAACATTGACACCGTGGAGCACGCCGCAGGTACTCCGGACACCGAGCTGCCCTGGGCCGAGCTGGGCCTGAAGGACAACGAGTACCGGCGCGTCGTGGAGATCCTGGGCCGCCGGCCCACCGCCGCCGAGCTGGCCATGTACTCGGTGATGTGGAGTGAGCACTGCTCCTACAAGTCCTCCAAGAACCATCTGCGCCAGTTCGGGGACAAGGTCACCGAGAAGATGAAGGAACACCTGCTGGTGGGCATCGGCGAGAACGCCGGCGTGGTGGACATCGGGGACGGCTGGGCAGTGACCTTCAAGGTCGAATCGCACAACCACCCCTCCTTTGTGGAGCCCTACCAGGGCGCCGCAACCGGCGTCGGCGGCATCGTCCGCGACATCATTTCGATGGGCGCCCGCCCGGTGGCCGTGATGGATCCGCTGCGCTTCGGCGCCATCGACCACCCGGACACCGCCCGGCTGGTGCACGGCATCGTCTCCGGCATCGGCGGCTACGGCAACTGCCTGGGGCTGCCGAACATCGGCGGCGAGGTGGTCTTCGACTCCGTCTACCAGGGCAACCCGCTGGTCAACGCGCTCGCCGTGGGCGTGCTGCGGCACGAAGATATCCGGCTGGCCAACGCCTCCGGCGTCGGCAACAAGGTGGTGCTCTTCGGTGCCCGCACCGGTGGCGACGGGATCGGCGGCGCCTCGGTGCTGGCCTCCGAGTCCTTCGATGCCACGAAGCCCTCCAAACGCCCCGCAGTGCAGGTGGGCGATCCGTTCGCGGAGAAGGTGCTGATCGAGTGCTGCCTGGAGCTGTTCAAGGCCGCCGTGGTGGAGGGGATCCAGGACCTCGGCGCGGCGGGCATTTCCTGCGCCACCAGTGAACTGGCCTCCAACGGCGACGGCGGCATGCACGTTGAGCTGACCAAGGTCCTACTGCGGGACCCCACCCTGACACCGGGCGAGATCCTAATGTCCGAGTCGCAGGAACGCATGATGGCCGTCGTGACGCCGGATAACATGGCGGCCTTTGAGGCGATCATGGACAAGTGGGCGGTGGAGTATTCCTGGCTGGGCGAGGTCACGGACACCGGACGGCTGATCATTGAATGGGACGGCGAGAAGATCGTGGACGTGGATCCACGCACCGTGGCCCACGAGGGACCGGTCTATGACCGGCCGTTCCACCGTCCCGAATGGCAGGACGGGGTGCAGGCTGACAGTTTCGACGGCGAACGCCCCGCCGACGGCGCCGCCCTGCGGGCCGCGGTGCTGGAACTCATCGCCTCCCCCAACATGGCATCCAAGGACTGGATCACCCGCCAATACGACAGGTACGTGCAGGGCAATACCGCCCTGGCCATGCCCGATGACGCCGGCGTGATCCGGGTGGACGAGGAAACCGGGCTGGGCGTGGCGCTTTCCACCGATGCCAACGGCCGCTACGCCTACCTCAACCCCTACGAGGGGGCCCGGCTGGCACTCGCAGAGTCCTACCGCAACGTGGCCACCTCCGGCGCCAAGCCGATGGCCGTCACCGACTGCCTGAACTTCGGCTCGCCGGAGGACCCGGAGGTCATGTGGCAGTTTGCCGAGGCCGTCCGCGGGCTTTCCGATGCCTGCCAGGAACTGGGCGTGCCCGTCACCGGCGGCAACGTCTCGCTGTACAACCAGACCGGCGGAGTCGCCATCCACCCCACCCCCGTCGTCGGCGTCCTAGGCGTGTTCGACGACGTTGCCCGCCGCACGCCGTCGGGCTGGGTGGAGGACGGCCAGGCCATTTACCTGCTGGGCACGACGGCGGATGAGCTGGACGGCTCCGAATGGGCCAACCTGCGCGGCCACCTGGGCGGACAGCCGCCGGTGGCCGACCTTTCCCTGGAACGGCAGCTGGCCGAGATCCTGGTCAACGCCTCGCGCGACGGCATGGTTGACGGCGCGCACGACCTCTCTGAGGGTGGCCTGGCCGCCGCGCTGGTGGAAGCGTCGCTGCGTTTCAACACCGGCGCCCGGATCGGGCTGGACGAGGTCTGCGAGCGCGACGGCATCGACCTGTTCACGCTGCTCTTCTCCGAATCGCAGGCGCGTGCCGTCGTCGCCGTGCCGCGCTCCGAGGAGGTCCGTTTCACGGACATGTGCACCGCGCGTGCCTTCCCGGCCATCCGGATCGGCGTGGTGGACGCTGCTTCCGGGTCGCTGGACGTGCAGGGCCACTTCGCCGTGCCGCTGGACGAGCTCCGGGAGGCCAACGAGGCGACCCTGCCGAAGTACTTCGGCTAGCCCACCCCACCCACTCATCGAGTGAGCACTTGGTGCCCGATACAGCCCTCTATCGGGCACCAACTACTCACTCGATCAGGCTTGGGACAAGCGGGCAGTTGCGAGGGCTCAGGGCCGCCAGCCGGCCTGAACCAGCGCCTCCCGGATTTTGGCCACCGCTTCCCGTGCACCATTCTTCATATGACGCTTTGATATGCGGACCTGGGTCCAGCCGGCAGCCAGGTAACGCTCCTCCCGGCGGATGTCATTGTCCACCTTGTCCGGGTCTGCGTGAACGTGCCAGATCAGTAACCAACAGTTCAGCCAGCTCCGGACTCCTGATACCGCGGCTGAGGCTCTTCAGGGAACGGTTCCGGAACCGCGAGCGGGACACCCCACTGGCCAGCCCCTCGACCAGTGTGAACGGTCTTCCGTCCAGATGGTCAGGCA
>DASYGM010000019.1:0-14855 GCA_035999715.1 Micrococcaceae bacterium | reverse complement strand
AATCTTTGCCGGCATCTCCGGAGTCAATCAGACGCTGGAACAGCACTTCGACGCGCTCGCCGATTTCCAGCGGCGTACCGGTCTCCCTCGCAGCAGCGATGGCGAGACCGATGTCCTTCTTGGCCAACTCGACCGTGAAGGTCGGCGCAAAGTCGTTGTTGGATGCCGCGGTGGATACGACACCCGGGACCGGGTACCAGGTACGCAGCGCCCAGCTGTCCCCGGAGGAGACCGAGGCGATATTCCAGAACACCTGCTTATCCAGGCCGAGCCGGTCCGCCAGCACCGCACCTTCGGCCGTCCCGGCAAGGTTGATGAAGAGCATGAGGTTGTTGCATATCTTGGCGGCCTGACCGGTAGTGGCACCCCCGGTGGGAATGATGTTCCCGGCCATGGGCTCGATGAAGACGCCGGCGTCCTTGACGGCGTCGCTCTCCCCGCCGACCATGAAGGTCAGCGTTCCGGCCCGGGCCCCGCTCATTCCTCCGGAGACGGGGGCGTCCACGAAGCGGAAGCCACGGCCCGCGGCGGCTCTGTGCAACTCCCGCGCGGATTCGATGTCGATGGTGGACGAGTCGATCAGCAGAGTTTTCGGGTCGGCGTGGGCCAAAACGCCGTCGTCGTTCAGGTAGACCGATCGGGAGTGATCGCCCTTGGGCAGCATGGTAAAGACGACGTCCGCGCCCCGGACCGCTTCTGCGATGCTGTCGACAACCTCCACGCCGGCTTTCCCGGCCGCCACCATCGCGGCCTCGCTCAGGTCAAAGCCGCGCACTGTATGACCGTTGTTGACCAGGTTCGCCGACATGCCCCCGCCCATGTTGCCAAGTCCGATCCATCCAACTACAGCCATCGTCTAGCTCCTTCACTCGGTTACGCCAACTTGTTCAGGTATCAGGTTCTTTTGCGGCGTCACGCCTCGAAC
Source organism: Micrococcaceae bacterium (assembly GCA_035999715.1). Lineage (GTDB taxonomy): Bacteria > Actinomycetota > Actinomycetes > Actinomycetales > Micrococcaceae > Arthrobacter_M. Next base: position 13,930 of record DASYGM010000019.1, on the reverse strand, counting down.
AGCCGGCGCACCACCCGGCCTGCCGCCAGGTCGTCCAGACCCTGGTTGATTTCCGCCAGCGGCCTGGTATCCGAGTGCAGCAGCTCAACGGGAAGTTTCCCTGCCCGCCAGTACCGCAGATAGAGAGGAATGTCCCGGTCCGGCACGGCGTCGCCCATGTAAGAACCGAGCAGCCGCTTGCCGGCACCGGCAAATTGCAGGGCCGGCACGACCAATTCAGCGGAAGGATGCGGCAGGCCGACGGCGACGACGGCACCGCCGCGGGTGACCAGTTCCAGGCAGGAGGCGAGCACTGCAGCGGATCCCACCGCCTCGATGGCCACGTCCACGCCGTCCCCGGCAGCGTCGGCAACCAGCCCCGCCGCGTCGTCTGGCGTCCCCACTGCACTCGCCCCGCAGTCCAGGGCGAGCTGGTGCTTTGCCGCAATCGGGTCTATCGCAATAACTGCGGATGCGTCGGCGAGCCTGGCGGCCATGACGGCGGAGAGCCCGACGGCACCTAGGCCGAAGATCGCCACGGACTGGCCCGGCTTCACGGCAGCGGTATTGCGCACCGCCCCGGCACCGGTCAATACCGCGCAACCGAACATGGCAGCAACGTCATCCGGCACGTCGTCGTCGATCACCACCGCGGATTCCCGGGCGACGACAGCGTAGTCGGCGAACGCGGAGACCCCCAGATGATGGTTGATCCGCTCCCCTCCGGCGGTTTTCAGCAGGGCGTCCCCGTGCAGCAGGTCGCCGGAGCCGTTGACGACGGCGGCACGGTGGCACAGGGCCGGCCGCCCGGCCTCGCAGGCCCGGCAGCTGCCACAGCTGGGTACGAACACCAGCACGACGTGGTCGCCGACGTGCACATCCGTTACGCCTTCGCCCACGGTGAGCACGCGGCCGACTGCTTCATGGCCCAGCGCCATGGGCAGCGGGCGGATGCGTGACCCGTCCACCACCGAAAGGTCGGAGTGGCAGAGACTTGAGTAGACGATGCGCACGCCGAGCTCACCGGCGCGCGGCGCCGGCGCGTCCAGTTCCTCAAGGACCAACGGTTTTGCCGTCGCATAGCTGGTTCCGGCTGGAACGGTGGAACGGAGGATGGCGGCCCGCATCTTTTTTACCTTTCGATGGTTTACCTCATGGAACGAGCGCTATTTACCAGCCTTGCCCGTGCGGTGGAGGAACGAGGCGAGCCGTTTCGGCAGGTCGCTGGGATCGGCCGTCTCGCCCATGACGCGATCGCGGGCTGGCTGTGACACCGGCGCGAGCCCGAGGTTCACCGCTGCCTTCGCCGCCCGAAGCGATGCGGCGGATTGCCGGCCCCAACCTTCCAGCAGCTCTGCCAAAACATTGTCGATGGCCGTAGCCGGCGCCACAGTCGTCACAAGCCCCATGTCCCGGGCCTCCGGCGCAGCCACCAACCGTCCGCTGTACAGGAGTTCCTTCGTCCTGGACGGACCGATCCGTAACGACATGCGGGTGGCGAACGTTGCTGACACCAGAATTCCAAGCTGGGAGGTAGGCATACCGATGCGGGCGGAACTCTCCATCAACTGCAGGTCGCAGGCGAGGGCGAGTTGGCATCCTCCACCTGCCGCCACTCCTTCGATGACGGCAACCGTCGGCACCGGAATGTCTTCGACGGCCCCCAGCGCCGCTTCGATCTCGATGAAAGCGGCTCGGACGTCGTCGGCGGATGCATCCACGAACTCCCTCAGATCCGAACCGGAACAAAAGCTCTTCCCCCGGCCGCGGATGACCACCGCTGCGGTGGACGCCATGACCTCCGGCGACGAGGCCGCCTCTTCCAACGCCCGCCACTGGGCTCTGCCCAGTGCGTTGAACCGCTCGCCGTCACCGATGGTTAGGGTCGTCACTCGACTGCACCCCTCGCGTGCAGGGCTGCAATATCGGAGCCATCGTACCCGAGGCCGGACAGGATCTCGTCGGTCTGCTGTCCTAACAGAGGCGGCGGCATCCGTACGCTGGCCGGGGTTCGGGTGAGCCGAATCGGGCAGCCGACCGTGTTCACCTTCCCCGCCGTCGGATGTTGCATTTCGAGCACCATTCCGCGGGCGATGATCTGAGGATCCTGCACTGCCTGGTCAACGTTGCCCACCGCCACCATCACGTGACCGTCCGAAGACGCGAACGCCTGATATGGGGCAATGGTCGGGTGTGCTGAGCCGTAGCGCCGCGGTGTTTTCCCGCTGGTGAAATACCCGCTGGCCACATAGGTCAACCAGGCCACCGAGCCATCCAGCAGGCTGATGTCCACCCACTGGCCCAGCCCCGTCCGCTGCTTCTCATGCAGGGCTGCCAGTATTCCGATCGTGGCCCACATTCCGGCGGCCAGGTCTGCACTGCTGACACCGACTCGCACCGGCGGACCGCCCGCTTCCCCGGTCACGCTCATGATCCCGCTTCGCGCCTGGGCGATCGCGTCGTAACCTGCCCGTGTGGCTTCCGGACCGGTCTGCCCGTAGCCGCTGGTGTCGTCACCCGTGCCGGGCTGTTCAATCTTGATCACGTCGGCACCGAGATCGGCCAGGGTCATGGTAGCGAACGGGCCGGAAAGTATCCGGGTCAGGTCCAACACCAACAGATCCTGCAGGGCGCCTTGGGGTTCGCCCGCTGTCGGGGTTGCAGATGCCGTCATGCGACTGGCGCCGGCGCATCGACTGTGGAGCGGCCAGCGAGCAACCGACCCGCACCCCACATAGCGGGCTCGTGGCCAAGCGCCCGGAGGATCTCGTACGCGGTGGTTGTCGCTGCTGTGACGACCGGGACGCCGAGTTCATATTCGACTTGCTGGACTGCGTCCAGGGACGGCATCTGCACGCAGGCCGAAAGGACAATCGCGTCGACACCATCGGAATCAAGTCTCCGGGCGAGTCCCGGCAGCTCCCGGGTGTCCAGGCGGCCGACTTCCAGGTTGTCCGCGACACCCAGCCCTATTACGTCCTGAACGGCGATTCCGGCGCCCTCGATGTAGCCGCTGACCAATCTTGTCAGGTCCGGCATGTACGGCGCGACCATCGCAGCCCGGTGTGCGCCCAACTCCTGCAGCGTGCGGACCAGGGCTCCGGCGCTGCTCGTTACCGGGGCTGGATGCCCATTGTCGGCTGCCGCACGGGCCATAACTGCTTCTGAGCCCTCGTGTGCCCCCGGGCCCTGGGCCATCACTGCTACCAGGCAGGCATAGGCAATCACATCCACGTCGGCATCCGAGACCGCGATGGCACACTCGGCCGCCTTGTCGACCATCGCGGCCAGTTCCTCAACCGTGACATTGCGCAGCTTTGCCCGAGCCGAATGGAAGGTATAGCGATGACCCGTGGCAGCAGACTGGCGTCGGAACAGTTCCGGTAACTCCGTCTCCATGGTCGTGTTGGAACTGGGGACGATCAGCCCGATTTTCGACGAGCGCCCTGCAACGTGCGTTGAGGACCCGGCAACATCATCCGCGAAGTTGTCCATGGTTGGTCTCCAGATGACGTCGGAATCCTCGCACACACGGTGGGCCTATACCTACATTCTGGATCCGGATTTCTTGCTGTCAAGGGAAGCTCTGGACCGCTGCACGGGGAAACCCCGGAATTTGCCCTTCCAGGCAAAAAGGAAACCGCTGGAACCGGGCCAATTCCCTTTGTTCCAGCGGTTCTTGGTGGAGCTGAGGGGATTCGAACCCCTGACCCCCTGCATGCCATGCAGGTGCGCTACCAGCTGCGCCACAGCCCCAAACTTGTTCCATCTTCCGGCGGTTTCCCACCGGTCGAAGCAACTTGTCAATCTTAGAACAGGAATTCGGCAGTTGCCAAATCGGCCGGAAACACAAGGATTTTGGGCATCGTCCCGGACCTGCACAGACCTGAAACAGGGCGCCGGCCTGCAAGTGTTCCCTCAGTCCTCCACGGGCGCAACCAACGGCTCCGGCAGCGTACCGGCGTTGTGCTCGGTGAGCTTCCAGTGCGGTCCCTGGCCGGACGCCGCAGCGCCGCGCCAGGTTTCCTCCAGCACGGACCAATTGCAGTTGGCCAGCCCTGCCAGGGCGCCCCAGCTTTCGTACGGCAGACCCAGCAACCGGGCCAGGCCCACGCGGGCGGCACCGCCGTGGCTGGTGACCACCAGGGTTCCGCCGGACGGAAGGTCGGCCACGGCTTCCAGGACGGCGGTGCTGATCCGCTCCGCCACCTCGGTCCGGGTTTCTCCCCCGCCGGCGCGGACGTCCGGCTCGTCGCGTTCCCAGCGCCGCTGCTCCACGGGGTAGTCCCGGCTGATCTCCTCGAACGTCAGCCCCTCCCAGGCCCCGGCGAAGGTCTCGCGCAGCCGCACGTCGGTCGATATGTCCAGTCCGGTGAGCAGGGCCAGCGGCCGGGCGGTGTCGCGGGCGCGGCGCAGGTCGGAGGAAATGATCCGGGTCGGCCCCACCGCGGCCAGCAGGGCCGCCGCCTTGTCCGCCTGGGCCCGGCCGACGTCGTCGAGGTCTATGTCCGTCTGGCCCTGGAAGCGCAGTTCAGCGTTCCAGCGTGTCCGGCCGTGCCGCCAGAAGATCACCCGCCGGTGGCCCTCAGCCGGCCGCCCCTCAGCCCCGTGGCTCGGGGGCTCTGCCGGCACTGCGGCCGCCATTATTCGCCCGCGGACGGCTGCCCGGCGGCAGCGGATCCGGCCGCGGTAGCCGACGATTCCGAGGCCTTGGCCGACGGGTCGGACCCGTCCAGTTGGAGGTCGACCACGGGGCAATCCTTCCAGAGCCGCTCCAGCGCGTAGAAGACGCGGTCCTCCTCGTGCTGGACGTGCACCACCACCTCCACGTAATCCAGCAGGACCCAGCGGCCCTCGGAGCGGCCCTCGCGGCGCACCGGCCGCAGATTGGCCTTGATCAGCTCCTCTTCGATGCCGTCGACGATGGCGTTGACCTGGCGCTCACTGGGTGCGGAGGCGATGAAAAAGATGTCGGTGATGGCCAGTCTGTCGCTGACGTCCAGGGCGATGATGTCCTGTGCCAGCTTGTCCGAGGCGGCACGTGCGGCCGCCCGGGCGATGGCGATGGAGCTCTCTGTAGCGGTCAAGGGGTTCCTTCAGGTTGGCGTTCCGGCCTCAGTGGGCCAGTCCGATGATGAGCATGCTAAGTCCGGCTATGAGGGCGACGCCGCCCACCACGATGGCTCCCCACTGGATCAGGCGGTTCCGGTGCACCCGGCCCAGCCCAGCAGTGACGGCGTCCAGCGGTTCCAGGCCGTGCGCGCTTCCGGCCGGCAACGGCGGCATTTCCGCCGGCTCGTAGGGCTGCGACGGGATCTGGGTGCGGATCGTCGGAACGGACCTGACCACGGCCGCGCCCGTCGTGACGCGGGCCGGGTTTGCGCGGGTGGTCGCGGCTCGGGGCGCGGCGCCGCGGCTGGTGGGCCGCTGGGTTTTGCCGGCTCCAGATCTGGAGCGGGTGGGGGCTGCGGGGGCGCTCTGCCCACCACGGCCGCGGGCCACGGCCTCGGCCCGCTTGAGCGTGTTGGCCCGGCCCGCGCCCTGGCCCTGCTCCTCCCCTGCCGGGCGCCGATTCGCTGTGTGGGCGTCCGACGACGCCGGCATGGCCTGTGCGTCTGCAGGGGCACCGGAGGTGCCGGGTCCGTTGAAGGGGCCGACGGCGGGCCAGGCGGCAGTGCGATTGGCGGGACTCGCTGCGCGGCCGGAGCGCGGCGCGGGACGTTCCGCGGGCGCCACTGAACGGCGCGCGGGTGCGGCCGTCCAAGTGGCAGGCGCATTCTCGCCTGCCTGCGGAAGGGCCTTGTCCGGGGTCGCGCGGCGGGTGGGCGGTGCCGCCGTCCGCGCGGCCGCCTGGTTCCTGGACACCTGGCCCTGCACACGGTCCGCGGTGGCCGTCCGGTCCGCTGCCGGACGCTCTCCCCCTGGCCCGTGCGGAGCCGTGGCGCGGGCCGCCGGACGGTGCTGCTCACCGCCCGGACGCGGTTTTGTGCCTTGCCGCGTCACGACGGGAACATAGGAGGTGCCGGACGGGCGCATCACGGGCTGGTCCACGCCCGGGACGCGGATGAATTCCAGCGGCGTGACCATGGCAAGGTTATGCGCCGTCGTCGGGTCGTTCGTGGCAGACCGGGCGCTGCCACTGGCCTGGGCAAGGCGCTCCTTGGCCAGGGCACGCTGGTTCAGTATCGCGGCCCGTTCGGCCAATGCGCGCTGCTGGGCTAGGACTTCCAGATCCACCTGCAGCGGGTCCTCGGAGACAGCGGCGGGCAGCTGCGAGAGGTGGTCCTTCGTGTCCTCGACCAGGGACTTGCGGGCGGCGAGGGCCGCCTCGACGGACATGGGTCCGGTCACGGGCTCCGGCTCGGGAGCAGCGCCACCGGCTGGCCGGGTGGGAACGGGTTGGACCTTAGGCTGCTGGGCGACCGGCTGCGGGGCGACCGGCTGTGGGGCGGACGCTTGCCGGGCGGCTGCTTGCTCTGATGGAACCTGTTGGGCGGGCGGCTGCTGGAGCGGAGCCTGCCGTCCCTGAACCTGTTGGGCGGGCGGCTGCTGGAGCGGAGCCTGCCGTCCCTGAACCTGCGGGGCGGGCGGGGCGACAACCGAGTTCAGACCCGTCAGCGGGGCGGGGCCGCTCTCACTTTGGGCCTGGCGAAGCGCCCGGCGGGACGGCAGAATCGGAATTGCCGAGGTGGCAGGATCGGAGAGTTCCTTGTATGCCCGCAAGGTGGCACGGTCCCGGGCGCGGGTCTGTGAAGACCTCTCACGCGGGGCCTCCTGCCCCTTGGCCCGAGTCCCGGAGGAGGACTGCCGCGCTGTAGCGGCGGGAGGTGCGTCGACCGGCACATTAGCGGCCCGGCGCCGGTGTTGCCCGGCCGTCGCGCCAGCATGCTGGCCGGCATGCGTGTCCGAGCGCTGGCCCGCCTGTCCATCAGAGCGCGGACCCGTCTCAGCCTCCGTAGAAGCGGCTGCAGTAACGGTGGGGCCGGTGGCCGGACGGCGGGGAACCTGGGACAGTCCGGGGGCAGGCGTCAGCGGCGCGGAGGCAGCAGCGTGGCCATCGCCGGACTGGTCAGGAGAACCTTGGGCCTGCCTCAGTTGCCTGCGGCTGCGGATCGGTTCTGGTTCCTTGCTCATTACCTACTCATCCAGTACTAGAACTCGCCGGTTGATTTGGCACTGCCAACGGGTTCGGCTGCACATAGAGCCGGTATTTGGCAATGTATTGCACCACTCCGTCCGGTACCAGGTACCAGACCGGGTTGGATTCCTGCACGCGCTTACGGCAGTCGGTGGAAGAGATCGACATTGCAGGAACCTCCAACAAACTTACGTCGGAGCGGCCCATCCGGTCGAGTTCATGGCCGGGGCGTGTCACGCCGATAAAATGCGCCAGCGACCACAGTTCCTCGATGTCCTTCCATGACAGGATCTGCGCCATCGCGTCCGCACCGGTGATGAAGTACAGGTCCACCTCCGGGCGCATCCGCTTCAGGTCACGGAGCGTGTCAATGGTGAAGGTGGGCCCCGGCCGGTCGATATCCACCCGGCTAACCGTGAACCGCGGGTTCGACGCCGTGGCGATCACCGTCATCAGGTAACGGTGCTCGGGGGCGCTGACTTCCTGTTGTGCCTTTTGCCAGGGCTGGCCGGTGGGCACAAAGACCACTTCGTCCAGTTCGAAGACGGCCGCCACCTCACTCGCAGCGACCAGGTGGCCGTGGTGGATCGGGTCGAAGGTGCCGCCCATGACTCCCAACCGGAACCGCCGTCCGTGTCCGTCTGGCAGCACTTCCCTGGCGGGTGCCTCAGCGATGGGAAATCTCTTCGGCCTGACCGTGGTCGTGCTTGTTGGTGTGCTGGCGGTGCGGGTCCGCGTGCTCGTCGGTGGGCAGATGGCGGTTCCCCATGTTGGTGAACGAGGAGCAAATGAACAGCAGGATCAGCAGCACCACGAAAATACCCACGCCGAACATCCACCATGGCATCAGCAGAGGAGCCTTCGCTTCTTCGGTGGCGGCGGACAGTACGCCGGCGAGCTGTGTCAACATTTTTCTCCCCTGGGGTCTTCGATCGGTTTGGTCTAATATTACGCGGTCGGCACGCCTTCTGGCACTCCGGCCGCGCCGGGGCTCAGGGCCGGGTCTGCCCCTCGCCCTGGACGATCCATTTGGTGGTGGTCAGTTCGGTCAGGCCCATGGGACCGCGGGCGTGCAGCTTCTGCGTGGAGATGCCCACCTCCGCGCCCAGGCCCAGCTCGCCGCCGTCGGTAAACCGGGTGGAGGCGTTGACTATGACGGCGGCGGAATCGATCTCCGCGATGAACCGCTCGGCATTGGCCAGATCATTGGTCAGGATGGCCTCCGTGTGCCCGGTGCTCCAGCGTCGGATGTGCTCCACCGCCTGATCCAGGGAGTCCACCATCCGCACTGCCAGGTCCAGGTCCATATACTCCCGGCCCCAGTCCTCATCGGTGGCCAGCTGGGCTGTAACCCCGGCCGGAAGCGCTGCGAGCACCCGCTCGTCCGCATGCAGCCTGACGCCGGCGGCGCTCAATGCGGTGAGCACCTGCGGCAGCACCTGCGAGCCCTGGTGGACCAGCAGGGTCTCTACCGTGTTGCAGACGCTGGGCCGCTGGGTTTTGGCGTTAAGCAGGATGTCCACTGACATCTGCGCCCCGGCGGACTCATCAATGTAGATATGTACGTTCCCCTCACCCGTCTCGATGACGGGGACGGAGGAGCTGTTCACCACGGTTTGGATCAGCTCGCGGCCGCCGCGCGGAATGAGCACATCCACCCTTCCACGGGCGCGCATCAGGACGGCCGCACCCTCGCGGCCGTATTGGTCGACGCTCTGCACGGCATCCGCGGGCAACCCGGCTTCCTCCAGGGCGCCGCGCAGCAGTCCCAGCAACGCCTGATTGGTATTGGCCGCGGCGCTGCCGCCGCGCAGAATTACGGCGTTGCCGCTTTTGAGGGCCAGCCCGGCGATGTCCACCGTGACGTTGGGCCTGGCCTCGTAGATGGCCGCAACCACACCCAGCGGCACGTTGACCTGGCGCAACCGCAATCCGTTGGGCAATGTCTGCCCCCGCACCACATTGCCCACGGGGTCCGGCAGGGAGGCAAGGTTTTCCAGCGCCTGGCCCAGCTTGGCGATCCGTTCGGGCGTCAGGGTTAGCCGGTCCAGAAGAGCCTCGCTGGTGCCGGAGCCGCGGCCCTGCTCGACGTCCAGCGCGTTGGCCTCCAGGACGCCGTCCTGGCCCGCCTGCAACGCCGCGGCCATGGCCAGTAGGGCGCGGTCCTTCTGCGCACGGTTGGCCCGGCCCATCCGGCGCGAGGCTTCCCGGGCCCGGTCAGTGATGGCGTAAACCGCCTCGGTCAGGTCGGGTTGCACAGCCAGCTCAGTCATGCACCAAGTTTAGGTCACGGGGGCCGCTAAACCAGCACCAGGTCGTCCACGTGCACTACTTCACGTTCATATTCGCGTCCCAGTTCATCCGCCAGTTCCTTGGTGCCGCGGCCAAGCATCTGCGGCAGTTCATCGGAGCTGTAGTTCACCAGTCCGTGGGCGACGACGTTGCCGTCCCGGTCCGCCATTTCGACGGCGTCGCCCGCCTCGAAGCTGCCGACGACGGCGGTGATCCCGGCCGGGAGCAGGGACTTGTGCCGCTCGCGCACCGCGGCGACGGCGCCGTCGTCGAGCACCAGCCTGCCCCGGATGTCCGCAAGGTGGGCCAGCCAGAGCAGCCGCACCGGCCGGCGCGCGCCGCTGATGCTGAACCAGGTGCCCACGTCGGCCCCGGACAGGGCCGCGCCGGCGTTCGCGGTGGAGGTGACCAGGGCCGGAATGCCAGTGCCGGCGGCGATCCCGGCGGCTTCCACCTTCGTGGCCATCCCGCCGGTGCCCACGCCGGCCTTCCCGGCACGGCCGATTGTGATGCCCTCCAGGTCCTGCGGACCGGAAACAACGCTGATCCGGCGGGCACCGCGGGACGGTGGGCCATCGTAGAGCGCGTCGACGTCGGAAAGCAGGACCAACGCATCGGCCTTGATCAGATGGGCCACCAGCGCGGCCAGCCGGTCATTGTCGCCGAACCGGATCTCGTGCGTGGCCACGGTGTCGTTTTCATTGACGATGGGGACCACGCCCAGGTGCAGCAGTCGCTCCAGGGCCCGGTGCGCGTTGACATGCTGGGTCCGCCGGGCCAGGTCGTCCGCTGTCAGCAGCACCTGGCTGACAATCACGCCGTGCGCGGCGAAGGCCTGTGTGTACCGGGCCATGAGCAGGCCCTGGCCAACACTGGCAGCGGCCTGCTGCGTGGCCAGGTCCCTGGGCCGGCGCGCTAGCCCCAGCGGGGCCAGCCCGGCGGCGATGGCGCCGGAGGAGACCAGAATTATCTCGCTGCCCTGGTTCCGGCGCTCCGCAAGCACGTCCGCCAGCCCCGTCAGGGCCCGCTCGGAGATGCCGCCGGCGACGCTGGTCAGCGAGGAGGACCCGACCTTGACCACAATCCGGGCCGCGGTGGCCAATCCCGAGCGCTCCAGCACGGCGGTACCCGGCGCGGCGGCCGCTTCCGCTGCGGCGGCCGGCACCTGCGCGCTAAAGCTCATCGCCGTCGTCGTCGCCGCCGTCCTCGCCATCCTGCGCCAGGCCGCTCTCGCGCAGCGGCGCAGCCTTGCGCCGCCCGCCGTCGGCCTCGGTCCAGAGCCCGGACTTGCGCTCGGCCTCCAGCTCGGCCTGGGTCGCCGCCCGGGCCTCCTTGCGCTCCACCTGCTCCTGCCGCTTCTGCACGCGGGTCGGCCGGTCGCCCAGGTCCGCGAAGCGCACGTCCGTCCCGCGCGGGGAGGCCAGCAGCTCGGCACCGCCCATCATGGTCGGTTCCCAGTCGAAGACGACGCCGTCGCCCTCGCCAATGACCACGGTGTCCCCTGGCTTGGCCCCGCTCTTGAAGAGCTGGTTCTCGACGCCCAGCTTGGCGAGCCGGTCCGCCAGGTAGCCGATCGCTTCCTCGTTGGTGAAGTCCGTCTGCATCACCCAGCGCTCCGGCTTCTCGCCGATGACGCGGAACAGCGGTTCCAGATTCTTTTCCTCACGGCGGATCCGGAAGCCGGCTTCATTGACCGCGCGCGGGCGCAGCACGGTCGGGGTCACCTTGGGCGGTGCCGCTGTCAGCTCGGCCCGCGCGCCCTGCACGATTTCCGCCATGGCAAAGCCCAGCTTGCGCAGCCCCTCATGGCTGACCGCCGAGACCTCGAAGACCTTGTAGCCGCGGGATTCCAGGTCGCCGCGAACAAACTCCGCCATCTCCCGGCCGTCGGAGGTGTCCACCTTGTTCAGCGCCACCAGTTTGGGCCGCTCGTTCAGGGGCACTACGTCACCGTCCGCACCGGCGTAGCTCATGTCGACGGCGTAACGGTCCAGTTCTGCCTCGATGATGGCCAGGTCGGAGAGCGGGTCACGGTCCGTTTCCAGCGCGGCACAGTCCAGCACATGCACCAACGCGGCACAGCGCTCCACATGGCGCAGGAAGTTGTGTCCCAGCCCCTTGCCCTCGCTGGCGCCCTCGATCAGGCCCGGAACATCTGCAATGGTGAACCGCACATCCCCGGCCTGCACCACTCCCAGGTTCGGGATCAGCGTGGTGAACGGGTAGTCGGCAATCTTGGGCCGGGCGGCTGACATGGCCGCCACCAGGCTGGACTTGCCGGCGGACGGGAAACCGACCAGCGCGATGTCCGCGATGCTCTTCAGCTCCAAGACCACATCGCTGCCGTCCCCTGGGATGCCCAGCAGGGCGAAACCGGGGGCCTTGCGCTTCTGCGAAGACAGCGAGGAGTTGCCCAGGCCGCCCTGTCCGCCCTTGGCGGCGACAAACTCGGCACCCTCGCCGACCAGGTCCGCCAGCACCTGGCCGTCCTTGGTTTTGACCACCGTGCCGTCCGGAACCGGGAGGATCAGGGTCTCCCCCGTCCTCCCCGCGCGCCAGTCGCCCATCCCGGGCCCGCCGTTTCCGGCGTGCCGGTGCGGGGCGTGGTGGTAGTCCAAGAGCGTGGTGGTCTGGGAGGAGACGCGCAGGATGACGTCGCCGCCGTCGCCGCCGTTACCGCCGTCGGGCCCGCCCAGCGGCTTGAACTTCTCGCGTTTGACCGAGACGCAGCCATGGCCGCCCGCCCCGCCGGATACGTGCAATACAACCCGGTCCACAAAGCTGGCCAATGGTTTCTCCTCTTAAAGTCAACGCCTGAAGTCGATAGTTAACGCCTGCGCTGCTGCCGATTTTAGCGCCGGCAAGTCACGGGTGTTAAAAGCCAGTGGAGCGGACCAGACGGCCCGCTCCACTGGGAAAAGCTGTGTTGCTACAAAGCTGAGTCGTTACTCGGCAGCAGCTGCTGCAACGATGTTCACCACGCGGCGACCGCGGCGCGCACCGAACTCGACTGCACCGGCCTCGAGGGCGAACAGCGTATCGTCGCCACCGCGGCCAACGCCTGCGCCGGGGTGGAAGTGGGTTCCGCGCTGGCGAACGATGATCTCGCCAGCCTTCACGACCTGACCGCCGAAGCGCTTCACGCCCAGGAACTGAGCGTTGGAATCACGACCGTTGCGAGTGGAACTCGCACCCTTTTTATGTGCCATTTGAAATGCCTACCTTTTTGACTGAGACGACTGGGACCGGACCGCGATTAGGCGATCGAGGTGATTTTGACCTTGGTCAGTTCCTGACGGTGACCCTGGCGCTTCTTGTACCCGGTCTTGTTCTTGAACTTCTGAATGACGATCTTCGGTCCACGAAGATCCTCCAGGATCTCAGCCGTTACCTTCACGTTGGCCAGGTCCTTCGCGGCGGAGGTGATCTTCTCACCATCAACCAGGAGCAAAGCGGGCAGCTCAAGGGTGCTGCCGGCTCCACCGGGGACGCGGTTCATGGTCACGAAGTCTCCGACGGAAACCTTCTCTTGGCGGCCGCCTGTGCGGACAATCGCGTACACCACTGGGAAACTCACTTCTCTCGACGTTTATTACAAAGTTTGCGTGCGGATCCTGCAATAACTTGCCTGGTTCCGGCCGTGCTCACGGCCCGTTCGCACTGTGCCTCAACGCCGTGGACCTCAATGGACAAATGCCATGGAGTCGTTGCCCTGTGTTGGCGTAAGCACCGAAGATCTAGAATACGCTAGGTTTGCCTTCAGCCGCAAATGAGGCGGGCTTCAGCATACCGGAGGCGACGGGCGTCACAGCACCCGTTCGATCCGTTGACCAAAGCCTCCTTAGTCTATCGCCTCAGCGGCGCTTAGCGCGGAGGCGGCCACGGCGAGTCTGACCTTCCCTCCACAGGCGGGTTTGTTAGCTGGTGGCCGCACATGGCGGGGGTTGGCTCTGATGTTCTGGCCATCCCGCCGGTAGCGTCGTTGGTATGGATTCCGTGGAGCTTGACCGCTGTGAGGGTACGGCCGTGCTGGCCGACGCGGTCGCGGCTCTTGAGTCCTTTACCCGGGTCTTTGCCCGGGACGCTCCGCTGGTGGGGAAGGCTGAACTGTTGGAGCGGACGGACCTGCTGGAACGCGCGTCCCGGGTGCTCCAGTACGGTCAGGTCATTGCCGCGCACACCATTGATGTGCAGAACCTGGCCCGCACCGGAGAGACGGATACCTCGTTCTGCTGGGATACCGGGGAGGGCAGGAAGTCCCGGTACCGGTCCACGCAGGATTACCTGGTGGGCCGGTTGCGGATCTCCCGGTTCGAAGCGACCCGCCGGGTGTACCTGGGCCGGGACCTGCTGCCGGGCACTTCCCTGACCGGGCAGGACGTCGAGCCCCGGTATCCGGTGCTCGCGACGGTCGCCGCGTCCGGGATCGCCGGGGCCGAGGCGCTATCAGCCGCGGCCACGGCGCTGGGCCGGGCCCGGGTGAAAGCCACCGGCGAGCAGTTGGCGGCGATGGAAACGTCC
>DASYGM010000001.1:0-22490 GCA_035999715.1 Micrococcaceae bacterium | reverse complement strand
GGGCTGCGGGGCGTTCTGGGCTGTTGCGGGGCGGCCCGTGATGGTGGGGTCCGGCTCCCTTGGTGTGAGGGGGTCGGGCTGGTCGTTGCTGGAGCTGACCGGTGCCGCCATGATCCCATCCTATTCTAGAAAAGTGATCTGCGCCATAGGTTTATCGGAAATATTTACCCAGAAAGCAGAACTTTTCTGCCCCGTTCGCCCTGCGCATTCCTGTTGTTGCCCATGTCCCCACCATGGCATGCCCCACCGACAATTTCGGGGGGCCCTTCGGGCTTCCCAGCTAAGGCAACCGTTCCAGGGAATCCTTACGGAACGGGGACATTCCAGCCAGCAAACCGCAGAATCACCGCCGGTCGACCTGCACGAATCTATGCTGGAGGAGTGAACAGTCCGCAGTTTTCTGCTGGTCCCGTGGAGGTGGCAAACCGCCGCGTCTTGGTGGTCGAGGACGAGGAAACCATCGCCAACGTGGTGCGGGATTACCTGCTGCAGTCCGGCTTCCTGGTGGACGTGGCCGCGGATGGCTTCGCCGCCCTGCATTTAGCGAAAACGCACGCGCCGGACCTGATCATCCTGGACCGCATGCTTCCCGGGCTCGACGGCGCTGAGGTGTGCGGCCGGATCCGGTTGACCATGTCAGTGCCAATTATCATGCTGACCGCGCTGGGCACCGAGGATGACCGCATCCTGGGGTTGGAAATGGGCGCGGACGACTATGTCACGAAGCCCTTCTCTCCGCGGGAATTGGTGCTGAGGGTTAAGTCGGTGCTGCGCCGCAGTGTCAAGGAGTTCACTCCGGAGCCGCCGGTGGAACTGGCGGGCTTCGCGCTGGATCCCGCTGCGCGCACCGCTGGCAGGGATGGCCGGGAGCTGGTTCTGACGGCACGCGAGTTCGACCTGTTGGCGTTCTTCCTGCGCCGGCCCAACCAGGTCTTCAGCCGAGAGGAGCTGATCCGTGAGGTCTGGGGCTGGGATTTCGGGGATCTTTCCACCGTCACGGTCCACGTCCGCCGGCTGCGGGAAAAGATTGAGCGCGATCCCACCAAGCCGGATCTGTTGCGTACGGTTTGGGGTGTCGGTTACAGGTTCGACGACGGCGGCCGCGGCCGGGGAGCACCTCTAACCTTGGGCACGGTTCCATTGTCGGGGGCGCCTGATGAGCGCTGAGGAGCTGCTGACGGTCCTGCGGGTGGTGCTGATTTGGGCGCTGTCCATCGGTGCGGTGACAGTGCTGGCGCAAAGGCTGCTCCGCCGGGCGTCGATCGTCGTGCAGATCTGCCTGGTGGTGGTGGCCACCGTAGGGGTCCTGATCGCCGGGATGGTAGGCGCCTTCAACGCCATGTTCATCTCCGCTCATGACCTGGAGGTGATGTGGTACATCCTGTCCACCGCCGCCGTCGTGGCCGTCGTCGTCGCCGTTGTCCTGGGACTGGGACTGGCGCGCAACACCAAGCGCCTCACTGGGGTGGCCCGCAGCATCGGGAGGGGCGAAACGGTGGCCCCGCAGGGGAAGATGAGTTCCGAACTTGGCGCTTTGGCGGCGGAATTGCAGGCCACCAGCGAAAAGCTGGAGGAATCCCGGCGCCGCGAGGCCGCCGTCGAGCAGGCCCGGCGCGAACTGGTCTCGTGGGTTTCGCATGATCTGCGGACCCCGCTGGCCAGCATGCGGGCCATGGCCGAGGCACTGGAGGACGGGGTGGCTACGGATGTGTCCGACTACCACCGCAAGATCATTGTGCAGGCTGACCAGATGGCAGTGCTGGTCAACGATCTGCTGGAGCTGTCCAAAATCCAGGCCGGCACCCTGGAGCTGAACGCGGCGCGGCTGGACCTCTACGACCTGATCAGCGACGCCATCGCGGACCTGGCTCCGTTGGCGCAGCGCCGGAACATCAGGATTGACGGGTATCAGGTGCGGTCCACCTTTGTGGCCGCCGATGCCGCATCCCTGGGCCGCGCAGTGCGCAACGTGATCCTGAACGCCATCCTGTACAGCCGGGAAGGGAGCACGGTCCGGATCGCCTTACGGGAGAAGGCCGCCGGCCCGGATGGACGCTGGGTGTCCATCGCTGTGCAGGACCAGTGTGGGGGAATCGCGCCGGAGGATCTGGCGCATCTGTACACCCCCGGCTGGCAGGGGGACCGGGGGCGGGGGAAAGGACCGTTCAGCGGTGCCGGACCGTTCAGCGGTGCCGGAGTGGGGCTGAGCATGGTGGCCGGTATTGTGCAGGCGCATGGCGGCTCTGTCCAGGCCGAAAACATCGGAGGCGGGTGCCGCTTCACGTTGTCCATTCCAGCCGGAGCATCTGCGACCGCAGCCGCGGCCGTCCCCTCGGCCGCCACCGCAGCCGCGGCCGTGCCCTCACATCCGGAAACGGAGCCCATCTTGCGTGCGGCAGGGCAGGCCGAGGCAGGCGAGCATAACGCCGGTGCTAACGCCGCGGCCAGGCTGCCCGGCGCCCCCATTTCAGCTGCCAGCCAAGGAGATCAGTCATGAGCATTCGTACCGGCAGTGGCCTGGCCGGAAGCGGTGGGCCGCCGGAGGACATCGGGCATCCCGGGGACAGCGGCGGGGCGACCGGGCCGGTGGGTCGGGGCGGCAACGGGAAACCAGGCAGAACGCACCAGCGCCGGAGGACGGCCTGGGCAGGAGTGTGCGGACTGGTCGCAGTGGCGCTTGGTGTGGCCGGGGGCGAGCTCACGGCCGCGGCGGTCAGTCCGTCCCTCTCGCCGATCACCGCCGTCGGCGGGGTGGCCATCGATGCCATGCCGCCGGGCGTGAAGGAAGGCGTAATTTCGCTGTTCGGCACCTCTGACAAGCTCGTGTTCCTCCTT
Source organism: Micrococcaceae bacterium (assembly GCA_035999715.1). Taxonomy (GTDB): domain Bacteria; phylum Actinomycetota; class Actinomycetes; order Actinomycetales; family Micrococcaceae; genus Arthrobacter_M. Next base: position 19,655 of record DASYGM010000001.1, on the reverse strand, counting down.
TCCATGTGCGTGATTATTGCGGCGCTGGCATTCCTGGCAGGCATAGCCGAGCTGCGGCGGAAGTTTGCAGGCCTCGCCGGCATCGCAGCGTTCGGCGTCGTCGGCGTTCTCGCCGTGCTCAGCCGCGCGGAAAGTTCGACGGCGGCCCTTGCGGGCCCGCTGGTGGCGGCGGGGCTGGCGATGATCTTCCTGACGGCGTTCCGGAACAGGCTGAAGGAATGGTTGCCCGTCGAGTCGGTGCCCGTCGAGTCGGCACCCGTCGGCTCCGGGCCTGCTCCCGGCTGGCCTGTGGCGGCGGACCGGCGCAAGTTCCTGAAGTCGATAGGCGTCGGCACCGCCGTCGCCATCATCGCCGGGACCTTTGCCGCCGTCGTCCGGACCACCGTCACCGCTGTCCAACAGGCCCGGGAGAACCTCCGGCTGCCTGCTCCCGCGTCGCCGGCCTCTGCTATTCCGGCTGGAGCCCAGGTGGCGCTGGACGGAATCAGCCCGCTGGTGACGCCGAACAGCACTTTTTACCGCATCGATACGGCCCTGGTGGTTCCCTCCGTGGATCCCGGGAGCTGGAAGCTGCGTGTCACCGGAATGGTGGACCGAGAGGTGGAGATTGACCTGGCCGCGCTGCTGGCCAAGCCGCTCGTCGAGCGCTATGTGACCATTGCCTGCGTTTCCAACGAGGTGGGTGGGGACCTGATCGGCAATGCCAAATGGCTGGGCTGGCCGGTGCGCGAGTTGCTCGCGATGGCCGGTGTGCAACCCGGTGCGGACATGGTGCTCTCCAGCAGCACCGATGGTTTCACTGCCAGCACCCCGCTGGAGGCCATGACGGACCAGCGCGACGCCATCATAGCCGTCGGCATGAATGGCGATCTGCTCCCGCTGGAACACGGCTTCCCCGCCCGGCTGATTGTGCCCGGGCTCTACGGCTTCGTCTCGGCCACCAAATGGGTCAGCAACCTGAAGGTGACCACGTTTGCCAACGACGCCGGCTACTGGACCTCCCGTGGCTGGTCGGATCACGGACCGATCAAGACGTCGTCCCGCATTGATGTGCCCCAGGACGGCCGGTCCGTCAAGGCGGGCACTGTAGCGGTGGGAGGCATGGCCTGGGCACAGGAGCGCGGAATCTCGAAGGTGCAGTTGCGGGTGGACAACGGCAACTGGCAGGACGCGATGCTGGCGCCGGGGATCTCCAAGGACACGTGGTACCAATGGTCGGCGCGGCTTGAGCTGGGGCAGGGATCCCACCAGTTGCAGGTGCGGGCGTTCGACGGCGGCGGGACGCCCCAGACGGAGCAGGAGGCACCGCCTGCCCCGAACGGCGCCTCCGGCTACCACACGATCTCGGTTAGCGCCGGGTGAAGGTGCCGTCTGCATGTTGAGCGTCCCAGCGGATGGCACGCAAAATCAGGGCGGCGATGACGGCGCCGAGACCGAGCACCAGGCCCGGCACGGCAAAGGGCTGGACGGCAATGAGTAGGGGCATTCCTTCCGTGCTGGTGCTGCTGCTGAACCCTTGTCCCAGGTCCCGGTAGGCCGCAACAACCTCGGTCAGGATGCTCAGGACGGCTAACCCGGTCCCGCCCAGCCAGAGGGCGAGCAGGAATGGATTAGCGGCGGAACCGGGGCCGGTCGGAAGGCCGGTGGTGGTCCGGTCGTCGTTCTCCGTGATCTGGACCTCAGCGCCGTCGTCGGATTCCATGATGGCAACAGTACGCGGCCAGTCGTTGGAATGGTTCGGCTCACCGCGGGTTCCGCCTAGCCACCTCTCAACTGCCAGAATGGGCCCCATGGCCTTTGACCGCTTCCCGATTCGCACGCTGGGCGAAGATCCGCAGAATCCCCTCATGCGCAACTGCTGGCCCGCGACGCTGCCCGCCGTTGCCCATGTGCTGGAGCAGGGCTTGGATCTGGGCCCGGCTACGGTGTTTGTCGGGGAAAACGGCTCGGGCAAGTCGACCATCATCGAGGGCATCGGGCTGGCCTATGGCCTTTCGCCCGAAGGCGGTTCCACCGGCGCCCGGCATTCAACCCGGGTATCGGAGTCGGAGCTCTGGGATCACCTGAAGCTGGTCCGGAACGCCGGTGCCAGCAAGCGCGGCTATTTCCTGCGCGCGGAAACCATGCACGGTTTTTTCAGCTATCTTGAACTCAATCCGGGTCTGGGCCGCCCGGATGTGCCGTTCCATGACATGTCCCACGGGGAATCATTCCTGGCGTTGGCGACGGACCGTTTCAAGGGGCCGGGGCTGTGGCTGCTGGATGAACCCGAGTCTGCGCTGTCCTTTTCGGGCTGCCTTGCCCTACTGGGGATTCTGAAGGGACTGCTGGCCGACGGCGGTTCCCAGGTTGTCATGTCGACGCATTCTCCGCTGCTGGCAGCACTGCCCGGTGCCCAGGTGTACGAGGTGGGCCCATGGGGAATCCGGCCGCGGCAGTGGGATGAACTGGATCTGGTGGAGAACTGGAAGGCGTTTCTGGACGGGCCGCAACGCTACCTGCGCCACCTGTAGACGTCGTCTCAGGGTGCGCCAAGGTCCGGCGCCCCAGCCCGTATCGGTACTTTCCGTAGCAGCGTAGGATCCGGGTATACCCGGGGAATCATGTCAAGATGCCCGGCTAGGCTGATCGACGACATTAGGAACAGCATGCATAATGGCGGATACGCAAGGGAAGACGTACTTGTAGACCCTGTCTGGCTTGAGGAGCACCTTCACGATCCGGCTTTGCGCCTGGTCGAAGTTGATGTAAACCCGCTTGCATACGACGAGGGACATATTCCCGGAGCCGTCCTGTGGAATATCTATCGGGACCTAAGGGACAGCGGGTACGGGCTCGTTGATGCGGACGAGATCGAAAAGCTGATCAGTCGTTCGGGGATAGACGCCGGATCTACTGTTGTCTTTTATGGCTACGGGCCGGCCCTTGGTTTCTGGCTGATGAAGCTGTACAGGCATGCCGACGTCCGGATTCTTGACTGCTCGCGGGACGCCTGGAAAGCTGCCGACCGCCCTTGGACCACCGAAGTGCCGGTGCCTTCTATGACTAGGTATCACCTGCCCGAACCGGACCATGCGCTTCGGGCTGACCAAAAGGCCGTGGAGGAGGCGATTGGCGAAAGCAACGTCACCATCCTTGACGTGCGCACCGACCTGGAGTTCCGTGGCGAGCGGTTCTGGCCTTCGGGCGGCATGGAACCCGGGGGCAGGGCGGGTCACGTACCGTCCGCTGTGAACCAGGCGATTGACGGCCTGCGGGACGATGAAGGGGCATTTCGCAGCGCCGCAGACGTGCGCCACGTGTTAGCGAAGGCCGACCAGTCGGCTGGTGAGCTGGTCACCTACTGCACCGTGGGGAGCCGTGCCTGCACCACCTGGTTTGCCCTGACTTATCTGCTGGGCCGCGACAATGTCCGCGTCTACGACGGTTCCTGGGCGCAGTGGGGACGGATGGCCCAAACACCGGTGGAAACAGGCTGATCTGTCGGCAGAGCCCAGAGCTGTGGAGGCGGGGATGGCACCGGAAGACTGGATCAGGTACGCGGTATGGTGGCAGATCTACCCGCTCGGCTTTGTCGGAGCGGAGCCTGCAGCGCTGGATCCGGGGTCCGCGCCCGCGCACCGGCTGCCGGAAATCATCGGCTGGCTGGATTACGCAGTCCGGTTGGGTGCGTCCGGAATAGCGTTGGGCCCGGTCTTCTCCTCGGAAACGCACGGCTACGACACCGTTGACTACTTCACTATTGACCCCCGGCTGGGTGATGAAGCCGATTTCGACGCTCTGCTGGCGGCCGCCCATGAGCGTGGGCTGCGGGTGCTGCTGGACGGGGTGTTCAACCATGTGGGCCGCGGCTTCCCGGAGTTCCAGCAGGTGCTGGCGGAGGGACGGAACACCCCCAGCGCGTCCTGGTTCCACCTCACCTGGCCGGACGCGGCGGCGGCGGTCGACGACGGCGGGCGCGGCTCGGCCCGCGCGGGCGAGCCGGATTACCGGGACTTCGAGGGCCACCGCCAACTCGTCGCCCTCAACCACGACAGTCCCGTCGTCGTCGAACACATCACCAAGGTGATGAACCACTGGCTGGACCGCGGTGCCGACGGCTGGCGGCTGGACGCCGCCTACGCCGTGCCTGCCCGCTTCTGGAAGGCGGTGCTGGGGCCGGTCCGCGCCGGGCACCCCGAGGCCTACATCGTAGGCGAGGTCATCCACGGGGACTATACGGCCACGGTCCGCGAGGCCGGCCTCGATTCCGTGACCCAGTACGAGCTGTGGAAGGCCGTGTGGAGCTCACTGAACGATCATAATTTCTTTGAACTGTCGTCGTCCCTGGAACGCCATAATGCGTTCCTTGAGACCTTTGTCCCGCTGACCTTTGTGGGCAACCACGACGTCACCCGGATCGCCAGTCGGCTGCTGGATCCCCGGTTCCTGCCGCACGCCCTGGCCATCCTCTTCACCACGGGTGGAACGCCGTCCGTCTACTACGGTGACGAGCAGGGGTTCCGTGGCGTCAAGGAGGACCGCGCCGGCGGCGATGACGCCGTCCGCCCGGCCTTTCCCGCCGGGCCCGATGGCTTGGGGCCGGGTGGCTGGGAGGTCTACCGGCTTCACCAGGAGATGATCGGCGTTCGACGGCGGCATCCCTGGCTGCACCGGGCAAGCACCGAGGTGCTCAGCCTGACTAATCAGCAGATGCTGTTCCGGAGCGCGCACGGTCCCAAGGGGCTGCTTGTCGCCCTGAACCTCTCGGATCAGCCGGCCGCATTCAACGTGCCCGGGGGCCCGGTCATACTTGCCGGCAGCGGAAAACTCCAGGACAGACTCACCCTGCCGCCGCAGGGTTGGGCCGTCCTGGAGTAGCTGGGCAAAATCTGCGCCGTCGGTTCCGATTTCACCTGGCTGCCACCGGAGGCCCCCCGGGCTAGTCTGATCCCAGGGCTGAGGAAAGGAACGATATGCGCAGATCGGTGACGGAGCATCAGGCGGCCGTCCTGGCGCTGCTGCAGCACGCTTGGCAGGGGAGGTTCAACGGCGGCGAGCGGCTGCCGCTGATCGACTGCCTGGCGCGGGTGGCGGCGGAGGACGTTGTGGCGCCGCTTGACTTGCCGCCGTTCGCGAACTCCCAGATGGACGGTTTTGCCGTCTGTTCCGCGGACCTCGCCGAGAGGGCCACGCTGCGTGCCGCTGAAACCATCCCGGCCGGTTCCGTGCCGGCGGCGTTGAAGAGGGGCGAAGCCGCTCCGATCATGACGGGCGCCATGCTGCCGGAGGGGGCCGACGCCGTCGTCCCCGTGGAGCGCGCGGACCCGGCGGCATTTCCGGACCCGGGGGACAGGGCTGCCACCGTGACGCTACCGCGCACCGACGCTGGCGCCTACGTGCGGACGGCAGGCAGTGATGTCCCAGCGGGAACAATCGCCATCCGGGCCGGAGTGCGGCTCACCGCCGCTCATCTGGGGCTGGCGGCGGCGCTGGGCCTGACCGGACTCGCTGTGCGGCCCAGGCCGCGGGTGCTGCTGGTGGCCACCGGCGACGAGGTGGTGCTGCCGGGCAACGGCCTGCCGGCCGGGAAGATCTACGACGCGAATTCGATGCTGCTGCACGCCAACCTGCTGGAGGCCGGGGCGGAGGTGCTGGCGGCCGGACTGGTGCCGGACGACCCCGCGGAACTGCTGCGGCTGCTGGAGGAACGGATCGAGACCGGCAGGGTCGACCTGGTGGTCACCTCCGGCGGCATCAGTGCCGGTGCCTACGAGGTGGTTAAGCAGGCGCTCGCCGGGCAGGTCGAGTTCTGTTCGGTGGCGATGCAACCGGGCGGTCCGCAGGCGCTGGGTAGCGTGCGGGGCGTGCCGCTCCTGGGCTTCCCCGGGAACCCGGTCAGCGGGGTGGTCTCCTTTGAGATGTTCCTGCGCCCGGCCCTGGTGGAACTGACAGGGATGGGGCAGCCGCGGACCCGGGTGTCGGCGCGGCTGGCGGAGGGGCTGGTCTCGCCGGCGGACAAGGTCCAGGTGCGCCGGGCGTTATACACGGACCGCCGCGCTTCTGCGGATCCGGCCTCCGCCGTCGCCGGCCCCGCCGGCCCCACCACATCGACGGGCACCGTCGCCACTGTGGGAGGTCCGTCGTCGCACCTGCTCGGATCGCTGGCCGCCTCCAACGCGCTTATCCGGATCCCCGCGCACGTCACGGAGCTCGCCGCGGGCGCAGAGGTGGAAGTATGGCTGTTATGAGCAATTCCCCCGAAGCCTCCCAGCCCGTCCTGACCCACCTGCGCGAGGACGGCACCGCGCAGATGGTGGATGTCTCGGCGAAAACGGAGACCACCCGACAGGCTACCGCCCAGGCGGTTATCAGCACCACGGCTGAGGTGATGCGGCTGCTTGGGGCCGGCGAACTGCCCAAAGGTGACGCGCTCGCCGTCGCCCGCGTGGCCGGGATCATGGCGGCCAAAAAGACACCGGAACTGATTCCGCTCTGCCATCCGCTGCCGATCAGCAAGGTCACCGTGGATTTCTCCCTCTCCGACACCGCTGTGACCGTGGCCGCGATGGTCAAGACGCGCTCCGTCACCGGCGTGGAGATGGAGGCCCTCACGGCTGCCTCGGTGGCGGCGCTGAGCGTATACGACATGATCAAGGCCGTGGATAAACACGCAGTGATCTCGGAGATCAAGGTGCTGGCCAAGAGCGGCGGCAAGAGCGGGGACTGGGTCCTGTGACGCGCAGCGCCGGGATTGTCGTCGCCTCCACGCGAGCGGCCACCGGAGGCTATCCGGACACCAGCGCCCCGATCATCGCTGACTGGCTGCAAGGGCAGGGCTTCGAGGTGCTTCCGGCGCAGGTGGTGGCCGACGGCGAGGACGTCCACCAGGCGCTGCAGTACTTGCTGGCCCGGCACCCCTCGGTCATCATCACCAGCGGGGGCACCGGGCTCACCCCGGACGACCTCACCCCGGAGATGACGCACCCGTTGCTGGAGCGCCAGATCCCCGGCATCATGGAGGCGATCCGTGCGGCCGGGCAGCGCGCGACGCCCACCGCGGCGCTGAGCCGGGGCTATGCCGGAGTCAATGGTCGGACGTTTATTGTCAATCTGCCCGGTTCCAAGGGCGGCATCAAGGACGGGCTGGGCGTGCTGGAGCCCATCCTGGGCCATCTTTGCGACCAGCTGGAAGGCAGCCATGAGCACTGAAATCCTTGCCGCGCGGCTGAGCGCGGAGCCCATCACCGTGGGGCAGGCCATTGCCGCGGTGGAATCCGACGACTGCGGTGCGGTGGTCAGCTTCAGCGGGGTGGTCCGCGACCACGACGGCGGCCGCGACGTGACGCGGTTGAGCTACAGCGGGCACCCGACGGCGGAGCGGGTGATGGCGGAAGTGGTCGACGGCGTGCTGGGCGACTTTGGCGGCCGTGACGGCGCCGTCCTGCGGATCTGGGCCGCGCACCGGGTGGGTCCGCTGGAGGTGGGGGATGCCGCGCTGGTCTGCGCCGTCGCCGCCCCGCACCGGCAGCTCGCCTTCGCCGCCTGCGCCGAACTGGTGGACCGGATCAAGGACCAGGTGCCCATCTGGAAGGAGCAGTTCTTTACCGACGGCACGGTGGAATGGGTGGGCGCGGGGAATGCGCTGGCTGCAGGGCACTCGGGGGCTGGTCAGAACGGGGCCTGACGGGCGATTAAGCTTGAAGTATGAGTGGAAAGCATGAGTGAAAAACTGCGGGTGGCCGTGCTGGGCGCCAACGGGCGGATGGGCCGGGCCGCCGTGAAGGCGGTCAACGAAGCCCAGGATCTGGATCTGGTGGCGGCCTTGGGCCGGGGAGATGATCTGCAAACACTGGTTTCGGCCGGAACCCAGGTCGTGATCGACCTGACGGTGCCGGACTCCAGCGAGGCCAACGTCAGGTTCGCCGTCGCCCACGGCATCCATGCCGTCGTCGGCACCACGGGCTGGACGGCGGACAAACTGGACGCCCTGCGCGGCCTGCTGGCAGAGCATCCGCAGACCGGGGTGCTGATTGCGCCCAACTTTGCGCTCGGCTCCGTGCTGGCCACCGCCTTCGCCGCCAAGGCCGCCAAATACTTTGACTCGGTGGAGATCATCGAGTTGCATCATCCGAAGAAGGTGGACGCGCCCTCCGGGACTGCCCTGCGCACCGCGCAGCTCATCGCCGCGGCCCGCGCCGGTGCCGGGGTCCCGGACGCGCCGGACGCAACCGAGAAGCAGTTGGACGGTGCCCGCGGCGCCAGCGTGGACGGCATTCCTGTGCATAGCGTGCGGCTCTCCGGGTTGGTGGCACACCAGGAGGTGCTGCTGGGCAGTTTCGGCGAGCAGCTGACCATCCGGCACGACTCCTTCAACCAGGAGTCCTTCATGCCCGGCGTGCTGATCGGCGTGCGGACCGTGTCCTCGCGCCCCGGGCTGACCGTGGGCCTGGACGGCTATCTGGACCTGGAGGAGTAGACATGTCGAAAACGAAGATCTGGGTGGGCCTGATCTGCCTGCTGCTGGTGTTCTACCTGGTGGTTATGCTGCAGCAGTCGGTATGGCTGCTGCAGGACCCCAACTTGACGGCTAAGGCCCTGGGTGCGGCGTATATCGTGCTGCCGCCGGTGGGAGCCTGGGCTCTGGTCAGGGAACTGACCTTCGGCGCCCGGATGGAAAAGATGGCCAAGGTGCTCGAAGCCGAGGGCGGCCTGCCGGTGGACGATCTGCCGCGGACCCCGGGTGGCCGGATTGTCCGTGCGGCTGCCGATCTGGAGTTCCGGAAATACCAGGCGGAGGCCGAGGAAGCCCCGCATGACTGGCGTTCCTGGTTCAGGCTCTCCTGCGCCTATGACGCCTCCGGGGACCGCACCCGGGCTCGGAAGGCGATGCGGGATGCCATCAAGCTCTTCCGCGGGGGAGTCCGGGCGTAGCTCGGGTCGGCGGCATTTGTCCGCAGCAGCTGCAGATTCTGGTCAGCAGCCAGCAGCCAGCAGCCAGCAGCCGGTCAGCGCAGGGGCTGCCTGTACCGGGAGCTCTGCCCGCCTTGCCGCGCGGCTGGCTGCGGCCGTCGTCGTGCCCGTCCGCGTGCCCCCGCCACCGCAGCCACGCCGTGGGCCAGCAGTTCCAGCGGCCCACGCCAGCCCAACAGCGCGAAAAGCGTCCCGGCCAGCAAGGCGGCGGCAGCGTGCGCCAGGAACAGCCCCTGGGCGCTCCAGCCCGGCGGCAGGCTGTGGACGGTCAGGCCCAAGACCCAGATGTGCAGGGTATACAGCGTCAGGGTCATGGCGCCGGCGCCGGAGAGCGGGAGCAGGATCCGCGGCAGTCTGCGCGTGAGCAGCAGGCAGAGGCCGACGACGGCGGCTGCGGCCGACGCGGACTGGAGCAGGTCCAGCGTGGTCCCGGAATGGGGAGCCACCGTGGCCAGCCACCACCAGGAACCGCTCTGGTCAACCCAGGCCAGATCCACCTGCAACAGCGATTCCAAGGGCCACCTGGCTGCCTGGGGCGTGGCCAGCAGCGCCTTCTCGCCGCCCAGATTGCCCATCAGGAAGCCCGCTACCCCGGTAGCCGCGAAGGCCGCCAACGCCCCGCCGATGATCAGCGACAGTTGCACTGCAAGCCGGCGCAGCTCCAACCTGCCTATCACCAGGCCGATCAGCAGGTAGCCGATCCACTGGAACACAGGGTAATAGCCGGTGAAGAAAACGTCGGCCAGCAGAAGACCGGCCCCGTGCAGGGTCTGCAGCGAGTCCCAGGATGGATTGCCGGCGAGCTGGCGTTGGCCCAGCCAGCCGGCCAGGACCGGCCGGATCAGGTATGCCGCAATCGGCGAAAGCACCACCCAGCCCACCGCCCAGACGGCCAGCGACCTCAGCGGCAGCCCAAGGAACGGCAGCAGGCAAAGGAAAAGCGCGGCATACTGGACCAGGATCGTGGCCACATTCATCTGCACCATGCCCAGTGTCAGGCCTGCCGCCAGGATCACCATCGCGCGGCCTGTTACCGACCTGCGGTCCGCGCCCAGCATCCGGCCGTGGTGCGGCGACTCGTTTCCGGTCAGCAGCGCCAGGCCTATCCCGGCCAGCACCGCGAACAGGGCCGCGGACCTACCGGAGAAAACCAGGCCCACCACCGAGGGCGGGGCGCCGGGACCTGGCTCAAAGAGCGGGAGGGTATGGGTGGCCATCATGCCCAGCAGTGCCAGCCCACGGGCCGCGTCGATGCCCGTCATTCGTTGGTTCAGCCCTGCCACCCCTAGATCGTCTCACGCTCCGCGGGCCGAGCCTGCCCGGACCCGGCTCCGCACCGGCAGTGACGCTCCGCACCGGCAGTGACGCTCCGCAGCCGCAATGACGCTCCGCAGCCGCAATGACGCTCCGCACCCGCATAAACGCTGTGGCCCAACAGCGGTTATGCGGTCCAGAAGCGGTCGTAGCGGGGAAGCAGCGTCCGTAGCCCTCCATTCGCCCCGGCTTCGCGCCCCCGCGTAGGTTGGTGGGATGGATTCTCTGTCTTCCGCGCCGGTGGAGGAGCGCTGATGCCCTCCTTTGCCACCAACCCCGACGACGGCGTCCAGGTCGCCTACGATGTGACGGGCGACGGCAAGCCGCTGATGCTGGTGCACGGCAGTGCGCTGTCCAAGGCGATCTGGCGCGGACTGGGATACACGAAGGTGCTTGCGCAGACCTACCGGGTCACCACTGTGGACCTTCGCGGGCATGGCCGCAGCGGCAAGCCGCACGTGCCCGAGTCGTACCGGATGGACCTGGTGGCGGGCGACCTGCTGGCGGTGCTGGCGGAAACCGGAACCGTCAGCACGCATTATCTGGGCTATTCGTTGGGCGCCCGGGTTGGCTTCAGCCTGGCCGCTGAAGAGCCGCAGAGGATACGCTCATTCGTTTCGCTGGCCGGAACCTACCGGATCCGGCCAGGCACCATTGGCAGGCTCTTCTTTCCGGATTGGGAGCGTGCCCTGATGGATGAAGGGATGCCAGGATTTATTGCGGGCTGGGAGGAGCGGATGGGCAGGGCCCTTGATCCGCACACCCGGGCAGCCTTCCTGGCTAACGATCCGCTGGCGATGCTGGCGTATATGCGCTTCAACGAGCAGGAATCCGGGATATCCGAGGCGACTGTCGCGGCCATCGTAGTGCCTACCCTGCTGGTGGCGGGTACCGAGGATCGGCCACGGCTGACCGATTCCCGACGCGCGGCCGAGCTGATGCCGGACGCGGAACTGGTGCAGCTGCCGGGACGCGACCACGGATCCACGCTGTACCCGCCAGCCGAGGTGCTGGCCGCCGTCGTCCCCTTCCTTGCGCGCCACGCCTAGCCTTCCGGAACGGGAACCCCAAGGGCCTCCAGAACCGCGGGGAGGAGCACCTTCGCCGCGCGCCGGTAGCCCAGGCTGGAGGGGTGGAAGCGGTCCTCGGCAAACATGTCCTCCGGCTGCGCCCGGAACAGCGGCCCCAGGTTGTCGCCGAGCGAAACGGGGCGGGCGCCGTTGGCCAGGGCCGTCCTGGCCTGTGCGGCGGCAAGCCGGCGGGATGTCCTGTGGCCCACGCTGCGCAGAGGTTGGGGGACGGTGCGCAGCACGCCGAGGTCGGGACAGGTGGCCACCACCACCTCGGCGCCCAGCGAGCGCAGCCGTGTGATTGCGGCCCCCAGATCCGCCGCGGACCGGGCGGTGCGGACGCGATGCGTGACGTCGTTGCCGCCCACCACAATTACGGCAATGTCCGGTCTGTACCCAAGCGGCAGGGAGTCCAACTGGCTTTCCAGCATGGAGGATTCGCTGCCGACGACGGCGGCGGTACGCAGTTGCACGGCCCGGCCGCTCTGCCCGGCCAGGGCCTTGGCCAGGCGGGCGCCCAGGGTGTGCTTGGGTTTCGTGGCGCCCAAACCGGCAGCGATGGAGTCGCCAACCATCAGCAGCCGGAGCGGATTACCGAGCTTGCGCCGGTACGTCCGGTCCGCCGAGGGAGCGTCATCGCCCAGCGGCGCCAGAATGGACCGGCGCGCGATCCCGCCCTGGACCCGGAACAGCAGGGCCGCCGCCGCACCCGCTCCGGCCAGCGCCGCCAGACTGAGTGCAAGCCAGGCGATCAGCCGGCGCAGCAGGTCTGCCAACACGGACCCGCCTGCCGGAATTACTCCGGCCGGTCCCTGTAGCCGCGGCGTCAACCGCGGAACCACCTGCGGGTTGGTGTCCACGGACACAGTGTAGGGTGCTGTCCGTTATCCGAACAGGACCGGGGCGCCGCCGTTGCTCCAAAAACGGCGCCAGCGGGTAACGTTTTATCCATGGCTTCCTCTGACATCCGCAATTACCCCTTTGGGACGCTCGTGACCGCGATGGTCACCCCGTTCACCGCCGACGGTGCCGTGGACTTTGAGCAGACTGCGAAGCTGGCCAACAAGCTGGTCGACGACGGCTGCGACGGGCTGGTCATCTCCGGCACCACGGGGGAGACGTCCACGTTGGAAGATGACGAGAAAGAGGACCTGTTCCGCGCCGTCGTCGAGGTGGTGGGCGGGCGCGCCAAGGTGATCGCAGGTTCTGGCAGCAACCACACCTCGCACTCGGTCGAGATGTCCAAGCGGGCCGAAAAGGCCGGCGTGGACGGACTGCTGGCGGTCACGCCGTATTACAACAAGCCCAGCCAGGCCGGAGTGCAGGCCCACATTGAGGCGATTGCGGATTCCACCGAGCTGCCGGTCATGATCTACGACATTCCCGGCCGTGCCGGCATCCCGATTACCGCCGAAACGCTGATCCGGCTGGCGGACCACCCGCGGATCCTGGCCCTCAAGGACGCCAAGGCGGACTTCGCTTCCACCACTCGGGTGCTGGCCAACACGGACCTGGATGTGTATGCGGGCGACGACGGGCTGACCCTGCCGTGGATGGCTGCGGGTGCGGTGGGCCTGGTCAGCGTCTCCGCCCATGTGGCCACGAAGCAGTTCCGGGCGCTGGTCGACGCCGCGCTGGCCGGCGACTTTGGCACCGCGCGGAAGATCCACTTTGAACTGGACCCGGTGGTACGCGCGGTAATGACCCATATCCAGGGCGCCGTCTCGGCCAAACAGATTCTCAAGTGGCAGGGCGTCCTGTCCAACTCGGTGGTCCGGCTTCCCCTGGTGGAACCGGGCGAGGCCGAGATTGCCATCATCAAGGCTGACCTTGCGGAAGCTGGAATGGAATTCCAGCCATGACCCAAACCACCCTGCCAGGCCTGCGAACCCCGCCGCAGCTGGCTAAAGACACGCTCCGGATTGTGCCGCTGGGCGGCATTGGCGAAATCGGCCGCAACATGACCGTGTTCGAGATTGCCGGGAAGCTGCTGATCGTGGACTGCGGGGTGCTTTTCCCTGAGGAGACGCAGCCGGGCGTGGATCTGATCCTGCCGGACTTCTCCTACATCGAGAACCGGCTCGAGGACGTCGTGGCCGTCGTCCTCACGCACGGGCACGAGGACCATATTGGTGCCGTGCCGTACCTGCTGCGGCTGAGGGGGGACATTCCGCTGGTGGGATCGCAGCTCACCCTGGCACTGATTGAAGCGAAGCTGCAGGAGCACCGGATCAAGCCGTGGTCGCTGACGGTGGCCGAGGGCCAGGTGGAGCGGTTCGGACCGTTCGAGTGCGAATTCGTGGCGGTGAACCACTCCATTCCTGACGCCCTGGCGGTCTTCATCCGCACCGCCGGCGGCAATGTGCTGCACACCGGCGACTTCAAGATGGACCAGCTGCCGCTGGACGGCCGGATCACCGACCTGCGCCATTTTGCCCGGCTGGGCGAGGAAGGCGTGGACCTGTTCCTGGTCGATTCGACCAATGCGGACGTTCCCGGTTTCACCACCGGGGAGCGGGAAATCGGCCCCGTCCTGGACCGCCTGTTCGGCCAGGCGGAAAAGCGTATCATCGTTGCCAGCTTCTCCTCGCATGTGCACCGGGTCCAGCAGGTCCTCGACGCCGCCGTCATGCACGGGCGCAAGGTGGCGTTTGTGGGTCGGTCCATGGTGCGCAACATGACCATCGCGGCCAAACTGGGCTACCTGCAGGTGCCGGACAACGTCATTGTGGACGTCAAGAACGTGGACAACCTGCCGGACAACCAGGTGGTGCTGATGTCTACCGGGTCGCAGGGTGAGCCGATGGCGGCGCTGTCCCGGATGGCCAACGGCGACCACCGGATCACCGTGGGCCAAGGCGACACCGTCATCCTGGCTTCCTCGCTGATCCCAGGCAACGAGAACGCCGTTTTCCGCGTCATCAACGGCCTGCTGAAGCTCGGCGCCGACGTGATCCATAAGGGCAACGCCAAGGTCCATGTGTCCGGCCATGCCGCGGCTGGGGAACTGCTCTACTGCTACAACATCATCGCGCCGAAGAACGTGATGCCGGTGCACGGTGAGACCCGGCACCTGATCGCCAACGGCAAGCTGGCGCAGGCCACCGGCGTCCCCGCGGAGAACGTCCTGCTGACCGACGACGGCTCCGTGGTGGACCTGCACGGCGGCCGGGCCCGGATCGTGGGCCAGGTGGAATGCGGGTTCGTCTATGTTGACGGCTCCAGTGTCGGCGAAATCACCGACGCGGACCTGAAGGACCGCCGCATCCTGGGCGATGAGGGCTTCATCTCCATCATCACTGTGGTCAACCGCACCACCGGCAAAATCGTCAGCGGACCCGAGATCCACGCCCGCGGGGTTGCCGAGGACGACGCGGTCTTTGATGACATCAAGCCGAAGATCGAGGCAGCCCTGGAGCAGGCGGTGATGGCCAGCACGGACCACACCGCGTACCAGTTGCAGCAGGTGGTCCGCCGCGTGGTGGGCACGTGGGTGAACCGCAAGCTGCGCCGCCGTCCGATGATCATTCCGGTGGTCCTGGAGGCGTAAGCGGGCGGTCACGCCGCCCGGGCACTGGCACGCCGCGGAAATCCCCGGAACCCAGCCGGTTCACAGGTAACGTAGGACCCATGGCGACTCGAACTTCCCCCCGCGCGTCCGCCAGCCGAGCGAACAGTGCTACCCCGCGCTCGCCGAAGACCGGCACGCGCAGCACCTCCTCGCGGGCAAAACAGGCCTACGTTGAACAGGAACCGAGGCCGGCCTGGCCGGTCCGGGTGGTTGGCGGCTTCTGGCAGGGCATCGGACATCTGGTGGGCGGCGCGGTCCGCCGGATGGGCCAGGATGTCAGTTCGCTGCCGCACGAGGCCCGCCGGGACGGCAGCGGCCTGCTGTTCTTGGTCCTGGCGGTGGGAATTGCCACCTTCGAGTGGTGGGGGCTGACCGGCCCGGCCGCCGACGGTATCCACGGCGTGCTGCGCGGCACCTTCGGCTGGTTCTCGGTGCTGCTGCCGCCCATGCTGCTGATTTTCGCGGTCCGGGTGTTCCGCCAGCCGGAGAACGTCCGCGGCAACAACCGGGTGGCCATCGGCTTCAGCGTCCTTACGGTGGCAGGCTCCGCGCTGGCCCATCTCGGGGCCGGCTCGCCCTCGATGGCCAGCGGCTTCGACGGCGTCCGCAACGCCGGCGGCATGGTCGGACTGCTCGCCGGCGGATCGCTGGCCGCGCTGAACACCTGGCTGGCGGTGGCCGTCTGGTCCGCGATCGCATTCGTCAGCCTGCTCATCCTCACCGCGACACCGTTCCGCTCCATCCCCGCCCGGCTGCAGGCGCTGTACGCGCACCTGATGGGCCTGGACCTTCAGGACCCCGCGCCGGATTCCGTCCATGACCAGAGCTACCTTTACGAGCGCGACGCCGCCGACGGCAGGGGATCAGAAGCCAGCGAGGAGGCTGCACCGAAAAAGAAGAAGGGCCGCAGCCTGTTTGGCCGGAAGAAGAACGACGACGACTTCGAGGACGTGGGCCTGGACGGCTACATCGGCGATGAGGCCTTCGAACGGGCCCTGGTCGAGGACGACGAGCCTTCAGCCCCGGCGGTTCCGCCGGGAGTGCGCCGGCCCACCCAGGCCGAACTGGCAATGGACAAGATCAGGGCCCGCCAGGGTCTGCCCACCTCAGCCGAAGCGGCCGGCGACGCCGCCCCGGTGACGGAAGCCATCGCCGTCGTGCCTCCCACCTTGCCGGCACCCGCAGTACGCTCCACCCCGGTGGCCCCGCAGCCCCCCGCCACCCCGATCCCGCAGCGCACCGAGCAGCTCTCGCTGGCCGGCGACGTCACCTACACACTGCCCTCGGCAGAAGTGCTGACGCCGGGCACCCCGCCCAAGGAGCGCTCCGAAGCCAATGACGCCGTCGTCGCCGCCCTGACGGACACGCTGACCCAGTTCAACGTGGACGCTACCGTGACCGGATTCTCGCGCGGGCCCACCGTGACCCGGTATGAGATCGAACTCGGTTCCGGCACCAAGGTGGAACGCGTCACGCAGCTGTCCAAGAACATTTCCTATGCCGTGGCCAGTGCCGACGTGCGCATCCTCAGCCCCATTCCGGGCAAGTCCGCGATCGGCATCGAGATTCCCAACACGGACCGAGAGACCGTGTCGCTGGGCGATGTGCTGCGCAGCCAGAACGCCCGCCGCACGGACCACCCGATGGTGATGGGTGTGGGCAAGGATGTGGAGGGCGGGTTCGTGGTGGCCAACCTGGCCAAGATGCCGCACCTGCTGGTGGCCGGCGCCACCGGTGCCGGTAAGTCCTCGTTCGTGAACTCGATGATCACCTCCATCCTGATGCGTGCCACCCCGGACGAGGTGCGGATGGTGATGGTGGACCCCAAGCGCGTGGAACTGACCGCGTACGAAGGCGTGCCGCACCTGATCACCCCTATCATCACCAACCCGAAGAAGGCCGCCGAGGCGCTGCAGTGGGTGGTCCGCGAGATGGACACCCGCTACGACGACCTCTCCAACTACGGTTTTAAGCATATTGACGATTTCAACAAGGCGGTCCGGGCCGGCAAGGTGCATCCGCCGGTGGACTCCAAGCGCGTGATCAAGCCGTACCCGTACCTGCTGGTGATTGTGGACGAGCTGGCGGACCTGATGATGGTGGCACCGCGCGACGTGGAGGACTCGATTGTCCGCATCACCCAGCTGGCCCGTGCGGCCGGCATCCACCTGGTGCTGGCCACCCAGCGCCCGTACGTGGATGTGGTGACCGGCCTGATCAAGGCCAACGTGCCCTCCCGGATGGCCTTCGCCACCTCCTCGGTCACGGACTCGCGCGTGGTGCTGGACCAGCCAGGCGCGGAAAAGCTGATCGGCCAGGGCGACGCGCTCTTCCTGCCGATGGGCGCCTCCAAGGCAATCCGTGTGCAGGGCGCCTGGGTGACCGAGTCGGAAATCCACCAGGTGGTGGAGCATGTCAAGGGCCAGCTGCAGGCGGTCTACCGCGAGGACGTGGCGGTGGAGGCGCCGAAGAAGCAGATCGACGACGACATCGGAGACGATCTGGACGTGCTGCTGCAGGCCACCGAGCTGGTGGTCACCACGCAGTTCGGCTCCACCTCCATGCTGCAGCGCAAGCTGCGGGTGGGCTTCGCCAAGGCCGGCCGGCTGATGGACCTGCTCGAGTCCAGGGGAGTGGTGGGTCCGTCCGAGGGGTCCAAGGCCCGTGACGTGCTGGTCAAACCGGACGACCTGGCCGCGACGCTGGCGGCGATCCGCGGCGACGGCCCGGTTCCCGGCGGGGCGGAGGGTCCGGCGGATCCGACTGATCCAGCGTCGGGTTCCCCGGCGCCGGTGGACCCGAGGACGGCGGCGCTGGCGGAGAACGCCAACGCCAACCACGGCTACGGCGGCTACGGCGCGGACCTGGTGGCCGAGGACCTGGCCGCACGGACGCAGGCCGTTGAGTACTATGACGGCGCGGACGGCGGGGACGACGACGACGGCTCCGAGGACGCCTGGTCCCTCACCGGCCGCTGAGCCGCGGCGGGCCTCGCGCAACCCGGGTACGGCTACCCGCTCCCCGTCCGCATAAAGCCGCGGACGGGGACCCCGGCGGGTAGCCTTAGAACGTGAGTGAATCGAGGACTACGGCACCGCAGGTCTGGAACCTGCCCAACATCCTGACCATGCTGCGCATAGTGCTGGTGCCGTTCTTCATCTGGTTCATGATCGAGGACAATTCGACGCAGGGCCCTTGGCGCTGGGCGGCCGTGGCCGCGTTCGCCGTCGCCATCTACACGGACCAGCTTGACGGTGACCTGGCGCGCAAGCGCGGACAGGTGACGGACTTCGGCAAGATCGCTGATCCGATCGCGGACAAGCTCCTGATCGGCTCCGCGCTGGTCCTGCTTTCCGCGCTGGGCGAGCTGGCGTGGTGGGTGACCATCCTGATGCTGGTCCGCGAGGTGGGCATTACCGTGCTGCGGTTCGTGGTGATCCGCTACGGCGTCATTCCGGCCTCCCGCGGCGGCAAGCTCAAGACCGTGCTGCAGACGGCGGCCATTTTCCTCTTCCTGCTCCCGCTCTCCAGCCTGGTCCCGTGGCTGGGGATCGTGGCCTTCTGGCTCATGCTTGCCGCGCTGGCGGTAACCCTGATCACCGGGGTGGACTACATTGCGCAGGCTGTCCGGCTGCGCACGGAAGCCCGGCCGGGTCAGGCAGGCCAGCCATGATCGTGCTGGATCTCCCGCTGCTGGTGGCGTCCGCCATCGACGCCGGCATCACGGTGGCCACGGCGGAATCCCTGACAGGTGGACTGGTCGCGGCAACCCTGGTGCAGGTACCGGGAGCCTCCGGAATGTACCAAGGTGGGGTGATTGCCTACCAGAACTCCGTGAAGGCCGGTATTCTGGGTGTCAGTGAAGCCCTCCTGGAGTTGGCCGGGTCGGTGGATCCCCAGGTGGCCCGGGAGATGGCGCTGGGAGCCTGCCGCGCCACCGGGGCGCGGGTAGGCATTTCGACCACCGGTGTGGCGGGCCCGGAACCGCACGACGGAAAGCCAGTGGGAAGTGTGTACCTGGGCGTAGCCCTGGATGGCGTCGCCCAAGCCTATGAGTACCATTTCGACGGCGACAGGGCCCTGGTCCGCCAGCAGGCGTGCGACGAGGCCTTGTCCCTGCTGCAGCAGGTGGTGGCCCAGGTGAGGGAACAAAATTTGTAACCCGATAGTTAGTCATAATGCAGGCGGACGAAGCAGATGCGTCCTAGTATGAAGTGATCAGGCGGCGGTACCCCGGAAAACCAGGGGCCAAGGCCGACTACAGAGGGAGTAAGGCGATACCGATGGTAAAGCAACCCGTGTCCGTTAACGGCGTAGTTCGCTGGCGGGATGTGGGTCTGGCGGAAAAGGCCAAGCACGAGCAGAAGGAGCGCAAGATGGTGGTTCTACGCCACGAGATCGGGGATGTTCTGCGTGATGTTCGTCAGCGTCAGGGCCGTACCCTCCGTGAAGTCTCACACAACGCACGTGTTTCCTTGGGCTACCTCAGTGAGGTTGAGCGTGGCCAGAAGGAAGCCTCCTCCGAGCTGCTGTCCTCTATCTGCACGGCTTTGGACGTTCCGCTGTCCATGATGCTGCGCGAGGTCAGTGACCGGTTGGCCGTAGCCGAGGGCGTCTCCGTCCCGGATACCGTCCCGCAGGAATTCTCGGCGCGTTACGGCCGCGACCTGAGTGACGAGTTGTCCGAGGAACTGAGCAAGGACCTCATGTCCAACGCGTTCTAGCAATATTTGCAGAGAGGGGCCGGC
>DASYGM010000248.1:0-10306 GCA_035999715.1 Micrococcaceae bacterium | reverse complement strand
TGGAGCTGAGTCCGAGGGTTAGCGCGCCGGCTCCGATCCCGGCCAGGGCGGCGAAGAGCCGCACCGCTTCGGGCAGGAATGACGTCCGCAGTGGCCGGTCCGGGCCGGGCGCGCCCGGTACGGAGCGCATGGCTCCCCGTGCCGGGCTGCCGCTCGGACCGCCGTTCGGACCGCCGCTCGTGCCCATGACCACGGTTAGACCGTCCGGCGTTCCGGGGTGCGGTGCGTGATAGCCGCCTTGTCCTGGGACAGCCCCACGCCCAGCAGCAGGACCGCGCTGGCAAGGTGCAGCACATTGTCCGCGCCGTTGAGGGCGATGATGTTCAGCGGGGAGTCCAGCAGGAACAGCCCCACAATGCCCACCAGCAGGTATACCCCGCCCACGCTGGTGTTCACGGTCCTGGCCGCGGGAACAGACTTCAGGCCGGCGGTCAGCAGTGCCGCCCCGATGAGCAGATGGATGACGTTATGCAGCGGGTTGACGGCGAAGACGATGAGATTGGCGCCCTGGCTGGCAAAGAAGCCGATGCCCGCCGTGACAAAGAATCCCAGGATGCCGACCAGGAGGTAGACGGCCCCAAAGATCGTGGCAATCAGCCTGTTGGGTGAGGTGCGCATGATGGACTAACCTTCCGATATCCGGTTTCCCGCAAAGCTGCGGGCCCCCGCGGTGTCGAAGTTCCGGGCGGAGCTTCACCACTGGTTCGGAGCCTGCCGGGGGTCGGATGGGTGGCTGGCAGAGATTGATGGGTGGCTGGCAGAGATTAAGGACGACGACGGCGCAACCGGCTGCTGCGTCAGCCGGCGGTCCGCGGCCCCCTCAGCAGCAGCGGCTCCAGCCGGAAGGGGACCAGCTCGCCCATCGCCAGGGACGTATCGGTGCGCTCGACGCCGTCGCACGCCAGGATCTTCCCGTTGATCCGGAAGAGGTCCTCGGCATCGGTGGACACGACCCGGACCAGCAGATCCGCCGGCCCGGTGAGGCCGTACGCCTCCAGAACCTCCGGGATCTCCGCCAGCGATTGTGCCAGCGCAGCCAGCTTCTGCTGCTGGACGTGCACGGAAATGAAGGCCATCAGCGGATACCCCAGCGCGGCCGGATTGATCCGCCGTTCGAAGGAGAGGAACACGTTTTTCTTCTCCAGCGCAGCCATCCGGGCCTGCACGGTATTACGGGACAGACCCAGTTTTTGGGCCAGCGCGACGACGGTGCGGCGGGGGTCTTTGGCGAGGGCCATCAGCAGCCGGGTGTCGGTGCCATCCAGGGGTTGCATAGTGCGCAAGGTTAGCATGGTCTTCCCCGTCCAGATGGAGCAGAATGCTCAACTGAAGGAGGATCGGTTGTGCCTGATGGTGCATGTGAGTATGGTCACAATACATATGGGCAAAGGCGCCCATGCCGGTCCGCGGCCATAAACCGCGGACCGGAACTCCAGTCTGGTTCCACAAGAGCCAGGCCTGGACCGTACAACGTGCAAAGGTTGCGTGCTGCTGTGGTGACTGACGAGATCGGCCCCGACAAGGGTGACAAAGAAGGCCCCGCTGTCTTAGGACGGACCGAGGCCAATGGCATCCTCCAACTCGTTACCCCCGAGGGGGTGCGTGTCGCGAGCCCGGAGCTGGATCCCTGGGTGCAGGACGTGACGGACGAACAGCTCTGCAGCCTCTACCAGGACATGGTGGTGATCCGGCGGATCGACGTGGAGGCCACGCATCTGCAGCGCCAGGGCGAACTGGCCCTGTGGCCGCCGCTGCTGGGCCAGGAAGCCTCGCAGATCGGTTCCGCCCGGGCGCTGCGTGCAGATGACTTCGTGTTTTCCAGCTACCGCGAGAACGGGGTGGCCTACTGCCGGGGCGTAGACCTGACGGACATCATCCGGGTGTGGCGCGGCAACGCCTCCTCCGGCTGGGACCCCTACCAGATCAACATGGCCACCCCGCAGGTCATCATCGGCGCACAGACCCTGCATGCCACCGGCTACGCGCTGGGCATCCAGAATGACGGCGCGGATTCGGCCGCCATCACCTACTTTGGCGACGGGGCCACCAGCCAGGGTGATGTCAACGAGGCCATGGTCTTCGCAGCCAGCTTCCAGGTGCCGGTGATCTTCTTCTGCCAGAACAACCACTGGGCCATCTCCGAACCCGTCGGGTTGCAGACGCACGTTCCGCTCGCCAACCGGGGGCCAGGCTTCGGTATCCCCAGTCTGCGCGTGGACGGCAATGATGTCCTGGCCGTGCTGGCGGCCACCCGCATTGCACTGGACCGTGCCCGCAGCGGCGGCGGACCCACCTTCATCGAGGCCGTCACCTACCGGATGGGCCCGCATACGACGGCGGATGACCCCACCCGCTACCGCGACGCGAACGAACTGGAGGACTGGGCCGCCAAGGACCCGATCAGCCGGGTCGAGGCGCTGCTCGAAAGCAAAGGCCTGCTGACCGCGGAACTGCGCGCCGCCGTCGTCGGCAAGGCCGATGCCGTGGCCAGGGAAATGCGGGCCGGTTGCATCGGGCTCCCGGAACCTGCGCCGCTGGACGTGTTCGCCAACGTCTACAGCACTCCGAATTCGTGGCTGGACCGCCAGCGCGACCACTATTCCCGCTACCTGGCCGGTTTTGAGAGTACCTCCGCCGCCGGCGCGGAAGGGAGCAAATGATGTCCACCATGACCTTCGGCCGTGCCATAAATGCCGGCCTGCGCAGAGCGATGGAAAGTGACCCCAAGGTCGTCCTGATCGGCGAGGACATCGGCAAGCTGGGCGGCGTCTTCCGCATCACGGATGCCCTGCAGAAGGACTTCGGGGGGCACCGGGTCATCGACGCGCCGCTGGCCGAATCGGCCATCCTGGGCACCGCCGTTGGATTGGCCTATCGGGGGTACCGCCCGGTCTGTGAAATCCAGTTCGACGGGTTCATCTACCCGGCGTTCGACCAGATCGTCAGCCAGGTGGCCAAGCTGCATTACCGGACCCAGGGCAAGGTCAAAATGCCCATTACAATCCGTGTTCCCTTTGGCGGCGGCATCGGTTCCCCGGAGCACCACTCGGAATCCCCGGAGGCCTACTTCACGCACACCTCGGGGCTGCGGGTGATCAGCGTGTCCAACCCGCAGGACGCCTACACGATGATCCAGCAGGCCATCGCGAGCGATGACCCAGTGTTGTATTTTGAGCCCAAGCGCCGCTACCACACCAAGGGCGAGGTGGACGAAAGCCTGGACCTGGCGCGGGCCCTGCCGATGGAGAGCGCCCGGGTGGTGACGGAGGGCACCGATGTCACCCTGGTGACCTACGGCCCGCTGGTGCCCACCGCCCGCGACGCGGCAGTGGCGGCCGCGGACGAGGGACTGTCCGTCGAGGTGATCGATCTGCGCTCGCTGGCGCCGATCGACTTCGCCCCGATCGAGGCCTCCGTGCGCAAGACCGGGCGCCTGGTGATCACGCACGAAGCGGCGCAGTCCGGCGGTCTGGGCGCCGAAATCGCGGCCAGCCTGACCGAGCGCTGCTTCAACTACCTCGAAGCCGCCCCGGTGCGGGTGACCGGCTTCGACATCCCGTACCCGCCGTCCAAGCTGGAATCCCACCATCTGCCGGACCTGGACCGGATCCTGGACGGCGTGGACCGTGCCATGGGCCGCCCTAATTCACTCAGCGGGCTGGAAGGATGAACATGATCAAGGAATTCAAACTCCCGGACCTGGGCGAGGGCCTGACGGAGTCGGAAATCGTCGCCTGGAAGGTGGCGGTGGGGGACAGGGTCTCGCTCAACCAGATCATCGCGGAGGTGGAGACCGCCAAGGCCGTGGTCGAGTTGCCGTCTCCGTACGAGGGCACCATTGCCAAGCTGCACGAGCAGCCGGGCACCGTGGTGGAGGTGGGCTCGCCGATCGTCTCCTTCGAGCTGTCGGATCCGGCTTCCGCCGGGCTGGGGTCCCCGCCCCCTTCGGGGGCGCCCGAAGCCGCTCCCGGGACCTCAGCCCGGCTCCAGCCGGATCAGGTTGCCGAGCCAGTGGAGACCAAGCGCGTCCCGACTCTGGTGGGTTATGGCGCCGAGGTGGAAAAGGGCGGCCGTCCGGCACGGCGGCTGCGGAATCTTGGCGCCTCAACCGCCGGAGTGTCGGCTGCCGGGTACGCGCCAGAACAAACGACGACGACGGCGGCGCTGGCGGAGCGGCCCCGCTCCACGCCTCCGGTGCGAAAGCTGGCCCGGGATCTGGGCATCGACCTGGCCAGCGTGCCGGGGACCGGTCCCAGCGGACTGATCACCCGCGACGACGTCCAGGCTTTTGTGACTGAGCCCGGTGCAGACCACGCCCCAACCGCAGGCACCCCAACCACTGGTACCGCAGGCACCCAGGCCGGGGACGCCGTCGTCGGACGCCAGAGCGGGGAGCGCGAGACGCGCACGCCGATCAAGGGCGTCCGCAAGCACACCGCTGCCGCGATGGTGGCCAGTGCCTTCACCGCGCCGCATGTGAGCGAGTTCCTCACCGTGGACGTCACCCCGTCCATGGAGCTGCTGGCACGGCTCAAGGCCAGCCGTGCCTTTGCCGGCTACAAGCTCACGCCGCTGACCCTGGTGGCCAAAGCGCTGTGTATCGCCGCCAGCCGGCAGCCGTCCGTGAACTCGCGCTGGGACGAGGTCAACGGCGAGATCGTCACCATGAACTACGTGAACCTGGGCATCGCCGCCGCCACACCGCGCGGGCTGATGGTGCCCAACATCAAGGACGCGCAGGCGATGACCCTGACACAGCTCTCCACCGCGCTGACCGGGCTCACCGACACTGCCCGGGCGGGCAAAACCACGCCGGCGGACCTGTCCGGCGGCACCATCTCCATCACCAACATCGGCGTCTTCGGCATCGACGCAGGCACGCCCATCCTGAATCCGGGCGAGGCCGCCATCCTTGCCATGGGGGCCGTGCGCCGGCAGCCGTGGGAATACAACGGAGAGATCGCGCTGCGCCAGCTGATGACGCTGAGCCTGTCCTTCGATCACCGGCTGGTCGACGGCGAGCAGGGCTCCAAGTTCCTGGCGGACATCGGTGCCATCCTAGCGGACCCCGGCATGGCCCTGACCATGCTCTAACCCCCTTCGTTGAGTGTGGATATCTGCCCCCTGGAGCGCGGTTTTAAGGGGCGGATGTCCACACTCGAGGGAAGGGTGGGCGCGGGGGCGGAGGGGCTGGTTCGCTTCGGCCGGGCGCTTGGCCTATGCGAGGAGGCTGGCGCGGGCCATCGCTTCGAGCACCGGACGGGCCGTCTTCGCGTCGACGTTCCGGCCTTGGCCGCGGGCGCTGTGCGGGGTGGAGTTGATCAGCCCGAAAGCCGCCTGGACTTTCAAGCGCAGCACGGCTGCTTCCACGCCGGGCTGGATCCGGCCCAGCAGTCCCACCCAGACGGCGATATAGTTGCGCTGCAGGGTCCGCACGGAGGCCTGGTCGGCGTCGATGAGGTTGGCCAGTTCACGGTCCTGGACGCGGATGACATCCGGGTTGGAGAGCGCAAAGTCGACGTGGAACTGGATCAGCCCGCGCAGCGCCTGCGCGTCGTCGTCCGCCTCCGTCACAACGGCCTGCCCGCCCTCCAGCAGGTCCTCGCTGACGCCGACCAGGAGTGCTGCGAGGACGGCCTGCTTGCCGCTGAAATGCCGGTAGACAGCCGGACCGCTGACGCCCGCTGCGGCGCCGAGGTCCTCGATGGACACGCGGTTGTAGCCGCGCTGGGCAAATAGCTGCGCGGCTGCGCGGAGGATGGCCTGGCGCCGGTTGGCCTTGGCGCGGCTGCGCAGGGTGGGCTGGGACGATGACGATGATGACGGCGACGTAGCCGAAGCCGTTGCCGCCGCGACAGCGCTGCCACCCGCGGTGCGGCTTCCCGATGTGTTTTCCTGGTTCATTCCATCCTCGGTGTTGGACACCACAGTTAATCCAGACTAACCTAAATCCCAGTTAGCGCACATTAACCAAACGGCGGAAAGTTGTCGATGGAGACGATCGAAAGCACGGTGGACACGGGCAGTGCCGCCTTTGCCGAAAACGAGGCCGCACAGACCGCGCTGGTCAAGGAGCTGAGGACCCGGCTGGCCACGGCGGCCCTGGGCGGTCCGGAGCGCTCCCGTGAGCGGCATCTGGCCCGCGGGAAGCTGCTGCCGCGGGAGCGGATCGACCAGCTGCTCGACGACGGCAGCCCCTTCCTGGAGATCGCCCCGCTGGCGGCCAATGGCCTGTACGGCGGCGACTGCCCGGGCGCCGGGGTGATCACCGGGATCGGCCTGGTGCATGGCCGACAGGTGCTGGTGATCTCCAACGACGCGACGGTCAAGGGCGGCACGTACTATCCGCTGACCGTCAAGAAGCACCTGCGGGCCCAGGAGATCGCGCTGGAGAACCGGCTGCCCTGCATCTACCTGGTGGATTCCGGCGGCGCTTTCCTGCCCAAACAGGACGAGGTCTTTCCGGACAAGGAGCACTTCGGCCGGATCTTCTATAACCAGGCCCGGATGTCCGCCGCGAAGATCCCGCAGATCGCCTCCGTGATGGGATCCTGCACCGCCGGCGGGGCCTATGTGCCGGCGATGAGCGACGAGACGGTGATTGTCCGCAACCAAGGCACCATCTTCCTGGGCGGCCCGCCGCTGGTGAAGGCCGCGATCGGGGAGATTGTCACGGCCGAGGAACTGGGCGGCGGAGACGTGCACTCGCGGATTTCCGGCGTCACGGACCACCTGGCCGAAAATGACCAGCACGCCCTGCAGATTGTCCGCGACATCATCGCCACGCTGCCCAATCCCGACGCACCCGCCTGGGACGTGGAAGCCAGCACCGAGCCCGCCGCGGACCCTGCAGAGCTGTACGGCGCGATCCCGACGGACCTGAACACGCCCTACGACGCCCGCGAGATCATCGCCCGGCTCGTGGATGGCAGCCGGTTCCACGAGTTCAAGAAGAACTACGGCACCACCCTGGTCACCGGCTTCGCCCGGCTGCATGGCCACCCGGTGGGCATCGTGGCCAACAACGGCGTGCTGTTCAGTGAATCGGCGCTCAAGGGCGCTCACTTCATCGAGCTGTGCGACCAGCGCGGCATTCCACTGATCTTCCTGCAGAACCTCTCCGGCTTCATGGTCGGCAAGGACTATGAGCAGGGCGGCATCGCCAAGCACGGGGCCAAGATGGTCACCGCCGTGGCCACCGCCCGCGTGCCCAAGCTGACCGTCGTCGTCGGCGGCTCCTTCGGGGCGGGAAACTACTCCATGTGCGGGCGCGCGTACGGTCCGCGCTTCCTGTGGATGTGGCCGGCCAGCCGCATCTCGGTGATGGGCGGCAACCAGGCCTCCTCCGTGCTGGCCACGGTCAAGCGCGAGCAGATCGAGGGCCGCGGCGGCGAGTGGACCGCGGCGGAGGAGGAGGCGTTCAGGGCCCCGATCAAGGCCCAGTATGAGGACCAGGGCAGCCCGTACTACTCCACCGCCAGGCTCTGGGACGACGGCGTGATTGACCCCGCGGATACCCGCACCGTGCTGGGCCTGGCCTTGGATGTTTGTGCCCAGGCGCCCCTGCCCGAAACCTCCTTCGGCCTCTTCCGGATGTGACCAGATGACAACAGCAATACCTCAGACCCCCGCCGCGACGGTTGGCAACGCGACTTTCACAACCGTCCTGGTGGCCAACCGTGGCGAGATCGCCTGCCGCATCATCAGCACGCTGCGCAGGATGGGCATCCGCTCCGTCGCGGTCTACAGCGATGCCGACGCCGATGCGAAGCATGTGCGGATGGCCGACGCAGCGGTGCGGATCGGCCCCGCCGCGGCGGCTGAAAGCTACCTCAACATCCCCGCCATCGTGGCCGCGGTGAAGGCCAGCGGTGCCCAGGCGGTGCACCCTGGCTACGGGTTCCTCTCCGAAAACCAGGCCTTCGCCCGGGCGCTGGAAGACGCCGGCATCACCTTCATCGGGCCCTCAGTGCACGCGCTGAACATGATGGGGGACAAGATCCGCTCCAAGAACCACGTGGCCGCCGCCGGTGTGCCGGTAGTCCCCGGGATCGCGGAGCCCGGGCTGACGGACAGCGACCTGCTGGAGGCGGCCGGCGGCGTCGGATATCCCCTGCTGATCAAGCCGTCCGCCGGTGGCGGTGGCAAGGGCATGCACGTGGTGGAACGCCAGGAGGACCTGGCCGCGACGCTGGTGACCGCGCGCCGCGTGGCCGCGTCCGCGTTCGGGGATGACACGCTGTTCATGGAGCGGCTGGTGGCCACTCCCCGGCATATCGAGGTCCAGGTGCTGGCGGATAACCACGGCCAGGTGATCCACCTGGGCGAGCGCGAGTGCTCACTGCAGCGCCGGCACCAGAAGGTGATCGAGGAGGCGCCGTCGTCGCTGCTGGACGCGGCCACGAGGGCCCGGATCGGCGAGGCCGCCTGCGAAGCCGCGCGCAGCGTGGGCTACAGCGGCGCCGGGACCGTGGAATTCCTGGTCTCGGACAGGGCGCCGGAGGAGTTCTTCTTCATGGAGATGAACACCCGGCTGCAAGTGGAGCACCCGGTCACCGAGATGGTCACCGGGCTGGACCTGGTTCAGTGGCAGGTGCGCATCGCCGCGGGGGAGTCCCTGACCATCGCGCAGGAGGACGTGGTGCTGACCGGCCACGCCGTGGAGGCCCGGGTCTACGCGGAGAATCCGCAGCGCGGCTTCCTGCCCACCGCCGGCACGGTGCTGGCGCTCGCCGAGCCCACCGGCGAGGGCGTCAGGGTGGATTCGTCGCTGCTGGAGGGCCTGGAAATCGGCTCGCATTATGACCCGATGCTGGCCAAGGTGATTGCCTGGGGGACGGACCGGACGCAGGCGCTGGCCCGCCTGGACCGCGCGCTCGCGGAAATCACGGTGCTGGGCCTGGGCACGAATATTGAGTACCTGCGCCTGCTGCTGGCC
This sequence comes from Micrococcaceae bacterium, assembly GCA_035999715.1. GTDB lineage: Bacteria > Actinomycetota > Actinomycetes > Actinomycetales > Micrococcaceae > Arthrobacter_M. The sequence goes on along the minus strand of DASYGM010000248.1, from coordinate 1,368 downwards.
GACGACGACGTCCGCGCCGGCCGACTGGACACGACGATGATCGAACGCAAGATGCCTGCGCTGACCTTCCGGCATGCCGATGACGCGCTGCTGGCGGCCGCGGCCCTGGACCTGCACCTGGGGAAGTTGGAGGCCTGCGGAGCGTCCGGCCCGTGGCGCTCGCCCAACGGTTGGCGGCTGGGGCAGCGACGCCAGGTCAGCTACGACTTCGCGCTGGGCGCCGGCGAGTCCGTCACGGTCCTGCTCGCCGCCATAACGGCCGACGACGGCGGGATGCTCAGTGCCGACGTCGTCATCCGGCGCGAGGGCCTTAGCGACCCCGCACCCGCCCGGGCCGTCCTGCACACCTCGCGGGGGCCGAACCACCCGCCGCTCCTGTCCGGGTCATCGCGGGACGGAGTGGCCGGCGAAATGGTTCGGATTGAATACGACGGTGTCACCCGCGCCCTCACGCTGGCCCAGCAGGGAGCCTCGCTCTGGATCGGCGAGGATGGTTTCTCCTGTGAATTGCGGCTGCGCAGCCGCGAGGAACGGCTGGCCGCGGTCCTGGCCGGCATCGCCCGGGAGGAAGGAGCCGCGGATCCGCAGGTCCGCTCACCCATGCCCGGCACCGTGGTGAGCCTCAGCGTGGCCAGCGGCGACGCCGTCGAACCCGGCCAGACGCTGCTGGCCGTGGAAGCCATGAAGATGGAGCACCAGTTGGCTGCCTCCGTGGCCGGCACCGTGCACATCACCGTCAAACCCGGCGACCTGGTCAAGGCGGACCAGGTGGTCGCCACCATCCACGCGGCGGAGACTGAAGCCGTGCAAACCCCAGAAGGAGCCCCTGACCATGCCTGACTTTGAACTCAGCGAGGACTACCAGGACCTCAGCGACACCGTGCGCGAATTCGCCGACGAGGTGGTGGCCCCGGTGTCCGCCAAGCACGACGAGGAACACAGCTTCCCCTATGAAATCGTTGCCCAGATGGGCGAGATGGGTCTGTTCGGCTTGCCCTTCCCGGAGGAATACGGCGGCATGGGCGGGGACTATTTTGCCCTTGCCCTGGCGCTGGAGCAGCTGGGCCGGGTGGACCAGTCCGTGGCCATCACCCTAGAGGCCGGTGTGTCGCTGGGCGCGATGCCGGTCTACCGGTTCGGCAACGAGAGGCAGAAGCAGCAGTGGCTGCCCATGCTGGCCAGCGGCAAGGCCCTGGGCGGGTTCGGCCTCACCGAGCCGGAGGCCGGCTCCGACGCAGGCGGCACCAAGACGCACGCGGAGCTGCGGGACGGCCAGTGGGTGATCAACGGCAACAAGGAATTCATCACCAACTCCGGCACGGATATCACCAAACTGGTCACCGTCACCGCAGTCACCGGCGCCTCGGA
>DASYGM010000176.1:0-6494 GCA_035999715.1 Micrococcaceae bacterium | reverse complement strand
CAGGTCATCCTCGGCCAGGCCGTTCTTGGGCAGCGAGACGATGCCCTTGCGGGTGAACATGTACGCCACCGAACCCGGATCGCCCATGTTCCCGCCGTTGCGCGAGACGGCCAGCCGGACGTCGGAGGCGGCGCGGTTCTTGTTGTCCGTCAGGCATTCGATCAGAATGGCGGTGCCCTGCGGTCCGTAGCCTTCGTACATGATCGTCTGGTAGTCAACGGCTTCGCCGAGTTGGCCGGAGCCGCGCTTGATGGCACGGTCAATGTTGTCCGCCGGCACCGAGGTCTTCTTGGCCTTGGAGACGGCAAGTTCCAGCGACGGATTACCGCTCAGGTCGGCGCCGCCGATGCGTGCGGCCACTTCGATGTTCTTGATCAGTTTGGCGAAGGACTTGGCACGGCGGGAGTCGATAACGGCCTTTTTGTGCTTGGTCGTTGCCCATTTGGAGTGGCCTGACATGCTTTATGCTTCTCCTCTAATCATGCGGATGAACAGTTCATGGATCCGCCGCTCCCCGGTGACTTCCGGATGGAACGACGTGGCCAGCAGGTGCTGTGAACGGACCGCGACGGCACGGGTACTGGCTTCGGTTCTGGTGCTTCCCTCAATTCTATCGGCCGGGCCCCCCATGGTGGCCGAAAGCCGTGCGCCAAGCCGTGCGCCCACCAACTCAGCAGGGGCTTCTTCGCCGGGGAGCTGGACGCCAGCCAGCACGTCCACGCCACCCCCGACGCGTTCCACCCACGGAGCCCGGATGAATACCGCGTGGACCGGAGTCTCGACTTCACCCGGTGCGGCCAGACCGCGGAAGTCCAGGTCCGTTTCGAAGGACTCGCGCTGGCGGCCGAAGGCATTGCGCCGGACCGTGATGTCCAGTCCACCCAGGGTCTGCTGCGGATGGCCGTCCCGGTCGGTGGCCGGGTCCGCGATCTCGTCCGCGAGCAGGATCATGCCCGCACAGCTACCGTAGACCGGCATGCCGGCGGCGATCCGCTCCCGGAGCGGCTGCGCAAGCCCAAAGATCCGGGTCAGCTTGTCGATAGTGGTGGACTCGCCGCCGGGAATGATCAGACCGTCGACGGCGGCCAGCTCACCGGGGCGGCGCACGCTCACGGCCCTGGCCCCGCTGGCCTCGACGGCCCGGGCATGTTCGCGGACGTCGCCCTGCAGCGCCAGGATGCCGACGGTCGGTGGGGTGTGTGCGCTTGCGGTATTACTCACCAAATCATCATAGGGTGTCACCGGCCACCGCCCGCCGAGGGGCACGGGGGCGACCCGGCCTCCGCCGTCGTCGTGCCCCTTCCTGAAAGGTTGCCGGAGCCGGACCCAGTAGCATGGTCCGTGGACTGACGAACTAAAGATGAGGTTGGCACTATGTGCGGAATCGCCGGTTACTACGGTTTTGGGGAAGACGAAGCGCTCCTGCGGGAGATGAACAGGTGTATTGAACACCGCGGCCCCGACGGCGAGGGACTCTACGCTCAGGGACAGGTGGGCCTGGCGCACCGGCGGCTGTCCATCATCGACGTCGCCCACGGCCAGGAGCCGATGATCAGCCAGGACGGCCAGGTGGCGCTGGTCTACAACGGCGAGGTCTACAACTATCTGGAACTGCGCGCCGAGCTGGAGGGTTTGGGCCGTAGCTTCAAGACCGTCTCCGACACCGAAGTGGTGCTGCAGTCCTACGAGGAGTGGGGCGACGCAGCGTTTGACCGCTTCAACGGCATGTTCGGCTTCGCTATTGACGACCGGAAGAACAACCGGCTGGTGTTGGCCCGGGACCACTTCGGCATTAAGCCGCTCTACTACACCAACATCGGGACCACTGACGCACCCAGGCTGCTCTTCGGCTCGGAGATCAAGCCGCTGCTGGCAGGCGCCAAGCACGCCGGCGGACCCGATCCGGTCCCGGACGAGCGCATCCTCTTCCGCTACCTGCAGTTCCGCATCCACGATGAGGAAGCGGCAACCTTCTTCGAGGGCGTCTACAAGCTGATGCCCGGCGAAAAGCTGGTGCTGGACACCAGCGCGGAAGGCCCAAGCGGTTTCACCATCAGCCCCTTCACCCGGTTGAAGGAGGAACTCGCCGAACTCTCCAAGATCGGCACCCCCTACAGCCCCGCCGTCATTGACGAATACCGGGACCGGTTTACCGAAGGTGTCCGGCTCCGGCTGCAGTCGGAGGTGCCGGTGGGCACCGCCCTGTCCGGCGGACTGGACTCTTCCGCCGTCGTCGTCACCATCAACAAGCTGATGCAGGAGAAGGCCGCGGCCACGGACTCCCTCGGGGCCACCCAGCAGACGTTCTCCGCCATCTTCCCGAACTCCATCAACGACGAGGAAAAGTACGCCGACGCGGTGCTGGCCACCTGCCGGGGCAACGTCACCAGCCACAAGATCCTGCCCAAGGCGGCCGAATTTGCCGTGGACCTGGAGGACTTTGTCCGCACCCAGGAGGAACCCATCATCTCCTCCGGCCCGTACGCCCAGTACCGGGTGATGCAGGAGGCCGCCAAGCATGTCACCGTGCTGCTGGACGGCCAGGGCGCGGATGAAATGATGGCTGGCTACATTCCGTACTACTTCGCCTACCTGCGCCAGCTGAAGAAAAGCGGGCAGCGGGCCAAACTCGCCAAGGAACTGGCGTCGTCGTCGGACATCCTGTTCCGGCTGGGCCGCTTCCGGCTCAAGGGCATGCTCACCGCCCGCAAGGAACTGTCCATCTCCTCGCTGCTGAGCAAGGACTTCGCCGGCCGGTACAAGTCCGAGAAGTTCTCCAACATCCCGGACAACCTGAAGCTGCGGCTGATCGACGACCTGTTCCACAAGTCCCTGCCGGCGGTGCTGCGCTACGAGGACAAGAACACGATGCGCTTCTCGCTGGAGGGCCGCGTGCCGTTCCTGGACAAGGAAGTGGTCAAGTTCCTGTTCAGCCTGGACGACGAGTCGATCATCAAGGGGGGCTGGAACAAGCGGATCCTGCGCGATGCCACCCGCGGCCTGCTGCCGGAAATGATTTCCAACCGGCGCAACAAGATCGGCTTCACCACCCCGGAGGCGGAGTGGTTCGTGCTGATGAAGGAAAAGATCTACGAGATCTTCCTTTCGTCCTCCTTCGAGAACCGGCCGTACTGGAACCAGGACGCGGTGCTCTACGCGTTCGAGGAGTACCTGACCGGCAAGAACAGCGCCTCCACCATGGTGTTCTGGCGGCTGCTGAATACCGAGCTGTGGCTGCGCGAATTCTTCGACAAACCGGAAGTCAAGGCCGGGATCGAAGGCAAGAGCGACTACGTTCCGAACGCGGACAAGTCCCTGGACATCACGGTTCCGGCGGACGGTGCCACCTACCGTCGCTACCCGCTGCGGACCGAGGTCTTCTACAAGGAGACCGACTTCGAACCCGCTGTGATGGGCTACGTGGAGCGGTTCTTTGCCGGGCTTCCGGACGCCGGCGCGGAGCATGCCTCGGCGACGGCAGGGGTGCCGTGGTACCTGTTCGTGAGCGAAAAGATCGTGGCCATGACGCAGGGCCGCTCGATTCCGGTCTGGGACATCAAGGTCACCGGCGCTGCCCGGCTGCTGAGCCGGTTCGTCACCCGCAACCCCGGCGGGATCGGCCTGGCGAGCCCCTGGTCCATGCAGCTGGCCATCGACGAGGTGGGCCTGCCCCGCATTGCCTACGCCGCCGCGCGCAGCGTGATCGGCAAGCTGCAGGGCAAGAGCGGCGTCTTCTACGAGGTGGTGGGGCACAACATCAACGCGATCGACGGCGCGGCCGGCTACCAGGTGGGCACCTCCACGCACTCGGTCAAGTACGCCCCGAAGGACCCCGACGGCGTCGCCCGCCGGCTCAGCGCGCTGGTCCGCCAGCACGTGCCGGCCGACTTCGCCGCCACCTTCGCCGGGACGGCCGTGATGGATGCCAACGATCTGGGCGTGGTGGTGCTCGGGCACGACACGGGCCTGGCCAAGGACGTCGTCGAGGGTGTGTTCCGGGACAATCCGCAGGGGCAGACCACTGAGACCACGCCGATGTCGATGGTGTTCCGGCGCGGCTAGGCGCCCCGCCTTGAACGGTGCCGTCCGACCGTGAAAGAGTCGCTTCATGACTTCTGACGCGACGACTTCCGACTTCGGGGACAACCCTTTCCTGGCTGCCAGCACGCTCCCCTACGGGCTGCCGGACTTTGCCTCGATCCGGGATGAGCACTATGTCCCGGCCTTCGAGGCGGGCTTCAGCGAGCACCTGACCGAAATCGCGGCCATAGCCGCCGACCCGGAACCGCCGTCATTCCTGAACACTGTGGTGGCCCTGGAGCGCTCCGGCCAACTGCTGGACCGCGTCTGTGCCGCATTCTTCAACAGCTCCAGCTCCCATGCCACGGACGCAATCCAGGCGATCGAGACGGAGGTCTCCCCCAGGCTGGCGGACCACCAGGACAACATCTTCCTGGATGCCAACCTGTACCGGCGTTTCCAGGATCTGGGCACGGAGGGGCTCGACGACGAATCGGCGCGGCTGGTGGATGAGTACCGCAAGGCGTTCCGGCGTGCCGGCGCCCAGCTGGAGGAGGCGGCGCAGGCCCGGCTCCGGGAGATCAACGCCGAGCTTTCCGGCCTGAGCACCAAATTCTCCCAGGACGTACTCAAGGACACCAACGGCTCCGCCCTGCTGATCGAGGATCCGGCCGAGCTGGATGGCCTTCCCGCTGATGACCTTGCCACGGCTGCGCAGGCAGCCCAGGACGCCGGGTACGAGGGAAAATACCTGCTGACCCTGATCCTGCCCACCAACCAGCCCGCCCTGGAGGTGCTGACCAACCGGGACACCCGGCGTCGGCTCTTCACAGCGTCGGTCTCCCGCGGGGCACGTCCCAATGAGTTCAACGTACTGCCCACGGCCGCGCGGATGGCGCAGCTGCGCGCGGAGCGGGCCGCCCTGCTGGGGTACGCCACACACGCTGACTATGCCACCGATGACCAGACGGCACCGTCCCTGGACGCCATCCATGCAATGCTGGACAAGCTGGCGCCGGCCGCCGTTCGCAACGCCCAGGCCGAGGCGCAGATACTGGCCGGGGCCGCGGGCCACGAGCTGGAACCGTGGGACTGGTCCTTCTATTCGGAACGGGTCCGCAAGGACAAATACAACGTCGATCTGGCCGCGCTCCGGCCTTACTTCGAACTGGAGCGGGTGTTGGCGGACGGCGTGTTTTATGCCGCCAACAAACTGTACGGGCTTTCCTTCCAAGAGCGGACCGACCTGGCGGGCTACCACCCGGACGTGCGCGTATGGGAGGTGTTCAACGAGGACGGCACCGGACTGGGCCTGTTCCTGGGCGACTACTACACCAGGGACACCAAGAACGGCGGAGCCTGGATGAATCCGCTGGTGGAGCAGTCCCGGCTGATGGGCCGGCAGTCCGTGGTGGTGAACAACCTGAACATCTCCAAGCCACCCGCCGGGGAACCGACGCTGCTCAGCTACGACGAGGTGGTCACCTGCTTCCACGAATTCGGCCACGCCCTGCACGGGCTGTTCTCCCAGGTTAACTACCCGCGGTTCTCCGGGACCAACGTTCCGCGGGACTTTGTGGAGTACCCCTCGCAGGTCAACGAGATGTGGATCCTCTGGCCAGAGGTCGTCGCCAACTACGCCCGGCACCATCTCACCGGCGAGCCGCTGGCGCCGGAGCAGATCTCCCGGCTCGAGGCTGCCCGGTTGTGGGGAGAGGGCTTCGCCACCACGGAGTACCTCGGTGCGGCCCTGCTGGACCTGGCCTGGCACCAGCTGGAACCGGCAACCGAGGTCAACGATCCGCTGGCCTTCGAGGCGCGCGCGCTGGCAGAGGCCGGCGTGGACCTAAGGCTGGTCCCGCCGCGGTACCGGACCGGGTACTTCAAGCACATCTTCGCCGGCGGTTACTCGGCCGGCTACTACGCCTACATCTGGAGCGAGGTACTGGACGCGGACACGGTGGAGTGGTTCAGGTCCGACGGCGGGCTGACGCGCGCCAACGGGGACCACTTCCGCGCCACGCTGCTATCCCGGGGCAACAGCCAGGATCCCCTGCAGTCCTTCCGCGATTTCCGCGGCCGGGACGCCGAACTCGCGCCTCTGCTGGACCGCCGCGGCCTCAACTGAGGCGCTCGGGGCGCAGGCCGATGCCGATGATCCGCGCCGGAACCGCCTGCAGCCGGGGAAACCGGGATAGTACCCGCAGCGGCAGGGGCGCACGGACGGGCTTGGTGCCGGCCAGCGTGGGGGCCACCAGGAAGCGTTGTGCCGCCCGCTGCAGCAGCTGGGTGCCCGCGGTGGGGAACCAGCGGCGCCGCTGGACCGACGCCAGCCGCCGGGCGTCCAGCCCACCGGCCAGCAGCGGGCCGGCCAGGACACGGGCCGCACAGACCGCGTCCTGCACGGCAAGATTGATGCCGACACCACCCACTGGGGACATCGCATGCGCAGCGTCGCCAATGAACAGCAGCCC
>DASYGM010000163.1:0-19349 GCA_035999715.1 Micrococcaceae bacterium | reverse complement strand
TCCGAGGGCTACGAGCCCTGGGCCGGCCCGATCGAATACCGCACCAACGGCTCCATGGTCGCGGACCGCTCCGGTGTCGTGACCCCGTTCGCCATGATCAACCTGCAGGAACGCGGATCCTTCTTCGTCCAGCCCACCTCTGAGGTGTACGAGGGCATGATTGTCGGCGAGAACTCGCGCGCCGACGACATGGATGTGAACATCACCAAGGAAAAGAAGCTCACCAACATGCGGGCCGCTTCCTCTGACACCTTCGAGAACCTGACCCCGCCGCGGGTCCTGACGCTGGAGGAGTCTCTGGAATTCGCCCGCGAGGACGAGTGCGTGGAGGTCACCCCGGAGTCGATCCGGATCCGCAAGCTCATTCTGGATGCCAGCGAGCGGGCCAAAGCCTACCGCGCCCGCGCCAAGGCATAATCCGGCAAGATAGAGCTATGACCCAGCAACCCGCCCCGTTCATTCCGACGGGCGGGTTGCTGCCGTTAACGGCCCCGGCCCCGGGCCAGCCGGAGAGCAGGCCGGTGCTGCTCTTCGTCCATGCCCATCCCGACGACGAGACGATTGTCACCGGTGCGACGATGGCCCACTACGCGGCACAGGGGGCGGACGTCGCGCTGCTGACCTGCACGCGCGGCGAACTGGGCGAGGTGATCCCAGCCGAGCTTCGGCACCTGGAGGTGGGCCAGCCCGGAAACATCGACGACGGCGAAGGGCTGGCTACCGTCCGCGAGGCGGAGTTGGCGGAAGCGCTGGCTGCGCTGGGGGTCCGGCAGCATTTCTGGCTGGGGGCCGGCGCAGCCCACGCCGGCCCCGGGCTGGAGGTACGGTATCGGGACTCCGGCATGTCCTGGGGTGACGACGGCCGGGCCCGTCCGGCCGCGACGGTGCTGCCCGGCTCGTTTTCCCGTGCCCCTCTCGACGAGGTGGCCATCCACGCTGCGCACCTGATCCAATCGCTGCGGCCGACCGTGGTGGTGACCTACGCCGCCGACGGCGGCTACGGCCACCCGGATCACATCCGCACCCACCAGATGACCGTCCGGGCGCTGGAGATCGCCGGGCAAAGCAGCCAGGACTCGCTTCCAGCCTGGCAGGTTCCGTTGGTCTACTCGATTGTCAGCGACCGGCCGGAACGGGCCTTGGCCCCGGAGGCGCGACTGAGTGTGGTTGACGGGGACTTGGCCGCGAAAACGGAGGCGATGCGCGCCCACCGCACGCAGATCAGCGTGCAGGACGGGCGCTATGCGCTCTCCGATGATGTCTGGAAGGACATTTCGGCCCGCGAGGCGTTCCAGTTGCTGGCGGGCGCGGCCAGCGGTGTGCAGGGCGCGGCTCAGCAGGAGGAGGCCTCGGAGGCCAGCAGTGCGGAACTGCCAGCCCCCGCCGTCGGCCCGGGCAATGCGGCCCCGTCACGGACGGCCCGCTATGCCGCCGCCATCCTTGCGGGCCTGGTGACCGGGCTGCTGGGGACGGCCCTGCATGCCCAGGCCTTTTATGCCGGTACCGTCGAGCTGCCGTGGGGCGCCGCCGCCGCCCTGTTGCTGTTGCTGGCACTGGCCCTCTACGTGGGGTTGTGGGGCCGGTCCGTTGTGCTCAGCGCGGTCACCGGGCTGGCGGCGTACGTCGTCGTCGGGATTCTGACCGTTCCGCACGGCCAGTACGGCCTCATCGTGGGGAATCTGGCAGGCACCCTCTGGCTTTTCGGCATCGCAGTTGTGACCCCGCTGGCCATGCTGCTGGCGCGGCACATTCTCCACCCCCGGCCGTCCCTTCTGTAGGCGGAGATTACCGATTCACACAAGGCCTATTACCCGTTTGACAGAAGCAGATCGCTGGAACCACACTAGGGTGTGACCGTAGACACTATTGGGGGACCCGCTACAAAATTGTTGCGGAGCCGGAATTTTCTGAACTTCTGGACCGGCCAGACCATAAGCCAGTTGGGGGCGCAGCTGGGTCAGCTGGCCTTCCCGGTTTTGGCAGTATCACTTCTAGGTGCCACTGAATTCCAGGTGGGGGCACTGAACGCGGCGGGAATGGCGGCGTTCCTGGTCGTCGGCCTGCCGGCGGGTGCCTGGGTGGACCGCTGGATCAAACGGCGGGTGATGATCATCGCGGACCTGGTCCGGATGGTGGCCATGCTGCTGGTTCCCGCGTTGTGGGGGCTGCACCTGCTTCAGATTTGGCACCTATACGTGGTGGCCGCCGTCGTTGGCGTGGCCACCGTTTTTTTTGACGTTTCCTACCAGAGCTTTGTGCCCATCCTGGTGCCGCCCAAACATGTTGCCGACGCCAATTCCAAGCTGGAATCCACCTCGCAGATTTCCCGGGTCGGCGGGCCGGCGCTGGGCGGATTCCTGCTGACCCTGATCAGCGCACCGCTGCTGTTCATCGGGGAGTCCCTGGGGTACCTGGCGTCGGCCCTGTTCCTGCACCGGACCCACGATGAGGAAAAGCCGCACGATGTTGCGGACCGCAGACCGCTGGCGGTGGAGATCAAGGAAGGCCTGGCCTTCGTCGCGGGACACCCGCTGCTGCGGCGCATCGTGGCCTGCACGGCCGGACTGAACCTGTTCGCCGCCATCACCATCACCATGCTGCCGGTGCTGATCCTGCGGAACCTAAACCTTGGCGCCGCCGGACTGGGCATCATCATGTCCATCGGCGCGGTCGGCGGAGTGCTGGGTGCCTTCTGCACCCCGTGGATCGCCCGCCGGATCGGCGAGGGCACGCTGATCCCGGCCGCGGCGATGGTCTCCACCTGCGCGGTGGTACTGATCCCGGTGGCTGGCCTGAGCCAGCAGAAATGGCTGTCCCTGGCCATCCTGGTCTTCTCCGATTTCATGTTCAATTTCTCCGTGCTGGCCTACAACATCATGCAGGTGAGCATGCGCCAGCGGGTCTGCCCGCCCCGGCTGCTGGGCCGGATGAACGCCTCCATCCGGTTCATCGTCTTCGGCGTGATGCCACTCTCCGCGCTGATCTCCGGAATCCTGGGCCAGTGGCTCGGTCTGCTGCCCACCCTGTGGATCGGCGCGCTTGGCGGGTTCCTGGCTGTGGCTGTGGTGTTCTTCTCCCCGCTACGGGGAATGAAGAAACTGCCGGACACCGTGGAAGGCGCGGCCGAGACGGGTGCTCGCGTAGCCGGCGGCGGAGTAGTGGGCGCAAATGCGGCGGACGGGTCCGGAGATGTGACCGGCGGTCCCGAGCAGTAGGTACTAACTGGGTCTGCGGAACGGTTCTGCGCACTGACCAGGGCCAGTCGCTGAGCAGGACCCGTTCCTGCTCAATGACAGGGCCCGATCAGTGAGCAGAACGGAGCCCGCCCGGCCAGCCGGCAGCCCAACATCCCCTCCACCGGACACGAATGGACTTCGACGCCCCACATCGTCTTGCCCGGCGGTCCCGGAGGCACGCTGTCCGAGGCACCATGGACGGATGACTGACGTTATGGCTGTATTGGCCAGGCATGACGGGGTGGCCCGCGTTATGGAACTCTCGGCAGAAGGGGTCTCGGCGAAGCGGCTCCGGGCTGCCGTGGACTCGGGCTCGGTACTTCGTCTGTGCAGGGGCCTGTACGCCGTACCCGCGGCCGATCCGGAATTGGTCCTGGTGAAGCGGCATTACGGTGAACTGGGGTGCATCAGCGCCGCCACCCGGTTGGGGTTGTGGGTGGTCCGGGACCCGGAGCGTCCGCACGTAGCCGTCGACCATGCCCGCGGCGTCCCCGGATGCGTTGTTCACCGCAGCAGCTTGCCGTTGTCTCCTGCGGACGTTGTCTGCCAGAGCCTGCGCTGTCTTCCGCCACTTGAGGGGCTGACCATCGCCGAATCTGCTGTGAAGCAGGGTCTGGTCCGGCTGGAGCCGCTGCGGGAGCGTTTTTCCGGCCTGCGCGATGGGCCTATCCGCCAGCTCCTGGCACGGATCAACCCGCAGTCCGGTTCCATCATTGAGACCATGGCCAGGTTCTATCTGGAGCAGGCGGGCTTCAACGTGCAGCTTCAGGTCAATGTGCCTGGAATGGGGCACCTGGACCTGAAAGTGGACGGGCTTCTCGGGCTGGAAGCGGACGGCTACGAAAACCACAGCAGTCGGCAGGCGTACCGGGAGGACCGGCGCCGGTGGAATCTGACCGTGGTCCGGGGCGTTCCGACGCTGCGGATCACGTTTGAAATGCTCCTGAACCAGCCGGACGCGTTTGTCCGGCTGGTCCGCGAGGCTCTGAATACGGTCCAAGGTGGCCGGTCAGCGGGAGGGCTGGTGCAACGTGCTCAATGAGTTGGCCGTGTCGTTGCGCAGAACCCGGTTCTGCTCAGCGACAGGGCCTGGTCAGTGCGCAGATTTATGCCAGGCTCGGGGACCGGGCTCGGGGATTAGGCACCGGGATTAGGCACCGGGGGGAAGCCACCCGAATCTGTGGGACGGGCTTAGTGGCCGGGGGAAGCCGCGCGAATCTGTGGGGCGGGCTTAGTGGCCGGGGGATGACCGCGGGCGCCGTTCCGGAGCGGACGGCACGGGCTTGGCTGCCTGCACGCTGGCCAGGATGACGACGACGTCCCCGGATTTTGCCTGGACGGTGCAGGTGCTCGAATCCAGTGCCGTCAGGAAGCCGAGGACGTCGGTTAGGTGGGGTTCCTGGCTCCGATCGGGGGAGCCCATTGGTGCATCGGACTCCATCGCGGACGAAGCCGCCGCGGACCCTGCGGAAGCTACCAGTCCGGTCGCCGGTCCACTGCCGTCGATCCTGTAGCGGACCACGACCCGGGTCCCCAGCGGCAATTCCCGCAACGTCTGTATGGCCCTGTCCACAAGTTCATAGTAGGTCTTCAATGTAGGTGGCCCATCCTCCGTTGGGGGATAATGGAAGCAATCCAGCCCGCAGACCGGGCAAAGTTCGTAGGAAAGGTCGGGACGTGACGTATGTAATCGCGCAGCCGTGCGTGGATGTCAAAGACAAGGCCTGTGTTGAAGAGTGCCCCGTCGACTGCATCTATGAGGGCGAGCGTTCGCTCTACATCCACCCCGATGAGTGCGTTGACTGCGGTGCGTGTGAGCCCGTCTGCCCGGTTGAGGCGATCTACTACGAGGACGACACGCCGGAGGAATGGGCGGAGTACTACAAGGCCAACGTTGAGTTCTTCGACGAGCTGGGCTCGCCGGGAGGGGCGGCGAAGCTCGGCAACACGCACCGCGACCACCCGATCATTGCGGTGCTGCCGCCGCAGAACCAGGGCTGACCTTCCGCCCATGACAGCATCCCAGACCGGTGCCCCGCAGATCGGCGCCGCGCAGAAGGCCGCCGCGTACGGACTCCAGTTGCCCGAGTACCCGTGGGACGCCATGGCCCCGTACCTGCAGAAGGCTTCCCAGCATCCCGGCGGTGTGGTCAATCTGTCCATCGGCACGCCGGTGGATCCGACCCCCCAGCTGATCCAGGAGGCGCTCCGAGGTGCTGCGGACGCGCCGGGCTATCCCACCACGCACGGGACTGCCGAGCTGCGCCAGGCGGTGGTGGACTGGTTTGCCCGGCGCCGGGGTGTGCCCGGGTTGGACCCGGAGGCCGTAATGCCCACCGTCGGCTCCAAGGAGCTGGTGGCCTGGCTGCCGCTGCTGCTGGGGCTGGGAGCCGGGGACGTCGTCGTCCGTCCCACCGTTGCCTACCCCACCTATGACATGGGCGCTCTGCTGGCAGGCGCAACCCCGGTTGCCGCTGATTCCCTGGACGAGCTGGACGAGGCAGCCCGGGCCAGGGTCCGGCTGGTCTGGGTCAATTCACCCGGTAACCCCACAGGCATCGTCCGCACAGCACCGGAGCTCAAGGCCCTGGTGGCCCAGGCCCGCGCGCTGGGCGCAGTGGTGGCCTCCGACGAGTGCTATGCGGAACTGGGATGGGGGCAGTGGGATCCGGAGCGTGGCGGCCAGGCGGTCCCCAGCATCCTGCAGTCCGACGTTTGCGCCGGTTCCACCGACAAGCTATTGGCCGTGTACTCGCTGAGCAAACAATCCAATGTGGCCGGCTACCGGGCCGCCTTCGCCGCCGGGGATGCGGCGCTGATGGCCAATTTGGTGAACAGCCGCAAGCACGCCGGCATGATTGTGCCCTACCCCGTCCAGCAGGCCATGCGGGTGGCACTGGGCGATGATGCGCATGTGGCGGACCAGAAGGCGCTGTACCGCTCCCGGCGGGAGCGGCTGCTGCCGGCACTGCAGCGCTTCGGGCTTGAGGTCCGGCATTCGGAAGCCGGCCTGTATCTGTGGTGCACGGCAGGGGAGGACACCTGGACCACGGTTGGCAGGCTTGCCGAGCGCGGCATCCTGGTGGGCCCGGGCGTTTTCTACGGCGAGGCGGGCAAGGGTTTCATCCGGGTGGCACTGACCGGCACGGACGAGCGGATCGATGCAGCGGTTGCCCGGCTGGCTCAGGCAACGTGACAGTGCTCACCTTTCCCGTCCAAGCGGGCCAACAGCAGGCTTCACGATTAGCCTGAGAGCCTGCTGGGAGGTAGTTTCTTAACAGCGTTTTCTATACGAGGTCTATGCCGCGATCCAACACCCGTTTACCGGTCCAACCAGCGCGAACCAGCGCACGGACCAGGCCGCATAGATCTAAACAATGCCTCTGACAAGGGGCTGGGCAACCTCATGAAGGGGACTCAATGACTGAATCGACGGCCGCTACCCTGCGCTACAACGGCGGAGAGCTGGCATTGCCGCGGATCGCGGCCGCAGAGGGTAATGACGGATACGACGTTTCCAAACTCCTCAAGGACACCGGAGCCGTCACCTTTGACCCCGGGTTCATGAACACCGCGGCCACGACCTCTGCCATCACCTATATCGACGGCGACAAGGGCATCCTGCGTTACCGCGGCTACCCGATTGAGGAACTGGCCGAGCACTCCAGCTTTCTGGAGGTCTCCTACCTGCTGATCTACGGCAACCTGCCCAGCCCGGCCGAGCTGGCGGGCTTCGATGAGCGGATCCGCCGGCACACCCTGCTGCACGAGGACCTGAAGGGCTTTTTCGGCGGCTTCCCGCGCGACGCGCACCCGATGCCGGTGCTCTCCTCCGCGGTCTCCGCGCTGTCCACCTTCTACCAGGACTCGCTGGACCCGTTCGATGACGAGCAGGTGGAACTGTCCACCTACCGGCTGCTGGCCAAGATGCCGGTGATCGCCGCCTACGCACTGAAGAAGTCGCTGGGGCAGCCGATGCTCTACCCGGACAACTCGATGAATCTGGTGGAGAACTTCCTGCGCCTGAGCTTCGGCCTGCCGGCCGAGCCGTACGACGTGGACCCGACGGTGGCCAAGGCGCTGGACCTGCTGCTGATCCTGCACGCCGACCACGAGCAGAACTGTTCGACCTCCACCGTGCGCCTGGTGGGCAGCTCCAACGCGAATATGTTCGCCTCCATCTCCGCCGGCATCAACGCCCTGTTCGGTCCGCTGCACGGCGGCGCCAACGAGGCGGTGCTGAACATGCTGCGGCAGATCCAGGCCAGCGGCGAGCCGGTGGAGAAGTTCGTGGAGCGGGTCAAGAACAAGGAAGCCGGCGTGAAGCTGATGGGCTTCGGACACCGTGTCTACAAGAACTACGACCCGCGGGCCAAGATCGTCAAGGCCACCGCGCATGAAATCCTGGCCAAGCTGGGCGGCAACGATGAGCTGCTGGACATCGCGATGCGGCTCGAAGAGGTGGCCCTGACGGACCAGTACTTCATTGACCGCAAGCTTTACCCGAACGTGGACTTCTACACGGGCCTGATCTACAAGGCCATGGGCTTCCCGGAGAAGATGTTCACCGTGCTCTTCGCGATCGGACGCCTGCCGGGCTGGATTGCGCAGTGGCGCGAAATGATGAAGGATCCGCAGACCAAGATCGGCCGTCCGCGCCAGCTCTACACGGGCGAAGCGGAGCGGATGTACCCCTCGCGGTAGGGTCTGGGTTCAGTACGACGACGGCGGTCACCTTTTGCGAAAGGTGACCGCCGCCGTCGTCGTGCCTCACTCGATCAGAGAGCAGGGGCGGCGTAACCGTTCGGGTTGTTCTTCTGCCAGCGCCAGTGGTCCTGGCACATCTGGTCCAGCGTCTTGGACGTGGACCAGCCCAGATCCGCCAGGGCCGACGACGGGTCCGCCCAGAAGGCGGGCAGGTCTCCGGCCCGGCGGGACGCCACCTCATAGGGCAGCGGATGGCCGACGGCCCGCTCGAAGGCGTGCAGCACATCGAAAACGGATGAGCCCACGCCCGAGCCCAGGTTCCAGCGGAAGACCCCCGGCTTCTTCGCGACGTAATCCACTGCCGCCACGTGCCCCTCGGAGAGGTCCATGACGTGGATGTAGTCCCGCAGGCAGGTGCCGTCCGGGGTGTCGTAGTCGCCGCCGAAGACCATCAGCTTTTCCCGTCGGCCCACCGCCACCTGGGCGATGAAGGGGACCAGATTGTTCGGGATGCCCAGCGGATCCTCCCCGATCCGCCCCGATTCGTGGGCGCCGACGGGGTTGAAGTAGCGCAGCAGCGCGATGTGCCAGCGCTCATCCGCGGCACCGATGTCGGAGAGGATGTCCTCGATCTGCTCCTTGGTTCGGCCGTAGGGGTTGTTGGCGCCGATGTCCATCTTCTCGATGTAGGGCGTGGGGTTCTTCTCCCCGTACACCGTGGCCGAGGAGCTGAAGACGATGCTGCGGACCTGGTGGGCCTCCATCACGCGCAGCAGGTTGATGGTGCCGCTGACATTGTTGTGGTAGTACCGCAACGGCTGGCTCACCGATTCGCCCACGGCCTTCAGCCCGGCGAAATGGATCACCGCCTCGATGCTGTGCTGGCCCGTGTGCAGGCCGAAAACCCCTGCCAGCGCCGGCTCATCGAGAAGATCCACGGCGTGGAATTCAACGCTGCGGCCGGTCAGTTCCTGGACCCGCCTCAAGGATTCCTGGCTGGAGTTGACCAGGTTGTCCACCACGACGACGTCGTGGCCCGCCTGTTGCAGGCAGAGAACTGTGTGTGAGCCGATGTAACCGGTCCCGCCGGTAACCAAAACCTTCATGGAACCAGCCTACCGGGCGCAGGAGCGCGGTAATCTGGTACTGGTTTACCGCGGGCGGGCTGACCGCGGACACTTGCCAAGGGAGGCAGCGCCATGCACCACACCGGTGGCCCGGGCTGGCGAATCACCATGGACACCTCGGGGCCGATGCTGATCGCCCTGTACCTGCGGGACGTCGCCGGACTGGCCGGCGCCGGGACCCCCGCGCTGTGTGCCGCCGCTCCAGCTGTCCGTCCGGCCGACCCGCACCAGCTGGTGGCCCACGTGGGCGGCATTGAGGCGCTGCGGACCGAGTGGGAATGGTGGTGGGACGCGTTGCAGCAGCATCATCCGGAAATGCTGCCCGAGCTTTCCCCGCCGCACTTCAGCGCTTTCTCCGAGGGACGGGCCCTGCAGCGGGTGCTGCAGGCCCACTTCGGCGCCGCCCTGACCTGGGCCCGGGAACGGCAGAGCGAGTACCGGCGGCTGGCAGCCGAACGGGAAACGCTGGGGGCCACGGACCTCCTGGCGGAACTGGTGCAGGACCGGGAAATGGAGCTGGGCCGCAATGCCCGCGATTTCACCCTGACCATTCTTGAGCTGCCGCTGGCCGAGCCGCGCGCCTGGTTCATGGAGCCGAGCCGGCTGATCATGAGCCAGGACCTGCTGGACGATCCTGAGATTTTCCGCAGCTACGTCCAGCCCGTGGTGGAACTGCTGGTCTGAGCCGGCTATGGCCGGGGCGTGGGCAGCGTAATGGTCACCGTGTCCCCTGGAGCGGTGGAAGGCTGCCAGCCCTTGTTATGGCCGTCCGCATTGTCCGAACGGATCCACTGCTGGCCGTCAAACGCCACCGCGGTGATGTCCAGCGCGGCGGCATTGGCCACCGCCCATTGGGCGTAGCTCCAGCCGGCCGTCCCGGTGGCGGCGATGCTCACGCTGCTGCCGGCCGCCGTCGTCTCCACCGGCCCATAGCCCAGCTCCAGCGCGCTGACGACGGCGCCCGGGTTGCCTGCGCCCGTCGGCGCCTCCAGGGTGCAGCTCAGGGCGGCGGGGGAGAGCCCGGTCAGCGCCGAGGCGAAGGCCTTGCCCTGCGCTTCCCGCTGCGCGTAGGCTTCCGGGTAGGCCGAGCGCTGCACCTGCTGCGCCGCGTCGGTGATGGGCAGGGATTCATAGCCGCCCACCTTGAGCAGCCCGTCATAGAACGCGTTGGTCGCGTGGACGGGGTCCATGATCTGCTCCTGCGTGCCCCAGCCTTGGGACGGACGCTGCTGGAACAGCCCCAGAGAGTCAAGATCGCCACTGGTGATATTGCGCAGTTTGGATTCCTGCAGCGCCACGGCCAGGGCAATGGACCCTGCCCGGGCCGGCAGGCCGCGGCGGACGGCGATGGCGGTGATGAGCGCGGCATTGTCCGCCTGGTCCGGCGCCAGCGAATACTTGCTGTTGCCGACGTCGGCCGTGCAGCCCAGGGACAGCGGCGGTGGCGCGGGTTTGAAGAAGTTCACCGCCCAGAGGCCTGCAGCAGCCAGCAGGACCACGACGACGCCGATGGAGAGCAGCCAGATCAGTAGGGCCTTGAGCCTGGCCCGCCGCCGTCTGCTCACCGGCGTGCTCCGGTCCCTGAACGCCGGGTCCCTGAACGCCGGGAAGCGGTGGCGCGGAGCCCGGCGCCGCGCCTAGTTCGCATGCAGTGCCGCGTTGAGCTCAACGCTCTGGCCCTTGCGCGGCAGCACCTCCACCTCTCCGGACGTCGAATTGCGCCGGAACAGCAGGTTGGGCAGGCCGGAGAGTTCACTGGCCTTGACCACGGCAGTGGTGTCCTCGCCGTCGGCGTCCTTGGGGCCCAGCACCCGCACCCGGGTTCCTGCAGTCACGTACAGGCCGGCCTCGACGACGGAGTCGTCACCGATGCTGATCCCCACCCCTGAGTTGGCGCCCAGCAGGACCCTGTCGCCCAGTGTTATCTTTTCCTTGCCGCCGCCGGAGAGCGTGCCCATAATCGAGGCGCCGCCGCCCACGTCGGTGCCGTCGCCGACGACGACCCCGGCGGAGATGCGCCCCTCCACCATGGAGGCGCCCAGGGTTCCAGCGTTGAAGTTCACGAAGCCCTCATGCATGACAGTCGTTCCCTCAGCCAGATGGGCGCCCAGCCGGACACGGTCAGCGTCCGCGATCCGCACGCCGGCGGGGACCACATAGTCCACCATCCGCGGGAACTTGTCGACGCCGTAGACGGTCACAGCGCCGCGGCGGCGCAGCCGGGTACGGGTCAGCTCAAAATCCTCCACGGCTGCCGGGCCGAAATTGGTCCACACCACATTGGGCAACTTGCCGAAGAGTCCGTCCAGATTTACGGTGTTGGGCGCCGCCAGACGGTGCGAGAGCAGGTGTAGGCGCAGGTACGCGTCGGCCGTGTCCGCCGGGGCGCTGTCGAGGTCAATCTGGGCGAAGACCACCTTCAGTCCCACCCCGCGGTCCGGATCGGCGCCCTGCTCGGCCAGGACGCTCAGCTCCGGATCCGCCTCCGGGGCATCGCCAAGCGATCCCACCGCAATCCCGAGCGCTGGCGCCGGGTACCAGACGTCCAGCAATTGCCCGCCGTCGGTCACGGTCGCCAGGCCGAAGCCGTGGGCCGTGCGTGCGGCGTCGGGGCGGTTTTCCGGAGCATTTCCGGTCAGGATGGCGTTGGCGGAGGCGTTCTCAGTCATGGTCCAAGTCTACCGAGAGCGCCGGGGGCCCGGACACAGCGGAGCCGCGCGGCGTCAGTCCTCGAACCTGCAGCCAGGCTCTGGATGACTTTCAATCCATCCCGCTGCAACTGCAGTTTCGGAATCTACCCCGCGCTAACTGCAGTTTCGGAATCTACCCCGCGCTAACTGCAGCAAAGAGCACGCAATCCTGCAGTTACCGCGGGGTAGATGAGAGGAGAGCACTTGCTGCGGGACAGTTTCGCCTCCGGGCAGTGGAGGACGGCCGCACGGCCAGCGCGGTACAACTCTGGCTAAGCTGGTTGGGTGACTCACGAATCCATCACCCCGAAGCCGTCTGTCCTGGTAAACGCCGCACTTGACCAGCATGGAGCGGACACCCCCGGGGTGCACCACCCGGAGCTGGACCTGCGCCAGGATGTTGCCCGGCTCACCGCGGACCTGATCGACATTGAGAGCGTTTCCGGCAACGAGTCTCGGCTGGCGGACGCGGTGGAGCGGGCACTGCGGTCGCTGGGCCATCTGGAGGTCCTGCGAAACGGGGACGCCATCATGGCCCGGACGGTGCTGGGCCGGCCGGAGCGGGTCATTCTGGCGGGGCATTTGGACACCGTCCCGCTACCGACGACGCCGGGCTCCCGCGGCACGGTGCCGAGCAGCTGGGACGGCGGGGTGCTCTACGGACGCGGTGCCACAGACATGAAGGGCGGTGTGGCCGTGCAGTTGGCGCTTGCCGCTGCCGTGACGGAGCCGACCAAGGACATCACGTTTGTCTTCTATGACCATGAGGAAGTCGAGGCAGCCAAGAGCGGCCTGGGCCGGCTGGTCCATGACCACCCGGACTGGCTGCAGGCGGACTTTGGCATCCTGCTGGAACCCACGGACGGCACGGTGGAGGGCGGCTGCAACGGCACCAGCCGGTTCGAAGTGACCACCCGGGGCAAAGCAGCGCATTCGGCCCGGGCCTGGATGGGGCACAACGCCATCCACGACGCCGCGGAGATCCTGTCCCGGCTGCGTGACTACCAGCCGGAGACGGTCACGGTGGACGGACTGGAATACCGGGAAAGCCTCAATGCCGTGAAGATCAACGGCGGCACCGCCGGAAACGTGATTCCGGATGCCTGCGTGGTGGAGATCAACTACCGCTTTGCCCCGGATAAGACGCCCGACGACGCCGAGGCCCAGGTGCGTGCCCTGCTGGCGGGCTTCGATGTGGTCCGCACGGACGCCGCCGCCGGGGCCAGGCCCGGGCTGCAGGCTCCCGCTGCGGCCAGCTTTATTGCCGCCGTCGGCGCGGAGCCCAAGCCCAAGTACGGCTGGACGGACGTGGCACGGTTGAGCGAGCTGGGGATTCCGGCGGTTAACTTTGGTCCCGGAGATGCACTGCTGGCGCACAGCGACGACGAGCATGTCACCGCGGGGGCCATCAGGGACTGCCTGGCGGCGCTGACGGGCTGGCTGGAGTAACAGGCGGCGGCCGGGCCGCCGTCGTCGGACATGCCGGCCCTACGGCGCACCCTTCAACGGCGCACCCTTCAACGGCGCCGCAACGGCGAACGCCCCAGTAGGGCTCAGGCGTCGGCCATCACCCGGGGCGCCACCTTCACGGCCTTCGGCCCCCGGCGCAACCGCCATTCCAGCCATTTCGCGAAGCCGGAGAGCAGCAGGCACAGCACAATGTAGGTCAGCCCGGCGACCATCAGCGCCGGCAGCACGGGCGAGCCGTACTGCGCCTGCGAGCCGAAGTAGTTGGCCTGGAACAGGATCTCGTTGTAGGTGATGATGAAGCCCAGTGCCGTGTCCTTGAGGATCACCACCAGCTGCGCAATGATCACCGGCAGCATGGAACGGACCGCCTGCGGCAGCAGGATCAGCCGCTGCACCTGGCCCTTGGACAGGCCAACGGCCAGGCCGGCTTCCTTCTGGCCGGAGGGCAGGGCTTCAATCCCGGCGCGGAATACCTCCGCGAGCACGGAACCGTTGTAGGCAATCAGTCCGACGACGACGGCGGTGAAGGGGGTGATGCCGTGCACGCCCAGCGGCGGCAGTCCGTAGTACAGGATCATCATCATGATCAGCACCGGGACGGCGCGCAGCAGCTCGGTGATGCCATAACAGGGCCGGCTGATCCAGCTCCGGTCGGAGAGCCGGCCGAAGGCCAGCAGAATGCCGAAGAGCAGGCTGCCGACGGCGGCGGCCGCGAAGGCGCCCAGGGTGGCGCCGATGCTGGAGACAATGGTCCGCTGCACCAGCGGGAAGCTGAAGATGCGCCATTTGGTGGCGGTGAACTGGCCGCTCTCGGCAAAGCGCAGCAGGATGAAGCCGATGATGGCGAGCACCACCAGGACGGTGATGGCGCTCAGCACCCGGTTGCGGGCGCGGGCCTTGGGACCGGGAACGTCGAACAGGACTGAACTCATCGTGCCACCCTCCATTTGTTCTCGAAATAGCGCTGTAGGGTGGCCAGCACGCCGATCACCAGGATGACAAAGATCAGCGCCACCCAGAGCAGGCCGACCAGAGCCGGTTCGCCGCGCTCGCTCAGGTTCGCCCGGATGGCGCCGGCCTCCAGGACGGAAAAGCCGGCCGCCACGGTGGTGTTCTTCAGCAGCGCGATGAACACGCTGAACAGCGGCGGGATGACGGAGCGGAACGCCTGCGGCAGGATCACCAGGGTCAGCGACTGCAGGAAGGGCAGTCCGATGGCGCGGGCGGCCTCGGCCTGGCCCACCGGAACGGTGTTGATGCCGGAGCGGATGGCCTCGGCCACGTACGTGGCGGTGTACAGGGACAGTCCGACGACGGCGGCCGTAAGGAAGTTGATCGGCACCAGGTCCAGCTTGGGGTAGCCGAGCGCGAAGAAGGCCAGGATCACCGTCAGCGGCATGTTCCGGACGGTGTTCACGTAGACCGTTCCGGCGGCGCGCATGGCCGGGACCGGCGAGACACGCATCGCTGCCACCACGGTGCCAAGGATGAGCGCAATGATGGCCGAGAAGACGAACAGAATACCGGTGTTTTTAAACCCCGTCGTAAACAGGTCGAGGTTGTTCAGGAGTGTATCCACGGTGCGCTTTCGCTGTGAGGACTGGGTGTGAGGACTGTGGGTGTTAAGCCCGGGTACGGGCGGTTCGGGCGTTGCTGCCCGAACCGCCCGTCCGGATTCTTCTTGGCACCGCAGATTTAAAACTGCACTGCAGACTTAGTACTGGTCGACTTTGGGCTGCTCGACAGTGGTCCCGGATTTGCCCAGGGTGTTGTCGTAGATCTTCTTCCAGGTGTCCCCACCATCGGTGAACGTCTTGTTGATGAACGTCCGCAGCGCAGTGTCGCCCTTGGGCACGCCTACGCCGTACTTTTCGGTGGTGAACGGCTCGCCGACCACCTTGAGGGCGTCCGGCTCCTGCGCCGCATACCCGATCAGGATGGCCTGGTCGGTGGTGACGGCGTCCGTCTGGCCGCCCTTGAGCGCCTCAACACACTTGGAGTACGTGTCGAACTCAGTGGTCTTGGTGTCCGGGAAGTTGGACTTGATGTTCTGGATCGGCGTGGAACCGGTCGCGGAGCAAACGTTCTTGCCGGCCAGGTCCTTTTCGGTCTTGATGTCCGAGTTGTCCTTCTTCACCAGCAGGCCCTGGCCCGTGATGAAGTAGGGGCCGGCGAAGTCGATCAGCTGCTTGCGCTTGTCCGTGATGGAGTAGGTGCCGACGTAGTAGTCGATGTCACCATTGGTGATGGCGGACTCGCGGCTGGCCGAGGGGATCGGTTTGAATTCGATCTTGTCGGCAGGCACACCCAGGGAGGCGGCGATCCACTTGGCAATCTCGATGTCGAATCCGGTGTATTCGCCGGTGGCCGCGTCCTTGAAGCCCAGGCCTGGCTGGTCCTGCTTGACGCCGATGCGGACCGTGCCGCTGGACTTGATCTTGTCGTAGGTGGGGCTGCCGGTCAGGGCAACATCCTTGGCGACAGTGTAGGAGGGCTGGTTGGCCGTGTCCGTTGCGCCGGAACCGGCGTCGGTGCCGCCCCCGCCACATGCGCTCAGCGCCAGCGCGCCGGCGGCAACAACAGCGGCTACCCCAAGCCGCTTCTTGGCAAAGAATGCCTTCATGGTTTTCCTTTCATTGGGTGGCCACAATCGTGGCCCGGATGCGAGTGAGCAATAGAGCGCTGCGCACAGCGGACGGGGCCGCTGCGTAGGATGTTTACCGCTGCGTTCGGATCCTCAGTGCGTGAGGATCTTGGACAGGAAGTCCTTGGCCCGTTCGCTGCGCGGATTGGTGAAGAAGTCCTCGGGCTTGGCGTCCTCCACGATCTGGCCGTCCGCCATGAACACCACACGGTCCGCCGCTTTGCGGGCGAAGCCCATCTCATGCGTCACCACGATCATGGTCATGCCTTCTTTGGCCAGGCCCACCATGACGTCCAGGACCTCGTTGATCATTTCCGGATCCAGTGCGGAGGTGGGCTCGTCGAAGAGCATGACCTTGGGTTTCATCGCCAGTGCCCGGGCAATGGCGACGCGCTGCTGCTGGCCACCGGAGAGCTGGGCAGGCAGCTTGGTCGCCTGGTGGCCGACGCCGACCCGCTCCAGCAGCGCCATGGCCTGCTTCTCCGCCTCGGCCTTGACGGTGCCCTTGACCTTGATGGGTCCCAGCGTCACGTTTTCCAGGATCGTCTTGTGCGCGAAGAGGTTAAAGGACTGGAAGACCATGCCGACGTCGGCGCGCAGCCGGGCGAGTTCCTTGCCTTCGGCGGGAAGTTCCTTGCCGTCGATCCGGATCTGGCCGTCGTCGATGGTTTCCAGCCGGTTAATCGCACGGCAAAGCGTTGATTTGCCGGATCCGGACGGGCCGATGACCACGACGACCTCGCCCTTGCGCACCTGCAGGTTGATGTTCTGCAGCACGTGCAGGGCACCGAAGTGCTTGTTCACCGCGGTGAGTTCCACCAGTGCGGGAGCGGCAGCTTGACTAGTCATGGAACGAATCTACCGAAACTTTAGGTGTGACCGGGCACATAAGGACCGGATCGGCGGGAATCGTGACGCTAAAGAAATGTGGAAAGGGCAGGAACGGGCTGGAAAAGAGCTGTGAATGCCGGGCCGGAAAATTTTCCCCAGGCCCGGGTGTTTCTGCCGACGCGCCGCAGGGGACCATAGCGGCGCGGTGCAATAGCCTTAGGGGCATGAGTGCACCCAGCGAACCGAAACGCCCCGGCGATGCCCGCCGGAAGGGCCCCATCGAGCTGCGCCGCAGCCAGGCCAAAGGGTCCACCTCCGACGCGCGGCTGCTGGACACCCGCACCGCGGGTGAATTCACCAGCACGGATCCGTGGCGGGTGCTGCGGATCCAGAGTGAATTCGTCGAAGGCTTCGGCGCCCTGGCCAACGTCGGCCCGGCGGTGAGCGTCTTCGGTTCGGCCCGCACCCGGTCCGGGACTCCGTTCTATGAGACCGGGCTGGAAGTGGGGCGGCGGCTGGCGGAGGCCGGTATAGCCGTGATCACCGGCGGTGGTCCGGGGTCCATGGAGGCGGCCAACAAGGGTGCCTGCGAGGCCGGCGGACTTTCGATCGGCCTGGGCATCGAACTGCCGTTTGAACAGGGCATGAACGAGTGGGTGGATCTGGGGGTCAACTTCCGCTACTTCTTTGCCCGCAAGACCATGTTCGTCAAATACGCGCAGGGCTTCATTGTGCTGCCGGGCGGCCTGGGCACCCTGGATGAACTGTTCGAGGCGATGGTGCTGGTGCAGACACAGAAGGTCACCTCCTTCCCGATCGTGCTGATCGGCAAGGAATTCTGGACGCCGCTGCTGGCCTGGATCCGGAACACGCTGGTGGAGGGCGGGCTGGTTTCGCTGCGCGACCTGGACATCATCCAGGTGGCAGACAGCGCCGCGGAAGCGGTGTCCCTGGTGATGGCGGGCGGCGTGGAACGCCGGAACAAGGCGGCCGGCCAGTAGGGGTTCACAGGCTTTTCCGCACCGGGCCGTTGGTGCATCTGGCACCATGGTGCAGTGAGCTATTTCCTGATCTTTCTGGCCCTTGCCGTGGCTGGCGCCGTGGGACTCTACGTGGTGGGGCTGAACCGGCGCGCCGGGGACCCGGAGAACGCGGCCCTGGCCGACGGCCTGGCCGAGCCGGTGGCCAACCTGCCGGCCGTACTGCTACCGGAGGCACCCCGGCCCGAAGATGTGGACCGGGTGCGCTTTTCGCTGGGGCTGCGGGGTTACCGGATGGACCAGGTGGATGAGGTGCTGGACCTGCTGCGCGATCAGTTGGCCGGCAAGGACCGGCGGATCGCCGAGCTGGAGGCGCACCTGCGGGATGTCTCAAGCAGGCGGACGACGACGGCGGCTCCGGCGGGTGCTGCGGACCCGGCGGGACCGCGGCGCCCGGGGCTGCCCGGGCACGAGGGCCGTCCGTGAGTGGACTGGCTGATGCCCCGGCCTCGGCGGGGGACCGGCCGGAACCCGGAGCGGGTGGGAAGCCACCGGCGGTGACCGGCGGCCGGACGGCGGCCGACGACCAGGCAGTGACCGGCGGCCAGGCGGCGCCAGCGACCCGGCAGACGTTCAACGACCTGCTCTGGGGCTGGGTCTCCGCGGGTGGCACGATGTTGGGCCGGTGGCCCTGGTGGGTGCGGATCACCCTGATCTACGCCGTTGCGCGCTTCGTCTCCTTCTGCATTTTCGTGGCGGTCGCCCGGCAGCAGGGGGCCAATCCCTGGGGTCCTGCGCATCCGGACTACCTGCACTTCATCGGCATCTGGGACAGCGACTGGTATAAGGGCATCTTCACCAGCGGCTACCCGCTAACCCTTCCGCGCAACGCCAGCGGCACCGTGGTGGAGAACAACTGGGCCTTCTACCCGCTGTACCCCTTCCTGGTCCGCGCCATCAACGCGCTTACGGGACTGGACTGGCTGGTGCTGGCTCCAGCGGTCTCGGTGCTGGCGGGCCTGGGCGCCGCACTGGTCATTTACCGGCTGTTCCGGCACATCACCGGCGTCCCGGCTGCCACCTGGGGCGTGGTCTTCTTCGTCACCTTTCCGGTTTCCCCGGTCCTGCAGGTGCCCTATGCCGAGTCCCTGAGCACGCTGCTGATCGCCGGATCGCTGTATCTGCTGCTGCGCCGGCGGTATCTGTCCGCCGTCCCCGTGGCGGTGCTGATGTGCCTGGCCCGCCCGGTCGGCGGGCCGTTCGCCGCCGTCGTCGCCGTCCATCTGGCGCTGCGCTGGTGGCGGCGCAACCGGGGACCGCTGGAACGGCGGGAACCGTTCGGCGCCGGCGACTTCATCAGGGGCGGGGTGCTGCTGCTGGTCAGCGCCGCAGCCGCGTTCGCGTGGCCGGTCATCGCCTGGCTGGCCACCGGGGACGCGAACGCCTACACGGAGAGCGAACTGGCCTGGCGCGGCGGCCCACTTGCGTTGTTCAAGCCATGGTTTGATACCGGCACCTTCCTCTTCGGCCCGTTCTGGGGCGTGGTGGCGCCTGTGGCTGCGGTCCTGCTATTCGCGCTGTACCTCAACAGCAAGGCGGTCCGGGCCATCGCCACCGACCTGCGGGTTTGGTGCACCGTCTACTTCGTTTATCTGCTGGCCGTG
>DASYGM010000131.1:0-5695 GCA_035999715.1 Micrococcaceae bacterium | reverse complement strand
GGGACGCGAGGCCCCGGACCACCGCTACCGGGCTGGGACTGATCGAGGAGTCCCTGACGGAGACGGCGGTGGCCCGTGATCCGGACTTCCTGGCCCAGGTCGCGGCCCGGTGGCGGCACCGGCTGGATCAGGACGGTCCGGAACCGTCCGTGACCGAACTCGCCGCCCGGCAGGGCATCCGGCTCTACGGGCTGCGCCAGGGCCTGTACCACCTGGAAATCGACGCCGACCAGTACCAGTACGAAACCGTCCTCACCGTCCTGAACGCCGGCACCAACCCCCGCACCAAAAACAACAGCACCACCAATGACAGCAACAGCGACGCCGGCGGCAGCAACAGTGACGGCGGCGGCAGCAGTGACAGTGACAACGCTGACGGAAAACCAGGTAAACCTGGCGGCGGCAGCGCTGCCAGCTCAGTCTCCTGCGGCGGTGGGATCAGCGGCGGCGTCGGCAGCGACACGTCTGACAGTCCCGGCGGCAGTTTCGGGGATGGGTTGTCGCGGGCGGAGCGGTCGCTGGATGAGCGGTCGCGGGCCCAGGTGCTCCTGGATACCCTGGTCAGTGCCTGCGCGGCGGCCCTGGCCGTGAAATCGCTGCCGGTGGCCGGCGGCGCGCACCCGCAGCTGATCGTCACCATCACCGCCGCCGAACTCACCACCGCCGCCACCGCAGCGGCCGCCCTGGCCGCCGGGGGCGGGCTCGGGTTCGGACACCGGTCCGCGGATGCGGGGTCGTCGGGGTGGATGCAGTTCACCGGCCCCGCCGCCGCCTCCGCCATCACCCCGCTGCTGTGCACCGGCCAAGGCGTGACCGTGCTGGCCGACAGCGCCGGCAACGTCCTGGACCTGGGCCGCAGCCAGCGCACCTTCAGCGCCAAACAGCGCACCGCCCTCACCGCCCGGGACCGGGGCTGCACCTTCCCCGGCTGCACCATCCCGGCGTCCTGGTGCGAGGCGCACCACGTCACCTGGTGGAAGAACGGCGGACCCACCAACATCGGCAACGGCGCCCTCGCGTGCTCATTCCACCACCACCTGATCCACCAAGGCCACTGGCGCATCACCATGACCGGCGGGATCCCCTGGTACACCCCGCCGCCCTGGACCGACCCCGCCCAAACCCCCATCCGCAACACCTACCACCACACCTGACCCACGAAGATCGGGGCGGACGATTCCTGGAGAGCGCAGCTCCGGCGAGGCCGGGGCGTCGGAGCGGCGTGGTGGCCGGGGCACGGGACCAGTGTGGCCGATAGGTGCGGTCGGGACTCATCGGCAACGTCTACCTATCCCCCAGGCAGCACCGGCTTCCCAGGCAGCACCGGCTTCCCCGGCAGCACCGGCTTCCCCGGCAGCACCGGCGAGGCAGGCCCAGTGCTCGTGTTCGTGCTCGTGCTGCCGGGCGGCCTACACGCCGGCGCGGGTGTATTCGGCGTTGTGGGTGACCCAGCGGAGCAGGACATCCGCCGCAGATCCGGTATCGATAGATTCCTTTGCCGTAGCGATGGCAGCCCGCAGCCGGTCGGTCAGCGCCGCGTCCGCATTGATGTCCAGCGCCACCAGGCCAGCGGCGGCATTGAGAATCACGGCATCCCGGATGGGACCGGTTTCGCCGGCCAGGATCCGATTCACCACTTCGGCGTTGTAAGAAGCGTTCTTGCCGCGCAGATCCTCGATCGCGGCCCGCTGGATTCCCAATTCCAGGGGATCCATCACCATCTCCCGCACTTCGCCGTTGCGCACCTCCCAGACCGTGGAAGGGCCCGTCGTCGTGAGCTCGTCGAGGCCGTCGCTGCCACGGAAAACCAGGGCGCGGTTTCCCCTGGCGGCGAGAACGCCTGCCACGAGTGGCGCCATCCGGGCGTCCGCGACGCCGATTGCGGATGCCGATACATGGGCGGGATTGGTCAGCGGTCCAAGGAAATTGAACGCGGTCGCAACCCCCATCTGGCTCCGTGCCACGGCCGCGTAGCGCATCGACGGGTGGAACACGTTGGCAAAACAAAAGGTGATTCCCACGTCACGTGCTGCGGCCGCGACGCCGGGAATAGGCATGTCCAGCCGGACCCCCAGCGCCTCAAGGACGTCCGCGGATCCGGCGGCCGATGATGCGGCGCGGTTGCCGTGCTTGACGACGGTCGCGCCGGCCCCCGCTGCCACCAGGGCTGCCATCGTGGAAATGTTCACCGTGTTGAGCCGGTCTCCGCCGGTTCCGACGATGTCCAATGCCTCCGGGTCGACCTCCAGGACGCGGGCGTTTTCGAGCATCGCCTCGACCAGCCCCGCAAGCTCCTGCACCGTTTCGCCCTTGGCCCGCAGAGCCACCAGGAACCCGGCAATCTGTGTGTCGGTGGCGTCCCCCGCCATAATCGTGTTCATCGCCCAACGGGTGGATCCGGCGTCCAAATCCTGCCGGGCAATGAGCGCGGACAGCAGTTGGGGCCAGCTGAAGGCGGCGGCTGACGGGTCCTGGGCAGATGAGGTCACACAACAGATGCTATCGAGAGCACTCGCTACAGGGCGAATGTGACCGCGGCTACTCAGCCGGTCCGGACGCCACGCCGGGGCTACAGGCCGGTACGGATCGCCGACGTCGATACTTCCGCGGAAATTCGTAGCTTTGTAGAAAAAGTCCGGGCAAACGGCATTTCTCATTGGGCACCGGGAACTTTTACAGACATAATGACTATGTGACGACTGCGACCCATGCCCCCAGTACCCCGGCGCATCCGACGCTGAACCGCCCTAACATGGTTTCCGTTGGAACCGTGGTCTGGCTGTCCAGTGAGCTCATGTTCTTTGCCGGTCTTTTTGCCATGTACTTCACCCTGCGCTCCACCTCGGCGGAGATGTGGAACACCGAAGCCGCGAAGCATAACGTGACCTTTGCGCTGGTGAACACCTTGGTGCTGGTCTCCAGCTCCTTCTCCTGCCAGATGGGCGTCTTCGCCGCCGAGCGGCTGCAGCCCCGCCGTTCCGCCGGACGGCTCAGGTTCGCCCGCTGGGGCATGACGGAGTGGTTCATCCTGACGTTTATCCTGGGCGCGGTCTTCGTGGCCGGCCAGGCGACGGAATACACGACGCTCGTTTCGGAGCATGTCTCCCTCTCGTCCAACGCGTACGGCTCGGCCTTCTATATGACCACCGGCTTCCACGGCCTGCACGTTATCGGTGGGCTGATCGCCTTCCTGCTGATCATCGGACGCGCCTACGCCGCAAAGAAATTCGGTCACTTCGAGGCGACGTCCGCGATTGTCGTGTCCTATTACTGGCACTTTGTCGACGTTGTGTGGATCGCGCTGTTCCTGGTCATTTACATCCTGAAGTAGGCTGGCGCATAGTTTTCTACAAGAGTACGAAATTGAATGAGCGGCCCGAACCGGGCCGAAGGAACGACACAAAGGAACCACCACGTGAAGGCTCTTTCGCAGAAGCGACGTCACCCATTAGCGGCATTGGCGCTGCTGCTGCTGGGGCTTATGCTCACCGGTGGGCTTTACGCCATTGCCGCCAACGTCAACACGGCCAAGGCGGATACGAACACCTACTCGGCCAGTGACGTTGAAGAGGGCGGGAAGCTGTTCATCGCCAATTGCGCGACCTGCCACGGCATGGGAGCCGCCGGCTCGCCGACGGGACCCTCGCTGGTGGGCGTAGGCGCCGCAGCGGTTGACTTCCAGGTTGGAACCGGCCGCATGCCGATGGAAGCAAACGCCCCGCAGGCCGAGCAGAAGCCGGCCCAGTTCAACGAAGGAC
This sequence comes from Micrococcaceae bacterium, assembly GCA_035999715.1. GTDB lineage: Bacteria > Actinomycetota > Actinomycetes > Actinomycetales > Micrococcaceae > Arthrobacter_M. The sequence continues at coordinate 1,937 of DASYGM010000131.1, read as the reverse complement.
AGACCAAGGAACTGGCTGCCTACGTCGCTTCGCTCGGAGCCGGCCCCGCCGTCCCCGAAGCCCAGTACCTGGATGGCAAGGGCAACGCAGCCAATGGCGGGGAGTTGTTCCGCGTCAACTGCGCCATGTGCCACAACGCGGCCGCCGCCGGCGGTGCGCTGACCCGAGGTAAGTTCGCCCCGGCTCTGGCAGGGGTGACCGGTCAGCATGTCTACGAGGCGATGGTCACCGGTCCGCAGAACATGCCCGTCTTCAACGACGCGAACATCACGCCCAACGGCAAGCGGGACATCATCACCTTCCTGAAGACCATCGACGCGAACGGCTCCCCGGGTGGAGCTGACCTCGGCGGCCTTGGCCCGGTGTCGGAGGGTCTGTTTGTCTGGATCGCCGGGCTCGGCGTCGTCATCGCTTTCACGATCTGGCTGACCTCGCGGTCCTCCTGACCTGCAATAGAGATTTACGGCTGCCCGCAGCCGGATTTGGATCAATAGCTACCCCGGCCCGACCGGGATAAGAGAAGGAAGAGGGTTATGGGCGACCATGGTGACGGCACACCGAGCACATCGGGTGCCGTAGCTAAGGCTGGTCACGGCGAAGTGGAGAGGTTCCAGGATCCTGGACTCCCGCCACATCGTCCGCGGCTCGCTGATAAGGACCCCCGGGCAGCCAAGCGCGCTGAACGCCAGGTAGCAGTACTGTTCGCGATTTCCGGGCTGGGAACCCTGTTGTTCTTCTGGGCCTATTTCGGTGTCCGGCTGGATGACACCATCGGCACCCTGCGGCTGCAGAACCTGCTTCTGGGCCTCGGTACCGCGTTCGCCATGCTCGGTATCGGAACCGGAATCGTGCACTGGGCCAAGGTCCTGATGCCCGATCATGAAGTCTCCGAACAGCGCCACGTGATCCGCAGCGAAACTGACCGGGTGGCCGCCGTCAAGATCGTCGACGACATCCTGGACGAGACCGGCATCAAGCGCCGCCCCCTGATCCGCAACACCCTGATTGGCGCCATGGCGCTGGCTCCCCTGCCGGCCATCGTCCTGTTCCGCGACCTTGGGCCGCTGCCCAAGGACGCGCTGCGGCACACCATGTGGAAGGAAGGGACCAGGCTCGTCCGGGACCCCACCGGCACCCCGATCCGGGCCTCCGACGTCACCATCGGCTCCGTCTTCCACGTCATTCCGGACGGTCTCAACGACCTCAAGGAAGGCAAGCTCGAGGCGAAGGCCAAGGCGGTTGTGCTGCTGATGCGCGTGGACCCGTCCGTGCTGCATCCCTCCGCGGGGCGTGAGGACTGGAGCCACCAAGGCATCGTCGCCTATTCCAAGATCTGCACCCACGTCGGCTGCCCCGTCGCCCTCTATGAGCAGCGGACGCACCACCTGCTGTGCCCCTGCCACCAGTCAACGTTTGACCTGACGCAGGAATGTAAGGTCATCTTCGGTCCGGCCAACCGGCCGCTGCCGCAGCTGCCCATCAAGATCGACTCCGAAGGCTACCTCGTGGCCCAGAGCGATTTCCACGAACCTGTTGGACCGAGCTTCTGGGAGCGTGGCTAAATGAGCGCCGCAACAGAATCCACTTATACCCCCGAAACCAAGGTCGGGCGGATTACGGACTTCGTCGACCAACGCGTCGGCGGATCCGGAATGCTGCGCGAATTCGGCCGGAAGGTCTTCCCCGACCACTGGTCGTTCATGTTCGGCGAGGTAGCGCTGTACTCGTTCGTCATCCTGCTGCTCTCGGGCACCTTCCTGACGTTCTTCTTTGATCCGTCGATGGCGGACACCACCTACAACGGCAGCTATGTCCCGCTCAAGGGCGTCGACATGTCAGTGGCCATGAACTCCACGCTGAACATCTCATTCGAGGTCCGCGGCGGCCTGTTCATGCGTCAGGTGCACCACTGGGCGGCGCTGCTGTTCACCGCCTCC
>DASYGM010000110.1:0-22240 GCA_035999715.1 Micrococcaceae bacterium | reverse complement strand
GACGTGGTCGTAGAAGCCGCCCCAATCATCCCAGGACAGGAAGATCGCTGTGCTGCCCCAGTCCGGGGACTGCATCACGGAATTAATCAGCCCCGTCACGTAGGACTGACCGGCGCTGACCAGGGCCGGCGGGTGCTCGCTGACCGAACCGGTCGGGTCGACCCAGCTCACAGCCGGCAGGGCGCCCTTCTTGGCAGCTGAGTAGAAGTTGTCCAGAGACTGGATGTTCCCCAGCTGCCCGTCCTGCCGCACGGTGTCAAAATACGGCAGGGGGTTCCAGATCCCCGGTGTCTTGGCATTCTGCGGCACCGCGGCGCAGGTCATTGCGGCGTCATCCTCGCAGTCCGGCTCCGTTCCGTTGAACACGTAATACGCCCACGGGACGTTTTGCTGGTGCAGCAGGTAGGTCAGGTCCGTCCAGGCGTAGTCCGGCGGGGCCAGCTTCTGCGCCGCCGCGAGCAACTTCTGCTTCAGCGCGGCCGGAATTACGGCGTTATCGATGGCCGACTGGCAGCTCAGATAGGAGTCGGCACCCTTACAGTCCTTGAGGATCAGCGCATGAAGTTGAGTGGCCATCTCCGGGGTGATCCCGGCGGCGAGCAGCGCGGACTGGCAGGCTCCGTTCTGCAGTCCCAGCCGGCATTTCCCGATCAGCGTGTTTCTGATGGAGGTGGTGAAATCCGGTGGCAGGCCGGGATTCTGCAGTGCGTTGATGCAGGATTGCGGGTTGCCGGCCTGGCTGCACTTGGCGGACCATTCGGAGACCATGTACAGGTGCGAGGGAAGGCTCCAGGAGGAGTTGGACTCGAACAGGTGGTCCTGCAGCGTGAAGTCCTGGGCGTACGTCCAGTAATTGGGGATGTCCGCGGCCGTGTGGTAACCCATGACGTCCGTCGTATTTCCGGCACTGCAGGCCGGATCGTTTGGCGCGCAGTTCTTGGCCGCCTTCTCCGCCTGCCCAATGAACCCGTCCATTTTTCCGCCGTTGACATCTGCCTCGGCGTTGCTCTGGCTGTGCGGGCCACCGGAATTGCGGTCCGCCGGGTCATGGTAGGGCTTGACGCACGTCCCACGGGCCGGATCGGGCAGACAGACCGTGGGAACGCCGTCGTGCATAGCGATGCCATCCGCCCCGGGGAAGGTACCGAAGTAACTGTCGAAGGACCTGTTCTCCTGCATGATGATCACGACGTGTTTGATCTTGCCGATACCGGCGTCGGCCGCGGTGAGGCCGTGCGCGGCCGGGGGATGGGCAGAGGCCAGACCGTACAGGATGCTTACCGCCGCCAGCAGGACGACGACGGCGGCAGAGGCGGCGGCCAGCAGGCGGTGCTTGCGCAGCCAGCGGCGAAGTGGACCGGGAAGCGGGCCCGGTCCGATTCTGGTCCGCCGCATCTTTGTATTCCCGTCGGCTCAGGGACCGGTGGCGGGGTCAGGCGGTCGCGGCGCGCCCGGAGTGCCCGCGGTGCCGGTCGAGTTTGCCCTTGTCCTCCAGCTCCAGCCGGCTGACCTCCGGGAGTAGGGCCTTGACGAACCAGAAGGACAGCACGGCGAAGAACGCAAAGCCGGCATAGACATAACCCAGTCCCACGGCTGCGCTCAGGATCGGGAACAGGAGGGTAACGATGAAGTTGAAGATCCAGTTGAAGGCGGTGGCGATGCCCAATGCCAGGCCGCGCATTTTGTTCGGGAAAACCTCCCCGAGGACCACCCACATCACGGGTCCCCAGGTGGCCGCGAAGAAGATGACGAACAGGTTGGCGCCCACCAGGGCAATGGCACCCCAGGGCTGGGGCAGCGAGATGTCCTTTCCGGAACCGACGGCCTGCGAAAACGAGATCGCGGCGGCAACCAGCCCCACGAACATGCCAATGGAACCGGCCAGAAGCAGCTTTTTCCGTCCCACCTTGTCAACGAAGAAGATGGCCACGAAGGTCAGCGCCACGTTGATGATGGCGGTGATGACGGAGGTGGTGAAGGAGTCCTTCTGGCTGAATCCGACGGACTGCCACAGCGTCGTTGAGTAGTAGAAGATGGCGTTGATGCCGACGAGTTGCTGGAAGGCCGCCATGCCGATGCCGATCCACAGGATGGGATGCAGTCCCAGCGCCGGACCGCGGAGATCCCGGTAACTGGAGCGGCGTTCATTTTCCAGGCTCTCCTCGATTTCCTTCAGCCGCTGGTCCGGCTTGGGTGATCCCGTGGCGGTCCGGATGACCTCCAGAGCGTCCTGGCTGCGGCCCTTGCGGACCAGGAACTGAGGGGACTCCGGAATGGTCAGGGACAGGAGTCCGTAGATGACCGCGGGAATGACGCCGACCAGCAGCATCCAGCGCCAGGCCGGCATGCCCCACCACAACATGTTGCCGGCACCGCCCGCGGAGCGTTCCAGTCCGGCGTCGGAGAGCAGGGCCAGGAAGATGCCCAGCGTGATGGCCAGCTGCTGCAGCGAGCTAAGCCCGCCGCGCTGGCGAGCCGGAGCGATCTCGCCGATGTAGGCGGGGGCGATGACGGAGGCAATACCGATGGCCAGGCCGCCGATGATCCGCCAGGCCATCAGGTCCCAGACCGCAAAGGCAAGGCCGGACCCGATGGAGCTGATCACGAAGAGGGCGGCGGCCAGCACCATCACCGGTTTACGGCCCCAGACATCCGCCAGCTGGCCGGCAAACCAGGCGCCGATGGCGCAGCCAATCAGGGTGATGGCCACCGTGATGCCCACCGCGGCGGACCCCAGGCTGAAGGTGGACTGGATGGAATTGACGGCACCGTTGATCACTGAGGTGTCGAAGCCGAAGAGCAGGCCACCCAGGGCCGCCGCGAGTGTTATCACCAGCACCCGGCCACGATGAGAAGTGCCTGCCACTCCTGGTCTGTGGGCCGCGTGCCCGGCTGCGCTCGTACTCATGCTGCCACCGCGATTCCGGCCCGCTCGGTGGGCTGCAGCAAACCCGGGCCGGTGCTTTGGCTGCGGCCGTCCTGGCCGATTCGTTCGGACAAGACCTATTAAGCAAGCTACCACCGGGGGCCGCAGTGCAACAGGGTGCCCGCGCCTGCCTGGAGGGGCCGGTCCGAGACTTCTCCATCCGCTGCGGCGCGTGGCGGAAGCGACCGCCTAGAGTGGGCCCATGACTGATGCAATGGTGGGCTCGGGTACGGCGCCTGCACCGGACGGCCTGCTGGCCCTGGCGCAGGCGCACGGGGTCGGCACCTCCTTCTGGGGATGGGATGGGGAGGAACGCCAGGTCGACGGCGGCACGCTGGTGCGTGTGCTGGCGGCGCTGGGCGTGGCGGCCTCCACCCCGGAGGAGATCAGCGGCTCCCTGCAGGAACACGAGCAGGCACCCTGGCGCCGGATGCTGCCACCCGTCATCGTCCTTCAGGAAGGGCAGGAACACCATTTTCCCGTACACATCCCGCACGGCAGCCAGGTGCGGGTCTGGGTCAGCACCGAGGCCGGCCGCCCGCACCAGGCCCTGCAGCAGGAGGACTGGACGCCGCCGCGCGAGGTTGACGGCGCGCTGACCGGACGCGCCAGCTTTGCCGTGCCGGCGGGGCTGCCGCTGGGCTGGCACACCCTGCACGCCGAGAATGGGGACGCGGTGGCGCAGTGCCCTTTGGTGGTCACCCCGCGACGGCTTACCACCACGGCGGCGCTGGGCCGGGAACGGAACTGGGGGCTGATGGCGCAGCTGTACTCGGTCCGGTCCTCGCGCTCGTGGGGGATCGGCGATTTCACCGATCTGGCGGATCTGGCGGCGCTGTCCGCAGACCAGCAGGGGGCAGGGTTCATTCTGGTCAACCCGCTGCACGCCGCCGCCCCCGTGCCTCCGCTGGAACCCTCGCCCTATCTGCCCGCGACCCGGCGCTTCTTCAACCCGCTCTACATCCGGGTGGAGGGCATCCCGGAGTACGGCTACCTGGACCCCGGCCGGCGCGCACTGGTGGAGTCCCTTGCCGAGCGGCTGCACCCGGCCAACCGGGAAGCGGAGATGCTGGACCGCGACTCCAGCTACGCGGCCAAACTGCAGGCCCTGGAACATATTTACGCCGTGCCGCGAAGTGCCGCCCGGGCCCAGCAGTTCCGCCTCTTTTGCCGGGAACAGGGGCCCGGCCTGGATGACTTTGCACTCTGGTGTGCGCTCGCGGAGGTGTACCCCCAGGACTCGCCGGAATGGCACGTGGCGCTGGCGTCCCCGCAGTCCCCGGAGGTGCAGCGGCAGCGCGAGCGCCTGGCGGGCAGGATCGGGTTCCACCGCTGGCTGCAGTGGGTCTGTGACGAACAGCTGGAAACGGCCCAGCGCTCGGAGAAGAAGGCGGGTATGCGGATCGGCGTCGTTCATGACCTGGCGGTGGGGGTTGACCCGCGCGGGGCAGATGCATGGAGCCTGCGGGACGTGCTCACTTCCGGTGTGAGCGTGGGCGCGCCGCCGGATATGTACAACCAGCAGGGGCAGAACTGGTCCCAGCCGCCCTGGCATCCGGAGCGGCTGGCGGCATCCGGCTACGCGGCCTACCGGGACATGCTGCGGACCATCCTGCGCCACGCGGGCGGCATCCGGGTCGACCACATCCTGGGGCTCTTCCGGCTCTGGTGGATCCCGGCGGGTGCCGGACCCCAGCAGGGCACCTACGTTTACTACGACCACGAGGCGCTGGTGGGCATCCTGGCCCTGGAGGCGCAGCGGGCCGGCGCCATTGTGATCGGCGAGGACCTGGGCACCTTTGAGCCCTGGGTCCGGGACTACCTGGCCGAGCGGGGCATCTTCGGCACCTCCATTGTCTGGTTCGAGCGGGCCGATGGGGTGCCGCTGCCGCCCGAGCATTACCGGCGCGATTGTCTGACCAGCGTCAATACCCATGACCTGCCGCCCACGGCGGGCTATTTGGCGGGCGAGCATGTCGCACTGCGCGAATCGCTGGGGCTGCTGGGCCGGCCGGTGGAGGAGGAGCGGGCGGCCGATGCCGCGGAGCAGGAGTCGGTGCTGCGGTTGCTGCGCGAGCGCGGGTTGCTGCCGGCGACGGACGACGACGGCGGCCGGGACGGCGGGGGCGGTGGATCCGCCGGCGTGGACGGACCTGATCCGGCGCAGGTGCAACGCACCGTCGAGGCGCTGTACGCACTCACCGCACTGACGCCGTCGTCGTTGCTGGGCGTTGCCCTGGTGGACGCGGTGGGGGAGCGGCGCACCCAGAACCAGCCCGGCACCCAGGACGAGTATCCCAACTGGAGGATTCCGCTGGCCGGACCGGATGGTCATGCCGTGCTGATCGACGAACTGCCCGGCAACCGGCGCTTTGCCTCGCTGGTGGCCACCGTCCAACCCAAGCCACCGGCATAGACTGAACCGGGAAGAAGAACCTCCGCGCAGCCACCATCAGGAGATCCTCATGGCCAAGGACGTTGCAAACCAGTTCATCGACCAGCTCCGCTCCGCCGGCGTGCGGCGCATCTACGGGATCGTGGGGGACAGCCTCAACCCCGTGGTGGATGCCGTGCGGCAGACCGGAGGGTCGGCCAAGGGTGGCATCGACTGGGTCCATGTCCGGCACGAGGAGGCAGCGGCCTTCGCCGCCGCGGCCGACGCGCAGCTCACCGGGCAGTTGGCGGTCTGCGCCGGATCCTGCGGACCCGGCAACCTGCACCTGATCAACGGGTTGTACGACGCGAACCGCAGCAAGGCGCCGGTGCTGGCCATCGCCTCGCATATTCCCAGCGCGCAGATCGGCAGCGGCTTCTTCCAGGAGACGCATCCGGACCGGCTGTTCAATGAGTGCTCGGTGTACTCGGAAATGGTCAGCACCGCCGAGCAGGCCCCCCGGGTGATGCACAGTGCCATCCAGCACGCCGTGGGCCTGCGCGGGGTCAGCGTCGTCACGCTGCCCGGGGACATCGCCGCCCATGACGCAGTGGCCCCGACGCCGCTGTGCGCGCCCTTCGCCCGTGGTGCCCTGGTCCCGGATGAATCCGCCGTGGGCGCGCTCGCGGCGGCCATCAATGACTCGGACAGGATCGCCATCTTTGCCGGCGCGGGCGTGGAGGGCGCACACGACGAGCTTCTCGCCTTCGCGGAGAAGATCGGTGCGCCCATTGGCCACACCCTGCGCGGCAAGGACTTCATCCAGTACCGCAACCCCTTGGATATCGGGATGACCGGGCTGCTCGGTTACGGCGCCGCGGCGGCCGGGATCGAGGGCGCGGACCTGCTCCTGCTGCTGGGCACCGACTTCCCGTACGACCAGTTCCTGCCGCACGAGGTGCGCACCGCGCAGGTGGACAACGCCCCGGAGCATTTGGGCCGGCGCACAGACGTGGACCTGGCGGTTCATGCTGACGTGCTGCCGACCCTGCGGGCGCTGGAGCCGCTGGTGAAGGAGAAGAGCAATCGCCGCTTTCTGGACCAGATGCTCAAGAAGCACGACCGCCTGATGAACAAGGCCGTCGGAGCGTACACGCGCAAGGCGGAGAAAATCACGCCTATCCATCCCGAATACGCCGCCTCCGTGCTGGACGAAGTGGCCGCCGAGGACGCTATCTTCACCGCCGACACGGGAATGTGCAACGTCTGGACCGCGCGCTACATCAACCCTCTGGGCACCCGGAGGCTGATCGGTTCCTATCTGCACGGATCCATGGCCAACGCCGTCCCGCATGCCATCGGCGCACAGTTGGCCTATCCCGGCCGGCAGGTGGTCTCGGTCTCCGGCGACGGCGGACTGTCCATGCTGCTGGGCGAACTGCTGACCGCGGCGGCGTACAAACTGCCCATCAACGTGGTGGTGTTCAACAACTCGACCCTGGGCATGGTCAAACTGGAGATGCTGGTGGACGGGCTGCCGGACTTCGGCGTGGACGTCCCGCCGGCCAACTATGCGGAGATGGCCCGGGCCATGGGCTACCACGCCGAGCGGGTGACGGACCCCGGCAAGATTGCCGGAGCCTACCGGAAGGCCTTTGCCCACCGCGGACCATCACTGGTGGAACTCATCACCGATCCCCGGGCGCTCTCGATCCCGCCGAAGGTCACGGGCAGCCAGGTGGTGGGGTTTGCCACGGCGATCTCCAAGATTGTGCTCAACGGCGGCGCGGGTGAGGCGGTCAGCATGGCGCGGAGCAACATCCGCAACGTCCCCCGGCGCTAGCAGTGCTGGGCGGGGAAGGGGTCAGCGGAAGGCGGGGAGGCCGGTGATGTGCTGGCCCAGGATCAGCGTGTGCACCTCGTCCGTGCCCTCGTAGGTGCGCACCGATTCCAGGTTGTTGGCGTGCCGCAGCGGCGGGTAGTCCAGGGTGATCCCGTTGCCGCCCAGGATGGTGCGTGCTTCGCGGCAGATGGCAATGGCCTCCCGGCAGTTATTCAGCTTGCCTACGGAGATCTGCTGTGGGCTGAGTTTTCCGGCGTCCTTGAGCCGGCCCAGATGCAGGGCCAGCAGCGTGCCCTTGTTGATTTCCAGGGCCATGTCCACCAGTTTCTGCTGCGTCAACTGGTATCCGGCCAGCGGTTTGTCGAACTGCAGCCGCTCCTTGGCATAGGCCAGCACGGATTGGTAGCTGTCCCTGGCGGCCCCCATAGCGCCCCAGATGATGCCGTAGCGGGCCTCGTTGAGGCATTCGAACGGCCCGCGCAGCCCTTTCGCTTTCGGCAGCAGGGCCTCGGCGGGCAGCCGGACGTTGGAGAGTTCAATGTCGCACTGGATGGACGCCCGCATCGACAGCTTGGGTTCAATGGCCGTGGCCGTGAAGCCGGGAGTGGAGGTGGGCACCACGAAGCCGCGGACGCCGTCGTCGGTCTGGGCCCAGATGACCGCCACGCCGGCCACCGTGGCCAGCCCGATCCAGCGCTTTGACCCGTTCAATACCCAGTCTTCCCCGTCGCGGCGGGCGAAGGTCTTCATGGCGCCCGGGTCCGAGCCGGCCGTCGGTTCCGTCAGCCCGAAGCAGCCGATCACCTCGCCTGCGGCCATCCTCGGCAGCCATTCGTTTTTCTGTTCTTCCGAGCCGTGTTTGTGGATGGCGCTCATCGCCAGCGACCCCTGCACGCTGACAAAGGTGCGCAGGCCCGAGTCGCCCGCCTCCAGTTCCATCCCCGCCAGGCCGTACATTACGGCTGAACGCCCGGCACAGCCGTAGCCATCCAGGTGCATGCCCAGCAGCCCCAGCTTTGCCAGTTCGGGCACAAGCTCGAGCGGGAAGATGGCCTTTTCGTACCAGCCGGCAATGTTGGGCTTGATGGCGGAATCCACGAAGTCCCGCACTCCGGCGCGCAGCGCGAGTTCCTCCGGGCTGAGCAGGGAATCGATATTGATCAGGTCAACTTCGTCAGTCATGGTTCCCAACCTACTATCCGTTGCCGAGCCAGTCGCGGATGGACATTTCATGTTCGCCCAATGCTGGCGGCGCGCTGTTGCGCAGTGGCAGCGGCGGCGTCCAGGTGATGGGGTGGCGCACCTGCTCGCCGACCGTGGCGCCGGATGCTTCTTGAACGGGGATGGTGGGCCCAAGGCCCAAGGAAGCCGCGAATTCCAGGCCATCGGCAATGCTCGCCACCTGCCCGGCAGGGACACCCGCCGCCGTAAGCCGGTCCTGCCAGCTCCGGGCCGGTGCGGCAGACAGGGCCCGCTCCAGCAGTTCCACCAGGGCCTTGCGGTTGCCGACCCGGGCGCTGTTGGTGGCGAAGCGTTCGTCGCCAGCCAGCTCCAGGAGCCCCAATTCCGCAGCGAGACGGGCAAACTGCGCATCATTGCCGCAGGCTACGGCCAAAGGGCCGTCGGCGCACTGCAGCAGCTGGTACGGCACGATCGAAGGGTGGTCGTTGCCCATCCGGTGCGGCACCACCCCGGCACCAAGATAGGCCTGAGCCTGGTTGGCCAGCGCTCCCTGCAGGCTGGAGAGCAGGTTGAGCTCCAGCCTGGCGCCTCGACCGGTCGCGGATCGCGCATGCAGGGCAGCGAGGATGCCCATTACGGCATCTTTGGCAGTGAGCACATCCACCAGCGCGACTCCGGCCTTGACCGGATCTCCGTCTGCCTCTCCCGTTATGCTCATGAGCCCGCCCAGAGCCTGCACGATGAAGTCATAACCTGGCAGCGGGGCTCCCGCACCGCTGCCAAACCCGGTAATGGAGGCATAAATGAGCCCCGGGTTTCTGGCGGCGAGCTCGTCATAGCCCAGGCCCAGCCCATCCATCCCGCCGCTCATGAAATTTTCGACGACGACGTCCGCCCGGAGCGCCAGCTCGCGGGCCAGCCGCTGGTCTTCCGGCTTGCCGAGGTCCAGGCAGATGGATTCCTTGTTGCGGTTGACGCTTTCGAAATATGTTGCACCTGTTGCAGAGTAGGGCGGTCCCCAGCTGCGGGTGTCGTCACCGGTGCCGGGCCGCTCGATCTTGATGACCCGGGCACCAAGATCGGCCAGCGTCATGGTTGCCAACGGACCGGCCAGCACCCGGGAGAAATCGGCAACTAAAATTCCCTCCAATGGACCTCTGGTTGGTCCATCCTCGGGGCTTGTTTCGGGGACCTCTACCACTATTGGTTCCCTTCGTAGGTCTTTGAGGCGGCGGTTCGGCTTGGCCTCGTTGAAAGCTGAGCCGCGCGCATTGAGCGCAGATTGTGGCGTTGCTGCCGTTTGACGGCCCTGACGTGGGCTGTTCGGTTCCGCCTGACCCATTCACCCGCGTTCGGGGATAGCCTAACCGCCGATGCCGCGGGCACCGTGAGACGTGTGCCTGGGAGCGGGGGTGCGGTGGAGATGTAGGTATGGCCGGTGGGGGTGGTGATTTCCACGGTGTGGCGGGGACCGGGGCGTGGTTGCGCTGACCAGCCGGGAGCTTCCTTGGCCTCGTTGCAGGCAACGCACAGGCCCTGGCTTCCGGCTGTGCTGGTGCGGTGGCTGGTGCGCCAGGGGATGACGTGGTCGTCGTGCCGGATCGGGGCGCCGCAGTAGGGGACGCGGCAGCGGTCGTCGCGGATGGCGATGATGCGGCGCAGGGGTGGGGGCAGGAGCCGCCGCCGGGAGTCGGCTGCGAGCAGGTCGCCGGTGCCGGGGGCGGTATAAAGGCGGCGCAGCCACACCTTCACGGCGTTGTTCCCGTTCTCCCAGGCCCTGCCGGCCTCAGCGTCGTCCGGGGTTCTGCGGCTGTGGCCCTCGCCGGCCGTGGCACGGCGGCTTTTACGGTTGCTGCTCTGCGTCGGCGGGATGGTGCGGATGAGGTCGCGGGCGGTTTGGGCGCCAATGATCCCGTAACCGGGCAGTTGGGCCGGTTCGGAATCGCCTTGGAGGAGGGTACGGTCGGTCATGACGAGCTGGATTTCGATGCCGCTGATCCCGCCGGGGGTGCCGGTGATGCGTTCGACCAGGGTGTCGGCCATGATCTGGCCGCGGGCGCGGCGGTCGCCGCCGGATTTGAGGGCGTCGGCGTGCCGGGATAGCGCGGCGTAGACGGCGACGCCGGCTTTGACGGGCAGCAGCCCGGTCAGGTAGGTCATAGTGTCCGGGGCGGGCCGGCAGGAGACGTGCCGGTCAGCTTCGGCCTTGCGGGCCCGGGCGGTGATGGAAGCCGGGTCCAGCCGGGCTGCGATCCGACGGGCTTCATTGTGGACGCGGTCGTTGCCGGCGCCGGTCAGGGTGCCGGTGTCGGCAGCGATTTCGGTGTCCACGGCTTGCCGGTCTTCCAGGGTCAGGCAGGCGGTTTCCTGTACCAGGATCCCGGCCCGCCATTCGTTGATGGCCCCGCTGGTCAGGGCGGCCAGCGTGTGTGGCATTTCGCCGGCCAGGGCTTTGGCCATACCGAGCAAACGGTTCCCGTTGACCGGAGCTTCGCCGCGGGCCAGGGCGAGCTGGCGGCCGATGCCTTTGCCCAGTTCCTGCTCCGGCAGCCCTGCGGTGGCCTGCACCGTGCGTTGGGAGGTGTCGAAGGCCACCGAAACCCGTGCCTGCAGGGAGGCGGCGGCGGCTTTGAGGACCTCCAGGGCATGGACCAGGTTGACCCGGGCCGGATCCGGGGCGTCCGTGCCCGCGGCGGCAAGCGTGCTGATCCAGCCCGTAACGGTCTCCGCGTCAATCACGTCGAACTGCCGTGACGGGGTCATGTTTGCAGGAGGCTTAGGGGTCATCACCGGCTGTGCCGGTACGGCCAGCCGAAGCGGTTTCCGATCCTCATCGATCTCCATAACCCCACTCTCCCAGTGGGGTACGACAACTTCCGGCCGCGAGGACTCCGGCCCGGGACAGGCTGGGGATAACTACCGTCGCCGATGGTCCCAGCCCGACCGCAGCTTGCCCAGAAACCCGTATCGTTCCCATGACTTAAGTCTCCCAGAGGGGTACGACAATTTCGGCTTCGGGGACCCCAGGCGGGACTCCGGGCGGGGACAGATTGGGGACAAGTGCCTTTGCCGGAGGATTTTCGTCCCCTTGATAACGAAGATCTGGCGTGTGAACGGAGGACTTGGAACGACGACGACGGCACCTAAAGCGGGTGCCGCCGCCGTCGGGAGGCGCCGCCGTTCAAGGAGTCGTTCGAGGAGGTATCAGGATTGGGCGATGGCCTCGTTGGTGCGGTCCACAACAAAAGCGCACGCGGCGCTCTCCCGAACCGCATTTATTCCGGCTACGACCGCCTTAAGGTGAGTGAATTTGGGTGATGTCGCAATGACGCTGCCGTCGTCGGCCGTGAGCCGGAAACTGAACTGTTCCCCGTTGCCTTCGCTGTATACCTCGAAATTTCCCGACATACCTACCGCTTTCTTTCAACGGTGCCTCATTGCACCGCTCTGATTGACTACCCCCAGCGAGCTCAACCGAGCCTACCCAAGGCCTTCCACCAGCAGAAGCCCTACCCGCAGGTAACATAATTCCCCGCCATAATGGGTCACGGAAGCACCGCACCGGCCCGCAGGATGCAAGCCATCCGTGTCAGATTTCAAGCACCCGTCCGCACCTGGAGGAAAATGATGAACACGAACAACGGCGACAACACCAACCTTCGGCTGAAGGCGGTACTGGAGATCCTGGCGGACCAGGTCTGGGCCGGTGAGAGCGCCGGTGCCAGCGCCATCCTCGCTGAAGCTATTGCACGGGTGCCGCTCAACGAGCACGAAAGCGAACTGCTCAGCGGGGGAGTGCCGCGCGGCCACAAGACCCTGACCACCGCCACCGCCAGATTCGTCAAGGCCGGCTGGCTTGTTAAGGGCCGCAGCGGCTGGAAGATCACCGACGACGGCTTGCGCGCCACCGTGGCCTTCGCCGACCCCGCCTCCTTTGCGGCCGCGTTGGCGAACGGCACGCCGGTTCCGGCGGACATGCCTGTCCCCACCGGACCGCCCAAGGGTGCGGTCCGGGGCGGAACCAAGAAGGTTGCGGGCGGAACCAAGGCCGCGGGTAAGGCTCCGCGGGCCCGGAAGGCCTCCGCCCCGGCCGCGCCCGACATGACTTTTGAGGTTGGCAACGACGGCACTGCCGTCGAATCCGCCGCCGGGCAGCCGGCAGCCCGGACAGAAGAAGCCGCCGCGGGCGCCGCCGTCGAGCCTGAAACGGCCCAGCCGGACGCCGTCGCCATCGTCGGAGATTTCAACGTCCTGCTGGGCGCGCCCGAAGACTGGTCCCCGGAGGCCGACCAGTCACAGATGGACTGGGACGCACACGAACGGCTGTGGAAGCTCACTGCCGAACTGCCTGAGGGCTTCTACACCTATAAGGCGGCCATCAACCGTTCCTGGGATGAGAACTACGGTGCGTTCGGGGTGCGCAACGGTGCGAACCACGAGTTCCACCACGCCGGCGGCCCTGTCACGTTCCGCTATGACCACCTCACCGGGGACGTCAGCACCTCCTGAAGCCCGACGACGACGTGAAGCCCGACGACGACGGCGGCAGGCCCGTCGTCGTCGCCCTGGCCCGGCCGCCGCAGGTTTCGTCGTCTAGAGGATGGGCTTGCCGCCGGTGACCGCCACCCGGGAGCCTGACATGTAGCTCCCGTCGTCAGACGCCAGCAGCACATAGGCCGGGGCCAGTTCGGCGGGCTGGCCGGGGCGGCCCAGCGGGACGTCCGTGCCGAAGGCCTGCACTTTCTCCTGCGGCAGGGTGGAGGGAATCAGCGGCGTCCAGATCGGTCCGGGGGCCACGCTGTTGACGCGGATGCCTTTTTCGCCCAGCAGTTGCGCCAGGCTGGCGGTGAAATTGGCAATGGCCGCCTTCGTCGCCGCGTACGGCGCCAACGTGGGGCTGGGCATGTCCGAGTTGACCGAGGAACTGCCAATGATGGCCGAACCCGGTTTCATGTGGGGCACCGCCGCCTTGACCAGGTGGAACATCGCGCCGATGTTGACCTTGAAGGTGTAATCCCACTCTTCCTCGGAGATGTCCTCCAGCGACGTATGGTTCATCTGGAAAGCTGCGTTGCTGACCAGCACATCGACGCGCCCGAACTCCTGGACTGCCCTGTCGACCACGCCGCGGCAATGTGCCGCCTCGGACAGGTCGCCAGGCACCAGGACGGCCTTCCGGCCGGCTTTCTCTATCAGCCGGGCGGTGTCTTGGGCGTCGCCATCCTCATTGAGATAGGCAATCAGGACGTCTGCGCCCTCCCGTGCAAAGGCGATGGCCACCGCCCGGCCGATCCCGCTGTCACCGCCGGTAATGACGGCGGCCTTGCCTGTGAGCTTGCCCGAGCCGCGGTAGCTGTCCTCACCGCAGTCCGGAACGGGTGCCATCTGCGACTGGATCCCCGGGACCTCCTGATGCTGTGCTGGTTGGTTCATGGCTTTTCTCCTGCCTGAAGGGGTTTCGGATGCGCTTTTCGGGTCATCAGCAAGCTTACTGTCAGGCGACAAATGGCAGGGAGTGGAGTAAAATCAGATTGCGTAAGGCAACTATTTCCGGAATGTTTCCCGTGGCGGATTCCCGTGGAAAAGAGTGGTCGATGGTGAGTACCCGAACCGAACAATCCAAGGTTGATCTGCGGTCCGCCCGCGCCAGGAAGGACATCGCCAGTCCGCACTACAAATGGATCGTGCTCTCCAACACGACCCTGGGCGTGCTGATGGCCACCATCAACGCCTCCATCCTGCTGATCGCCCTGCCGGACATCTTCCGCGGCATCCACATCAATCCGCTGACGCCGGGCAACACCAGCCTGCTGCTGTGGCTGATTATGGGCTACATGGTGGTTACTGCGGTGCTGGTGGTCAGCTTCGGCCGGCTGGGGGATATCTTTGGCCGGGTGCGGATGTACAACGCCGGTTTTGCAGTCTTCAGCGTGTTCTCCATCCTGCTCTCCATCACCTGGATGGACGGCACGGCCGGAGTGCTGTGGCTGATTGTCATGCGCATCCTGCAGGGGGTGGGCGGAGCCATGCTGATGGCAAATTCGACGGCGATCCTCACCGATGTGTTCGGGCTGGACCAGCGGGGCCTGGCCCTGGGGCTGAACCAGGTCGCGGGGATTGCGGGCTCCTTCCTGGGCCTGATCATCGGCGGACTGCTGGGCCCCATCGATTGGCGGCTGGTGTTCCTGGTTTCGGTGCCGGTCGGCGTCTTCGGCACCATCTGGGCTTATCTGAAGCTGCATGACACCGGCATCCGCGAACCGGCCAAGCTCGACTGGTGGGGAAACGTGACTTTCGCCGTCGGCCTGGTTGCCGTGCTGGCCGGGATCACCTACGGCATTCAGCCCTACGGCGGCCACACGATGGGGTGGACCAATCCGTGGGTGCTGACCGCGCTGATTGGCGGGTCCGTGGTGCTGGTGGTCTTCTGTGTGGTGGAGACAAAGGTGGAGGAGCCGATGTTCCGGCTGGGCCTGTTCAGGATCCGGGCGTTCACGGCGGGAAACCTGGCCAGTCTGCTCTCCTCGATCGGCAGGGGCGGCCTGATGTTCATCCTGATCATCTGGCTGCAGGGCATCTGGCTGCCGCGGCACGGCTACGACTTCGCCTCCACCCCGCTATGGGCCGGGATTTACATGCTCCCGCTCACTGCCGGATTCCTGGTGGCCGGTCCCGTGTCCGGGTGGCTTTCCGACCGGTTTGGCGCGCGCACGCTGGCCACCGGCGGCATGGTGGTCGCTGCGGCAAGCTTCGGATGGCTGCTGCTGTTGCCGGTCAACTTCGACTACCCGGCCTTTGCGCTGGCCCTGCTGGTCAATGGCATCGGGATGGGCCTGTTCGCCGCACCCAACCGGGCCGGGATCATGAACAGCCTGCCGCCCAACCGGCGCGGCGTGGGCGCCGGAATGAGCGCCACGTTCCAGAATTCCGCCATGGTGCTCTCCATCGGCATTTTCTTCTCACTGATGGTCACCGGGCTGGCGGCCTCCCTGCCGCACACCCTTTCCACCGGGCTGACCTCGCACGGGGTCCCGGCCGCCGACGCCGCGCGGGTCGCCGGCCTGCCGCCGGTATCGGTGCTGTTCGCCTCTCTGCTGGGCTACAACCCGGTGCAGTCCCTGCTGGGTCCGTCGGTGCTCAACCATCTGCCGGCGGGCGACGCCGGGTTCCTCACCGGCCGCAGCTTCTTCCCGGCCCTGATTTCCGGCCCGTTCTCCGACGGGCTCGCGGTGGCGTTCTGGTTTGCAATCATCGCCTGCCTGGTGGCGGCACTGGCCTCGGCGCTGCGCGGCGGGAAGTACGTCTACAGCGAGCCACTGGTCGCAACCGGCGGCACGGTGGCCCAGACCGGCCACACGGGGTCCGAGACCCGCGGCGTGACGGCCGAAATCCGCAGCATGGTGGTCGAGACCCGCGGCGTGACGGCGAAGTTGAGCGGCGTGACGGCGAAGACCGGCCGCGAGGCGACGCCCGCAGGACAGGCGGATCTGTTGGAGCCCTCAGGCGACGGCGCTGCCGGTCCCCCTACCGGCCCACGATCCTAAAGAGCGCTCGGGGCCCGCGCGGAGGATTTGAGGTGACCGCTGGCGGGGAGACATCTGAGGACAGCCATTCATAATGGCCCGCGGCACCCACAGCAAAGGCCGTACGCACACGTCAGATGTCCTGACGCTTCGCTGCCCCCGCCACCTGAGGGGACGCGGAATCTGTCGATGTGCTCCGGTGGAACGGAGCCGTCAGCCGTCCTTGGCTGATGGCAATCCCGGCAATGACGACGACGGCGCCGACAGGCTCGTTCCACGCCAAGGGCTCACCGAGGACTACGATGCCGAGCACGACGCCCACCACCGGGGTGAGGTAGGTGACAGTGGAGGCATTGGTTGCGCCCCAGTTGGCAACAATATTGGTGTTCCAAACGTAGGCGACGCCGGTCCCCATCACGCCGAGGGCTGCGATGGATCCGACGACCTGCCACGACAGATGGACCTGCGTGTTGGCGGCAAACGGAGCCAGCAGCAGCATGATTATTGCCCCGAGGCCGACCTGCACGGTGGCCACTGGAATCGCTCCCAGCCCGCGTGGCGAAACGAATCGGCGGAGATAGACGAAAGCCAACCCATAGGACAGGGTAGCGGCCAGGCAGGCGGCCTGACTTAGTACGTCTCCACCTGCCAGTCCGCGCCAGGGGGCGAGTACAACCAGGACGCCGCCGAATCCGATGAGCAGTCCAGTCAGCGCCGCAGGTTTCGGTCGTTCATGACGCAGTGCCAGGAGTGCAACCAGGCCGGTCATCAACGGCGTAGTGGCGTTGTAGATGCTGGCCAGACCGGAGGAAACGTGTTGCTCTGCCCAGGCGAAAAGCAGAAACGGGACCACGCACAGCAGCAGCGAAACCACAGCCAGGTGCATCCACACGACCGGCTCGCGGGGCGGCCGCTGGCGACTGACCAGCGACACGACCACCAAGGCCGCCGACCCGGTCAGCAGCCGCCCAAGAACCACCTGCGTTGGGGACAATCCCTGGAGGCCGACCTTGATGAACAGGAAACTGGCACCCCACACCAATGCCAGCATGGCAAACTGCCCTAGCACTCCGGCCCCACCTCGACGCCGTCGTTCCACAAGCACTCCAATCCGAATCAGCCAGCGGCCGTCGTTCGGCGCCTATCCTGCAAACGTCCGGGCCCCCACATCTGTGAGGTCTACCCCGGCACTGATACTTCCCGCGCCTCAGGGCCCGCCTGATGATGATACGTTCCCGCAAGGCGCTCGCGGCGGCGCGGGGAGGCTAGGCTGGGAGCGTCCGAGCGTTGAAATTCAAACGACAGGGAAGGCGAGCCATCATGACAGAGGACAAGTTGAACGCCGCAGATGGCCACGACGGGGAAACCCCAGCGGAGGACGCGGCCAAAAACCCCCGCGACAGGATTGAAAACGTGGAATCGAAAGCCTGGCTCCCTCCGAAAAAGGACGAAGAACAGACTGAGAAGCTGGAAGACGAAGCCTACGGAGGCGAAGACGACACCCCGGACGTGCCGCTGCCCGGCTGAGCCATCGCCGCGTCCCGCCAGGCCTCCGCAGAGGACGACAGGTACGAGCAGATGTGTCGAAGCTGGGCCATCTGGTCCGACAGGGTAGTGAGACGTCAGATTGGCGTCGGTAACCAAGGGAGTGCGTGATGAGATACATGCTGTTGATGAATTACGAGGGTGGCGCGGGCTGCGACGTGCCGATGGGCGAGTGGGCGCCGGAGGATATCGCCGCGCATATCAAGTTTCAGCAGGCCCTGGGCGGCGAGCTGACGGACTCTGGTGAGCTGGTGGACGCACAGGGTTTGGCTGCTCCTGACGCCATTAAGGTAGTGACGTGGGACGGGCGCAACGCGCCGGTCGTCACCGATGGCCCCTTCGCTGAGTCCAAGGAATTCCTGGCGGGTTACTGGATTGTGGACGTGGACTCCGAGCAGCGTGCCCTGGAGATCGCGGCGAAGGCATCAACGGCACCGGGCAAGGACGGTGCCGCCATCCAACAGCCCATTGAGGTTCGGCAGGTGATGGCCGCGCCCGCCGTGGAGAGCTGAACAATGCCGGCTGCCGGTGTCCCTGAGGATCTGCTGCGCGACCTCACGCCGCAGGTGCTCGGGGCGTTGGCCCGCCGGGGCGGCGACTTCACGGCAGTCGAGGATGCCGTGCAGGAGGCGCTGCTGGTTGCTGTCCAGGCATGGCCCGTGTCCGGGGTGCCGGCTAACCCGGCCGGGTGGCTGGTCCGGGTTGCCCAACGGCGCCTCATCGACGAGATCAGAAGCGATGCGGCCCGACGTGCCCGGGAGGTCGCCGTCGTCGTCGATCCGACCACAGCCGCCGGTGGGATGGAATCTCCGGAACCGGGGCCCGATGCCGGCGACGACACGCTCACCCTGCTGATGCTGTGCTGCCACCCCTGCCTCAACCCGGCCTCCGCGATTGCCCTTACGCTACGCGCCGTGGGTGGTCTGACAACGGGCCAAATCGCGGCCGCCTTCCTGGTGCCCGAGTCCACCATGGGGCAGCGCATCAGCCGGGCAAAGCAGCGCATCCGCGCCGCGGGCGCCCGATTTCAGCCTCCGGCACCGGAGGAGGTGGGGCAACGGATGGCATCCGTGCTGTCGGTGGTCTACCTGATGTTCAACGAGGCCTATGTCTCCAGGGATGAGGGTCTGGACCGACCGGACCTGGCCTTAGAGGCCCTGCGCATCGCTCGTCTGTTGGTCGAGGCGGCGCCGGGCGATCAGGAAGCTGTCGGCTTGCTCTCCTTGCTCCTGCTCACCCATGCACGTCGTCCGGCCAGGGCCGACCACGCCGGGCGACTGGTGCCCCTGGATGAGCAAGACCGGCGGTTGTGGGACGCAGACTTGATCGCGGAGGGCCGTGAACTGTTGCTGAGGGCCCTTGGCGCGGGGGCTGTCGGTCCTTACCAGGTGCAGGCAGCCATTGCGGCACTGCACGACGAGGCGTCCTGCGCCGAGGCAACGGATTGGCCGCAGATCGCTGCCCTCTACACGCTTCTCGAACGGATGACGCCCAACCCCATGGTGACCCTCAACCGGGCGGTTGCCATCGGGATGGCGTCAGGACCGCAAGCCGGTCTCCTCCTGCTCGATGGACTGGACGCTTTGGCCGAACACCACCGGCTCCACGCGGTACGCGCGCACCTGCTTGAACGGGCGGGCCGGCCAGCCCAGGCCCGGGCGGAGTTTGAAGTTGCCGCCCGGATGACCGTCAACACCGCGGAGCGCTATTACCTGACCACCCAGGCCGCGCGGCTGGCCCAAAGTGACAAAAAAACTTCATCCTGCGTCGATTTGGCCTCGCGCCGTTCGACCTGTGGATGAGAAGGTCGGAGGGCGACCTTCCGGAACAGAGGAGTACGAGATGGCCAAATACATGCTGATACTGCGCGCTACGGACGAGTCGCGGGAAAAGTTCGCGAACATCGACTTCGCGGAGCTGCTGGACACCATGGGCAGGTTCAACGATGAGCTGATCCGCGCCGGCGTCCTGCTCGCGGCCGAGGGACTGGATGATCCGAGCGAGGGCGTCGTCGTCGACTTCACCGGCGAGACGCCGGTGGTCACCGACGGCCCATACGGGGAGACGAAGGAACTGTTCAGCGGCTACTACATCCTCGATGTCGCCTCGAAGCAGGAAGCCGTCGAGTGGGCCAAGCGGGCACCGCTGATGGCCGGCAGCAAGGCCGAGATCCGTCGCGTGCCCGGCATCGACGAGTTCCCGCAGGACAACCCATGGATCCAGAAGGAACGCGCCTGGCGCGAGCAAACCGGGCAGCTCTGAGGGGCCTGGCAGGACCGAGGCGAACCGGCGGTGGGCAGGACTGAGGCGCGGGCCGCCGTCGAGGCGGTGTGGCGAATGGAATCCGCCCGCATCGTCGGCGCCCTCGCCCGCTACACAGGCGACTTTTCGCTCGCCGAAGATTTGGCCCAGGAGGCACTGGCGGAGGCGCTCGTCTCCTGGTCCGTCAACGGGGTGCCCGCCCAGCCGGCCGGTTGGCTGCTCACCACGGGCCGCCGTCGTGCCATCGACGCCTTCCGGCGGCGGGCTGGCCGCGACGAACGGTATGCGCTCCTGGCCCGCAATCTCGATGCGGAGGAGCCCGGGGCCGACGTCCTGTTCGACCCCGACGCGATCGACGACGACGTGCTGGCCCTGATGTTCATCTCGTGCCATCCCGTGCTGGCGAAGGAGGCGCGGATCGCGATGACGCTGCGGGTCGTCGGCGGACTGGGCAGCGACGAAATTGCCAAGGCGTTCCTGGTGCCGGTGCCGACCATCCAGGCACGGATTACGCGGGCCAAGAAGACGCTTGCCGCGGCGCATGTGCGATTCGGCATGCCCGAGCCGTACGAGTTGGCCGAGCGGCTCGGCTCGGTGCTCCAGGTGGTCTACCTGATCTTCACCGAGGGCTCATCCGCATCCGGCGGGGACCAGTGGATCCGCACGGATCTTGCCCGTGAGGCGCGCCGGCTGGCGCGCGTGCTGGCACGGCTCAGGCCGGAGCCAGAGGTGTTCGGGCTGCTGGCCTTGTTGGAACTTACCGCAGCCCGGTTTCCGGCGCGCCTGGACGCCTCCGGCCAGCCGGTGCTTTTGGAGGACCAGGACCGCAGGCTGTGGGACCAGTCGGCGATCCGGCGCGGACGGGCGGCACTCGCACGGGCTGTTGGAGCCGGCCGAGGCCTGGGCGCATATGGACTACAGGCGTCCATCGCCGAGTGTCATGCCGTGGCACATTCGGTGGCCGAGACAGACTGGCAGCGGATCGTCATCCTCTATGAAGCCCTGGGACGGCTGACGCCGTCGCCCATCATTGACCTCAATCGTGCCGTGGCGGTGGCGATGGCCTCCGGTCCGGCCGACGGCCTGGCCCTGGTCGACGCGATCGCTATAAGAGGCGATCTGGCCGGCTGGCACCTGCTTCCCGCGGTCCGCGGCGAGTTGCTCGCCCGGCTCGGGCGGCGCGACGAGGCACGCGCGGCGCTCCTGCTGGCCATTGGCCTGTGTGGGAACGCCGCCGAACGCGGGGCGCTTAAGCGCAAGGTCGACGCATATGCCGCTGACGCGGCCTCACCACCGGCTCCAGCCGGTTGCCGTTAAGCAGCGATGGCGTCCAACTCCTGAATCGCGTCGCTAGGCAGGTTTAGCGCGGCGGCGCTGATGTTGTCCCGGAGGTGTGCCAGCGAGGAAGTCCCGGGGATGAGCAGGATGTTGGGGGAGCGTTGGAGCAGCCATGCCAGGGCCACCGCCATCGGGGTTGCCCCGAGGCGTTTTGCGACGTGGTTGAGGGTGTCCGACTGCAGGGGCGTAAACCCGCCGAGGGGAAAGTACGGCACGTAGGCGAGGCCTTGCTCTGCCAGTTCGTCCACTAGCGCGTCGTCCTGCCGGTTGGCGATGTTGTAGAAGTTCTGCACCGAGACGATGGGGGCTATCTGCTGCGCTTCGGCGATCTGGGCGGCAGTTACGGTACTGATGCCAAGATGCCTGATCAGGCCCTCTTGCTGAAGCTCCGCCATGGCCGTGAACGGTTCGGCGATGGAACCCGGGGTAGGAGCGTCAAACGCGCCGAGCCGTAGGTTTACCAGGTCTAGGACATCGAGGCCCAGGTTGGCGAGATTGTCGTGGACGGCCTGGCGCAGGGCGTCGCGTGAGCGGGCCTGTGGCCAGTTCCCCTGCGCGTCCCGCAGCGAGCCGACCTTCGTCACGATGTGAAGACGCTCTGGGTAGGGGTGCAGGGCTTCCTTGATGATGTGGTTAGTGACGTGGGGTCCGTAGTAGTCGGCGGTATCGATATGGGTGATGCCCCGTTCCACGACTTCGCGCAAGACGGCAATGGCGCCGTCCCGGTCGGCAGGCGGGCCGAACACATGCGGGCCGGCCAACTGCATCGCTCCGTAGCCCATCCGGGTCAGCGTGAGATCGTCGGCGAGAGTGAAGGTGCCTCCGGGGAGCGTTGCCATGGTCATGTCCGTTCTTCCGACGGTTGATTGGTGGGTGCGCTTTGGCGGCGGTCAGTCCGAGATGCCGTGGCTGAATGCCGCCAGGCGCGACTGCATCTCCCAGTAGGAGGTTGCGGCCGGCGCTTGCTGGCCGTCGCGCAGGGCGTTGGCAACATTCACGGCCGCATCCACCGCTGCGCGGTAGGGCAGCGACCCGGAACTCACCCGCCGGACGCCCAGCTCTCCCAGCTCGGCAACAGTCAGCGAGGGATGTGCCAGCACGTTAACCGGCAGCCCAATCCCGGCGGTGATGCTCCGGATGTCCTCCGGGGCCACAAGTCCGGGGACAAAGATTCCGTCGGCCCCGGCATCGAAGTAGTCACGGGCACGGAGCAGGACTGCGTCCACGGTGGCTTGTTCGGCAAACCA
>DASYGM010000103.1:0-5530 GCA_035999715.1 Micrococcaceae bacterium | reverse complement strand
AGGCCAGACGGGCCCGTTCACCAAGAATCCGGAACCTGGCGGCAGTGTCACTAGACTGGCAGGGATGGCCGACAACCAGCCCCGCCGGGACCCGCGTCCCGCCACCTACCTGACCGCGGCCTGGCACCAGCGCATGGGCGGCACCGGGCGGCCGCGGGCTGGCATGGCACGCCGCCTGCCGCAGCATCTGGGCCGGCGTGGCCTTGCCATCGGCATCGACATTGGCGGGACCAAGGTGGCGGCCGGTGTGGTGGACGCGCGCGGTACAGTGCTGGATGAACGACGGCGGCAGACGCCGGGCAGCGATCCGCGGGCGGTGGAAGCCACGATTGTGGATCTGGTCCGGGAACTTTCCACCGAACATCGGGTGGCTTCCGTGGGAATTGGCGCGGCAGGGTGGATGGACCTCAGCGCCAGCACGGTACTGTTCAGCCCGCACCTGGCGTGGCGAAACGAACCGCTGCGCGCGAATCTGGAGAAATTGCTGCATCGCCGGGTGGTGCTCACCAACGATGCGGACGCCGCGGCCTGGGCGGAATGGCGCTTCGGTGCCGGTCAGGGCCAGAACCGAATGGTTTGCATCACGCTGGGCACCGGCATCGGCGGTGCCATGGTGATGGACGGGCACGTGGAACGCGGCCGGTTTGGCCTGGCTGGGGAGTTTGGGCACCAGGTGATCATGCCGCAGGGGCACCGCTGCGAATGCGGCAACCGGGGATGCTGGGAGCAGTACGCCTCCGGCAACGCCCTGGGCCGGGAGGCCCGCGAACTGGCACGCGCCAATTCGCCTGTGGCGCAGGAACTGCTGTGGGCCGTGGACGGAAACGTGGATGCTATCACCGGAGCCGTGGTGACCGAACTGGCGCTGGCAGGCGATCCGGCGTCCCGCGACCTGATGGAAGACGTGGGCGAGTGGTTGGGCCTGGGACTGGCCAACCTGGCCGCCGCGCTTGACCCGGGGAAGTTCGTGATCGGTGGCGGCCTGTGTGAGGCGGGGAACCTGCTGGTGGAGCCGGCGCGGCGTGCCTTTGCCCGCAACCTCACCGGCCGGGGCTTCCGTCCGGCGGCGCAGATTTCGCTGGCGGCGCTGGGACCGCGGGCCGGCATGATCGGCGCGGCGGATCTGTCCAGGGTGAGCAGCCGGTCGCGGCCCTGATCCGCGGTGGCGCGGCAGCCGTTCAGACCACCGCTCCGTCGTCGTCGTCCTCGCCCCGGGTGGCCGGAAGCCGGAAGATCAGGTAACCCGCGGAGATCAGGAACACCGCCACCAGCCCGAAGATGGCGGTCAGCGGGGCGTCCCGCCAGAGCATGGCGGCCAGCAGCAGTCCCACCGGAGCGCCCAGCGCGCCCACCCACGCGAGCATGATGGCAGGCTCCACATTGGCCAGTGAGGGCGGCTCCTCGGGAACGAACTCCTCATCGTCGTCGTCCGGGGCGTAGTCCCGTGGTCCGCCGAAGCCGGCGTTGTCCTCCGGACCGAAGCCGGGCGGGTCCTGCGGCCCGCCGAATCCGGGTGTGTCCTCGGGTCCGCGGTGCCGGGGACCGGACGGCATACCCGACTCAAATCCCATTCCATCGCGGGGGACCTCCGACGGCGACGGCGGTGTCTGGGAGGGGCGGTTGCCACGGTCCGCCGGACCGGACACGCCGAGCGGGTCAAAGTCCGTGAATGCCCGTCGGCGGCCAGTCTCGGGCACGCCGCTGGAGGTGGCCTCCAGCCGGGCCACCAGGTCCAGCCAGACGGCCTCGTCGTCGTCGTTCGCGGACGGATCGGAGGGGTTCTGCTCTGGCTTATTGACCACCTGAATGCTCCCGGAAGAAGTCGGCGGACCTTGCGAAGATCAATGGGGCGTCGTTATCCATGGTCGCAACATGGTAGCTGTTTTCCAGCCTGACGGTTTCCAACGCGGCAGTGCCGATCCGTTGGGAGAGGACGGCCAGCGAGGTATCCGGAACGACGCGGTCCACTGTTGAGCGGAAAACCAGCGTGGGTGCGGTGATCTTGGGCAGTCCGGCCACGGTATCGGCGAAAAGCCCTGCCAGTTGGTGCACGCCGGCCACCGGGGTCCGCAGGTACGCCTCTTCGCTCACACCGGCAAGCTTAATGTCATTGCCGATGGCGGGGACGCTCTTGACGAGATATTTCAGCAGTCCCGAAACGCGGGCCCGGCGGTCGGAGAAGGTCAGGGCGGGATTGACGACGACGACGCCGGCGGGCTGGTGGTGCTCCGCTACGCGCAGGGCCAGGGTCCCACCCATGGACAGGCCGGCTGTATAGACAACGTCGCACCGCTGGGCCAACTCCAGATAGGCGTCCTCGAAGCTGCCGTACCACTGCTCCCAGCGGGTGCGGGCCAGGTCTTCCCATCGGGTGCCGTGGCCGGGCAGCAGCGGCAGGTTCACGGCGAATCCCTGTTGGCCCAGGTCCTGGGCCCAGGCCAGCAGGCTGACGGGCGAGCCTGTGAAGCCGTGGCTCATCGCCACGCCGATGTTCGCCAAGGCACCGTGCCCCGGGCTGGAAAATGCCATCGATGCCCCGGTGGCCGGTGAAAATCCCATACGGCTATCGTGTCACTATTTGGGTCTTTTCTCACTGTGTTTTCTCACTAGAGTAGGGTTTGCAGTCAGGCCGCAGGAGGGAAATACCGGGTGTTCTATTGGGTGATGAAGCGGATATTCATGGGTCCGCTGCT
Organism: Micrococcaceae bacterium; assembly: GCA_035999715.1. Lineage (GTDB taxonomy): Bacteria > Actinomycetota > Actinomycetes > Actinomycetales > Micrococcaceae > Arthrobacter_M. The sequence goes on along the minus strand of DASYGM010000103.1, from coordinate 2,837 downwards.
GAAGTTGCTGTTCCGCCCGTGGATCAAGGGACTGGATAACGTTCCGGCGGAGGGAGCTGCGGTACTGGCCAGCAATCACCTTTCTTTTTCCGACTCGATTTTCATGCCGCTGATGGTGCCCCGGCCGGTGGTGTTCCTGGCCAAACTTGAGTACTTTACTGGCAAGGGCCTCAAAGGCAAGCTGACGGCTGCTTTTTTCCGGCTCACCAATCAGTTGCCGATGGACCGTTCCGGCGGTGCTGCCTCGGCAAACTCGCTCGACTCCGGGATGCAGATCCTCAAGGATGGTGGACTGCTGGGCATCTATCCGGAGGGCACCCGCAGCCCGGACGGCAAGCTGTACCGCGGGAAAGTGGGTGTGGCCAAGCTGGTGCTGACCACCGGCGTTCCGGTGATACCGGTGGCCATGATCGGTACCGACAAGGTCCAGCCGATTGGCCGCAGAATCCCGAACATCCGCCGGATCGGGGTCATCTTTGGCGAACCGATGGACTTCAGCCGCTACCAGGGCCTGGAGAACGACCGCTTTGTGCAGCGGTCCGTCACCGACGAGATCATGTACGAGCTGATGCGTCTCTCCGGCCAGGAATATGTGGACATGTACGCCAGCACGGTCAAAGAGAGGTTGGCTGCAAAGAAGGCCGGGAAAGCCGGATCGGACCCCAAAACGGCCGCCGTCCGGCTCGTTTCGGGGGCGGACAAGGTGGTGAAGCCGGGCACCGTGACCGTGATCGGGCAGCAGCCAACACCGAACGGGACGCACCCCGTGCGGCCGTTGGACGGGGTCGAGGCGGCCGGCGGGATGGAGCCGGTGGACCGCCCGGAGCCAGTCATTTCGGCCGAACCGGGCAGTTCGGAAGACCCGGGCAGTTCGGCGGAGCCGGGGAGTTCGGCAGATTCCGGCGGTTCGGCGGAGCCGGGGAGTCCCGCGGCTGCCGGCTGAAGCCGTCGTCGTCGTTCCTGCTGGGCCGTCGCAGTCGTTACTGCACCGCCGTCAATTATGACGGCGGCCAAGGAACCGTTACGGTCGACGCATCCGCCGGTGCGGCGAGCAATTAAGCTTAATGGGTGACCGACCTTTCAACACCCTCCCGTACCGATTCCTCAACCGCCGCACCGGCCGGCAGTCCTGCAGCCGGACTGCTGCCCACCAGCCCGGCTCAGAGCGGCGCGGCCAACTATCCGGGGCTCGATGACTGGCGTGAACTGCCGATCGCGCAGCAGCCGAGCTGGGCGGACCCGGCTGTGTATAACGCGTCGGTGAAGGAATTGTCCATCCTCCCGCCGCTGGTCTTTGCCGGGGAGGTAGACATCCTTCGGGACCGGCTGGCCCAGGCGGCCCAGGGCAAGTCGTTCCTGCTGCAGGGCGGGGACTGTGCGGAGACCTTCGGCGGGGCCACCGCGGACAAGATCAGCTCGCGGGTCAAGACGCTGCTGCAGATGGCCGTGGTGCTGACGTACGGCGCGTCCATGCCGGTGATCAAGATGGGGCGGATGGCGGGCCAGTTCGCCAAGCCGCGCTCCTCCAATGATGAAACGCGCGACGGCGTCACCCTGCCCGCCTACCGCGGCGACATTGTCAACGGGTACGACTTCACGCCGGAATCCCGCGCCCATGACGCCTCCCGGATGCTCAAGGCGTACCACACCTCCGCCTCCACCCTGAACCTGATCCGGGCCTTCACCCAGGGCGGGTTTGCGGACCTGCGCCTGGTCCACCTCTGGAACAAGGGCTTCACCGAAAACCCGGCGCACACCAGGTACGAGTCGCTGGCCAAGGACATTGACCGGGCCATCAAGTTCATGGACTCCTGCGGGGCGGACTTCGAGGCCCTCAAACGGGTGGAATTCTTCGCCAGCCATGAGGCACTGCTGCTGGACTACGAGCGCGCGCTGACCCGGATCGACTCGCGCACCGGGCTGCCGTACGACACCTCGGCGCACTTCCTCTGGATCGGCGAACGCACCCGGGAATTGGATCACGCGCACACCGATTTCCTCTCCCGGGTGCGCAATCCGATCGGCGTGAAGCTGGGCCCGGGCACCAGCGGTGATGATGCGCTGCGCCTGATCGACAAGCTGGACCCGCAGCGCGAACCGGGCCGGCTGACCTTCATCACGCGCATGGGTGCGGGCAATATCCGCGAGAAGCTGCCCGCGCTGGTGGAGAAGGTCACCAACTCCGGTGCCCAGGTGCTCTGGGTGACCGATCCCATGCACGGGAACACGGTGACCTCGCCCAACGGCTACAAGACCCGCAATTTCGACGACGTCATCGACGAGGTGCGCGGCTTCTTCGAGGTGCATCGCGCCCTGGGCACTTTCCCGGGGGGTCTGCACGTGGAGATGACGGGCGACGACGTGGCGGAGTGCCTGGGTGGGTCGGATCCGATCGACCAGGAGGAGTTCCTGGAGCGGTACGAATCGGTCTGCGATCCGCGGCTGAACCATATGCAGTCGCTGGAGATGGCGTTCCAGGTGGCAGGAGCCCTCTCCAAGCGCTCATAAGCGTAGGTTGGTGGCGTCGGGGTGAAGGGGCCCGGGAGCGGCTTCGGGCGCCCGCGAAGCGGGCGGGGCCCCTTCACCACCCCGGTCCACCCCAACCCCGCCGGATGGATGGGTCAGACAACCGTGAGGGTGATGGTGGAGCCTTCGGGGACGTCCTGGTCTACCGGGTTCTGGTCCCGCACAGTTCCGAAGAATCCGCCCAGGATGTTGTTGACCTGGACGACGAAGCCCAGGTCCTGGAGCGCCTTGGTTGCCTTGTCCACCTGCTTGCCAATGTAACTGGGCACGTGCACCATCTTCGGGCCCTTGGAGATGGTCAGGGTGACGGC
>DASYGM010000054.1:0-20352 GCA_035999715.1 Micrococcaceae bacterium | reverse complement strand
GGTCTCGGGGTGCAGGTCAAAGACGGCCCGGTGCGTGTAGGCGGTCTGGGTGAGGTAGCCGCCGGTGGTGTGCAGGATGCCCTTGGGCTTGCCGGTGGTGCCGGAGGTGTACAGGATGAACAGCGGGTGCTCGGAGTCATGTCCGACGGCGGTGTGCTCGGCGGAGGCGGAGCCCACGGTATCGTCCCACCACAGGTCGCGGCCCTCGGTCCAGGCGACGTCCTGGCCGTTGCGCTTGACGACGACGACGTGCTCCACGGTGTGCCCCGCCTTGCCGAGCGCTTCGTCCACGGCCGGCTTGAGCGCGCTGGGCTTGCCGCGCCGGTAGGTCCCGTCCGAGGTGACGACCAGCTTGGCCTCAGCGTCGTCGATCCGGGAGCGCAGCGCCTCCGCGGAGAAGCCGCCGAAGACCACCGAGTGCACGGCGCCGATCCGGGCGCAGGCCAGCAGCGTGATCACAGCCTCGGGGATCATCGGCAGGTACACGGCCACGCGGTCACCCTTGACCACGCCCAGGGACTCAAAGGCGTTCGCGGCCTTCTTGACCTCCTCGGTCAGCTGCGCGTAGGTGTAGGTCCGGGTATCTCCGGGTTCTCCCTCGAAATAGATCGCAACCCGGTCTCCGAGGCCGTTTTCGACGTGCCGGTCCAGCGCGTTGTAGGCCGCATTGACCTCACCGCCCACAAACCACTTGGCAAACGGCGGGTTGGACCAGTCCAGGTCCTGGCTGAAGTCCTTATCCCAGGTCAGCAGGGACCGTGCCTGTTCGGCCCAGAAGGCCGGAGCGTCCGCGGCGGCCTTCCCGTATTCGTCCGCGCCGACGACGGCGTTGGCGGCGAACTCCTCGCTCGGGGGGAAGCGGCGGTTCTCATGCAAAAGGTTTTCCAGCGCGTCCCCGCCGTGGCTGTTGGCGGCGGTACCGGTAGCAGGAATGGCGTTCTCCTGGGACATCTATAACCCCTTCATTTTCCCTACGGGTGCTGGCGGCCGGAGCTGCTGCGCAAATGCATCATCGATGCCGTCCGCACGTGTTTTGGTTCCTCTGCCACCTTAGTGCCACTCGGATGCAGCCCGTGTCCCCGGTCACAGGATGTGACGTTGGGAGGTGGCCTTCGGCGGCATTGGCTAGAGTTGTCCTTCCCGTTTCACTAGGCTGTAACAGAATCGTGACTATAGCTGGAACCGTTCGGCGCGATGATGGACGGTACTACTGACAGACGTTTCGGTCGGTCGCTCTTTGGCCGTCCGGCGAGGAGCATGCAATGACTGAGCAGGAGTTTGACCCGGACGGCAATGGGCCCGGGACGCAAAGAAATACGACGACGGAGGGCCAGCCGGCCGTCCTGGGCCCCTTCACGCTGCGGGACATCGTGGTACTGGCTTCGGTGCTGGTCATGCTTGTTGGTTCACTGCTGCCGATTGTCCGGTCCTTCTCCGGTCCAAACCTGTGGAACGGAGCTTCCCTGTTCTTCATCGGCATTGGCATTGTGCTGCCCCTGGTGGTGGCGGGCCTGTTCCTGGCCCGACGGCTTGCCCCCAAAGCCAACGGAGCCGGATCCAATGGGCCCGGGTTGCGGATCGGGTCCCTGTCGATGGACCAGTTTGCCTCCGTAGTGGCGGCCTTTGCCGCTGCTTTCTTCTTCCTGAGCACCGTTGCCGGCTACTCGCTGGGCTTCCTTGTGGACCTGATCGGCTCGCTGGGCCTGCTGGTTTCCACCGTGCTGGCGCCGATGCTGCCGTTTTTCGCCGCCGACTTTACCGGCCGTACCGAAATCCCCGCCCACCCCGTGGCCCGGCAGGCCCACTCTGCGATCGCCCAACCCGCCGTGCGGAAGACCCCTGGCGCCAAGGTCGGCGACCGGAAGGCGCAGGACCGCAAGAGTCGGGACCGCATAGCTGCTGAAGCCCGGATGGCCGCCGTTGGCCAGCAGGCCGGGCCCGGTCCCGCGGATTGGTCTGCCGCTGCCGAGCAGCAGTTGGCGCACGATGGTTCGCCGATACCTTCGCCGGTCTGGGGCAGCGGGACGGCGCCGTACCCGCCGGTCGGGAACCAGCCGGCCGGGAATCAGCCGGAGTACCAGAGTGCCGCGTACCAGGAGGCGTCAGGGTCCGGCGTGCCGCAGGAGACTGCGGAACCTGAACAACCCGCAGCGGGCTCCCATCAGGCGGTCCCGGAGCCAGCGGCGGCCCCGGAACTGAGCCAATACCTGGGAACCGCCGCGGCTGCCGGCGGCGTCGGCGCCGCTGCGAGCGCCCTGCCCGCGGAGGGCCAGAGCTCGTGGGGCACCGCGCCGGACGCCGTGCAGCATGGCGAGGGGCTGCACGACGAGGCCCCGCACGGCGACGGCGTGCACAGCGAGGCCCCGCACGGCGACGGCGTGCACGCCGGTGCTGGCCATCTGCCGGACGTGGATTCTGGGAACTACCCGCATCCCGGCGAACAAACCCTGCTGCACCCCGCCATCCAGGATGACGACCAGGTCGGACAGGGCGCTCCGGCCGAAGCAGGACACCGCGAGCCTGCCGATGCCGCGCAGGCGCGGACCACTGAAGCCGGACACACCGCGCCCGATGGCGGCGGACAGGGCCCGGCGTCCGACGTGGAGCACGCTGCGGAGCAGGCAGCCCGGCGGGCAGCCAGCCAGCCGCCCACTGCCGTTCACGAGACCGTCCGGCGCCAGCCCGAAACCATCGGCGCCACAGTTGATCCGGCCACCCGCCAGCAGCAGCACGCCGGATTTGGCCACGAGGAGGCGGACCGGCCCGTCTACGAGGCGTTCTGGTTCGCCGTGGACCGTCCGCGCGCCGTCGTTGACGAAAAAACCGGCGGCTTCCTGTACAACTTGGAACCCGGAAACTGGATCCTGGCGCTGCAGGACCGCGGGCACGACTTCCTGGTCCAGAACACGGACGGCAGGGTGGGGGTGCTGCGGGACCTGAGCAACATCGAGCGGGCTCCCGAGGGCGAGTAGATCCATGCCAGCCAGGGAACACGCCGCGCAGGAAACAGTGCTGGCCCGCAAGCGACGGGCCCGGAAAATCAACCGCGGACTGGCGGAGCTTTACCCTTACGCCCACCCGGAACTGGACTTCCGCAATGCCTACGAGCTGGTAGTGGCGACGGTGCTATCCGCACAGACCACCGATGTGCGCGTGAACATGACCACGCCGGCCCTGTTCACCAAATACCCGGACGCCAAGGCTCTGGCGGAGGCGAACGTGGCGGAACTGGAAACCATGATCCAGCCCACCGGGTTCTTCCGGGCCAAGACGCGGAGCCTGATCTCTCTGGCCACCCGGATCGTGGACGAGTACGACGGCAAGGTCCCGGCCCGGCTGGAGGACCTGGTGACGCTGTCCGGCGTCGGCCGGAAAACCGCCAACGTGGTGCTGGCGAACGCCTTCGGCATCCCGGGGATCTCCGTCGACACGCACTTTGGCCGGCTGGCCCGGCGCTTTGACTGGACCGAGTCCCAGGACCCGGTCCAGGTCGAAAAGGACGTGGCCGAGCTCTTCGAACCCAAGGACTGGACCATGGTCTCCCACCGGGTGATTTTCCACGGGCGGAGGGTCTGCCATGCCCGCAAGCCTGCGTGCGGGGCCTGCACCATCGCCACGCTCTGTCCATCCTATGGCGAGGGCGAGACGGACCCGGTGAAGGCGAAGAAATTGCTCAAGTACGAGTTGGCGCCGGGCAATGAGGAACTGCTGGCACGGATGCTGGCCGATGTTTCCCGGGCGGCGGAGTACCGGCAGGAATCCCAGCGCGCCGCGTGGCAGAAGCAAACGGGTGCCACGGTGCCGGGGAATGGGGCGTGAGCGCCTACCGGGACCTGGCCGCACTGGCCCGGCAGGCCGCCAGGGGAACGCTGGCTGCGGATCCGGATCCGCGCTGGGCGGTCCGGCTGGATCCGGACAAGTCCCGCACGGCGGCCGTCCTGATGCTCTTCGGTGCACTGGATCCGGTTCCGGCCGTCTCGGCCAAGCCGCTGGCCCCGGCCGAACTGGACGTGCTGCTGATCGAGCGTGCCGCAACACTGGGCAACCATCCCGGCCAGATCGCCTTCCCGGGCGGGACGGTGGACGCCCGGGACGGGTCGGTGGTGGCGGCGGCCTTGCGGGAGGCGGTGGAGGAAACGGGGCTGGAGGCCGACGGCGTCGAAGTCCTCGGCACGCTTCCGGCACTGCCGCTGGCCGTCAGCAATTTCATGGTGACGCCGGTGCTGGCCTGGTGGGCCTCGCCCTCCCCGGTGGCAGTGGTGGATTATGCCGAATCGGCGCAGGTCTTCCGGGTTCCGGTGCGGGACCTGCTGGACCCGGACAACCGGTACACGGCTACGCACAGACGCGGACGCCAGACCTCCCGCGGCCCGGCGTTCAGGGTGAACCAGGTGGTGGTCTGGGGTTTTACCGCGGCCATTCTGGACCGGATCTTTACCGAGCTGGGTTGGGCCGTGCCCTGGGACGCCCAGCGCGAGATCGCCGCCCCCGTCTGACCCTCCGGCCCGCAACTATCCCGCAGATAACGCACGATTAGCGCGCCTTCCGTGCGTTATCTGCGGGACAGTTGCAGGAGGCGTGATCCCTTGCGTTATTTGGCGTCCGCGTACGAGTCGACGACGGTGATGTTGACCGGGAAGTCGATCGGGATCCGGCCGAACAGCAGCGCGGTCGCCGCCCGCGCGGATTCCTCGACCAGCGCCGTGACCGTTTCCACCAGCGTCTCCGGAGCGTGCACCATCACCTCGTCATGCAGGAAGAAGACCAGTTCCGCCGTTCCCGGATCCGTGCGTCCGCCGGCGACCCCCGCAGAGCCGCCGTCGGACGCCAAGGCCCGCAGCCGCCGTCGTAATTCCGCCAGCCAGCAGGACGCCCAGTCCGCCGCCGAGCCCTGAACCACAAAATTCCGCGTGAACCTGCCGCGGGAACGGGCCATCGCGTCCGCGCGGCGCTGCTCCTCCGCGGTCGACGTCAGCTGCGCCGCATGCCAGCGCTGGGAGGGAGGCGGCGTGCTGCGGCCCAGCCGGGTGGTGACCACCGCTCCCTTTTCCCCGGCACGGGCCGCGTCCTCCACAAACCCAACCGCGCGCGGATAGGTCCGGGTAAGCTGGGGCATCAGCCGACCGGACTCGCCCGTGGTGGCCCCGTAGATGGCCCCCAGCAGGGCCACCTTGGCCTTGGCCCTGTCGCCGCCGAAGCCCTGGGCAGCAATACCGGCGTAGAGGTCCTTGTCCCGGGCAGCCTCCGCCATCCGGTCATCCCGTGCCAACGCGGCCAGCACCCGCGGCTCCAGCTGCGCCGCGTCGGCAACGATCAGCTTGAAGCCGGGGTCCGCGTAGGTCGCCGCGCGGACCTGCTTGGGGATCTGCAGCGCGCCCCCGCCGCGCGAGGCCCACCGGCCCGAGACGACGCCGCCCACCACATACTCCGGCCGGAACCGGCCGTCCTTGACCCACTGGTCCAACCAGGTCCAGCCGTTCGCCGTGTGCAGCCGGCTCAGCTTCTTATACGCCAGCAGCGGCTCAATGGCGGGGTGGGTGATCTGCTTGAGTTCCCAGGAACGCGTTGTTTTGGCCTCGATCCCGGCCCGGTGCAGGGCGCGCATCAGTTCCAGCGGGGAATCCGGGTTCAGGGCGGGGGAGTTTAACTGCCGGCGCAGCTCGCCGGCCAGCGCCTCCAGCTTTTCCGGCCGCTGCAGCCCGGCCGGCCGGGGTCCCAGGTGCTGCTGCAGGATTTCCCGGTGCAGGTCCTCCCGCCAGGGCAGCCCGGTCTGCTGCATCTCGGCGGCAATCAGCGCACCTGCCGATTCGGCGGCCAGCAGCAGGTTCAGCCGGGCCGGCTCCCGGGATGCGCGGACCGCGCGGAGCTGGTTCTGGAAATCGTCGAGGAGCTCGGCCAGATCCGCTCCCTGTGGCGTGGAAGGCCGGTCGAACAGGCTGTCCTGGTTGGCCGTATCCGGGCGGGGATCAAGGCCTGGTTCCAGCGGCAGGGCTGGCACGGTGCGCGCGTAATCGGTGTGGGCGGTGAATTCCGAGTAGACAAGAATGTTCCGGCACAGGGAGAGGTCGTGGCAGCGTTCGACGCTGACTCCGGCGGCGAGGAGCTGCGGGTACCACTGCTGGGTGCGGTGCCAGACCCAGCGCGGTTGGGTCCGGGTCTGGCGGGTCCCGGTCCGGTGGGCCGGGGTCTGTCGGATCCCGTTCTCGTGGCGGCGGACGACGGCGGGAAGGTCGCCGAGTGCGACGGTTTCCTTTTCTCCGGCAGGGCCGCCGGCGGCATCGAGCGGGAGGATGTCCACGGTACATCCGACAGGGGGATTGCGGAGCGCTTCGCGCTTCGCCCCGCCGTCGTCGCCGACGACTTGAAATTGGTTGCCGAGCGCCGGGTTGCCGAGTCCGGCTCCGGGCGGCTCCGTGGCAGAGCCGGAGGAAGCGGCAACGAGCAGGTACATGCCTCCATTGTGCCCCGCAACTGTCGTGCACCCTGCCGATTCCGGACAGCCGTGGTCCTAATAGGGCGTCGTTGATTCGGCCCGTCCTCCACAGCCATCCAGCCACAGCTGTTGGCGCACATAGGGGCGCCTGGTGCTGGTCCATTCCCGCTCCTCTCACCAGACTGATCCCATGGCAGAACCAATTACAGCCTCCGGCCAGCACGCCGGGAGGCCGAATACCGCGGTGGGTGCCGGTTCCGGAAGGGCCCGGCACTGGGTGCCGGCCAAGAGCGCAGTGGTCCTGCTGCTCTCCGGTTCTGCGCTGCTCCAGGACGAGGTGGCCCGGATTGCCGCTGCTGCCGCGCTCACCCTCTCCGTTGTCGTGAGCGCTGCGCAGGCCATCGGGGAGTGGGACGGAGCCGCAGCCGTTCTGGTGGGCAGCGATTACACCGGCGCCCTGCCCCACCGCCGTGGTCCCATCATTCTGGTGGGTCTGTCCATGGACCGCGAACTGTTGTGGCAGCAGGCCTCCGCGTCCGGCGCCGACCGGGTCGCGGCACTGCCCGAGGCCTCTGTATGGCTCGCCGAATACCTGGGCCGGCTGCGGGACAGCGGCGCCAGCGGCTTTGTGGTGGGGGTGGTCGGCGGGTGCGGAGGTGCGGGCGCATCAACGCTGGCCATCATGCTGGCCGCGGCCGCCGCTGACCGGGGGATCCGTGTCCTCCTGGCCGACGGCGACGAATGGGGCGGCGGGCTGGACCTTGCCGTGGCGGCAGAGGAGGTGGCAGGCCTACGCTGGCCGGATCTGCAGAGGTCCACCGGCACCATCAGTCCCGTCCAGCTGGCAGCATCACTGCCGGTGGTTGCCGGATTCTCCCTGTTGTCTTGGGGCCAGCACCCTGCACCAGCCCCGGGACGGATCCTGACAGGCGGCGTCGGGGTGGAGGTCCTCAAGGCAGCCCGGCGGGGCTACGAGCTAACCGTCGTCGACGTCGGCCGCAGTCCGGAAGCGCTCTCTTCGTTGGGGCAGGGCTGTGACCTGCTGGTGGCCGTTTCCCCGGCGCGGATCCGGTGTGCCGTTGCAGCCGCGCAACTGATTGCCGGGTTGCCTGAGACGCCGACCTCCCTGGTGGTGCGGGCGCCGATCCGGGACGGCCTGGATGCCGGCCTGATTGCCGACTCCGTTGGCGTCCCACTGGCTGGCGTCATGCCGGTGCTGCGTTCGGCTGCAGCACTAACCGAACGCGGTCAGCTCCTGACGTTGGCCAGGAACCGCGGGGTGCGGCGGCTGACCGCTGCAATCCTGGAGAACATGCAGGAGCCGGCAGCGTGAGGCGGCATTCTGCCGACGCGGCTGCGGCGTACTTTGATGAGTCCTTGCTGGTAGCCGTCCGGGAAACCGTGCTGTCAGAGCCGGGTCCGGTGACGCCGGCCAGGGTTGCGGCGGCCATACAAGCCAGCGGACGGTTGCTCGGCTCGGCGGGATCCTTGAGCGCGGTGGAGCAGATCAGTGCTGAACTGAACGGTCTAGGTCCGCTTCAGCCTTTGCTTAGGGACGAGGAGGTGACAGACATCTTCGTCAACGGTCCGGAATCCGTCTGGGTGGACAGGGGCGCCGGTCCCGAACGGACCGGAATTTCCTTCGCCGACCCACTGCAGATCCGCACCCTGGCTGTTCGGCTGGTCTCGGCGGGAGGGCGCCGGCTCGACGACGGTTCGCCCTGTGTGGATGTGAGGCTCGACGGCGGCTTCCGGGTGCATGCGGTGCTTCCGCCTATTTCCCCCGCCGGCCCCATCCTGTCGATCAGAATCCGGCGCCATCAGGCATTCAGCCTGGACGAACTGGTCTCCACGGACTTCATGGGTCCGGAGACGGCCGCCCTGCTTCACTCGGTGATTTCCCGCCGGCTGAGCTTTCTGATCAGCGGGGCCACGGGAACCGGAAAGACGACGCTGCTCTCCACGTTGCTGGGTCTGTGCGGACCTAACGAGCGTCTGGTCCTGATCGAGGATGCGGCCGAACTGAATCCGGATCACCCGCATGTGTTGACGCTGGAAAGCCGGCACGCCAACGCCGACGGCAGTGGCGCCGTGGACCTGGCGGAGTTGGTCCGGCAGGCGCTCCGGATGAATCCCAGCCGGCTGGTCGTCGGGGAGTGCCGCGGGCCGGAGGTCCGGGAGCTGTTTTCCGCCCTCAACACCGGGCATCAGGGCGGCGGCTGCACGGTGCATGCCAACGGGGCCGCCGATATACCGGCCCGGCTGACGGCGCTGGGGGCCTTGGCAGGGCTGGCTGTCGAAGCAGTCGCCTTGCAGGCCGCCAGTGCATTGGATGTGGTGATCCATCTGGAGCGGGGTCCCTCCGGCCGCAGGGTCGCGGAAATCGGGGTGGTCGGGCAGGAATCGGGAAGCCTGTACGTTCTCCCGGCCCTTACCGTCCCTGACCCAAGCACCCATCGCACTCCGTCCAGAGGCCGCGGCTGGCCGCAGCTGGAACGGGCCATCGGCCCGGCAGAGCCGTGATGGCGCTCTCCGTCTTCGTGTTGTTGTCCATGGCCTGCCTGCTGCTGTTCCGACGGCTGCCTCACTGGAAGCAGGCAGCCCGTGCTGCCAATGCGTGGCGGAGGCGGACCGCAGGCAGGGACAGGGCGCCCCTGCCGGTTGCGGCCGGGCCGCGGCCAGATGATGGAAACATCACGGATGCTGTTCCGGTCCGCCTTGGCTGGTTCAGTTCAGCTGGTTCAGGCAGGTCACGCAGGTCAGGCCGATCAGGCCGATCAGCCAGAACCGCCGGCGAAGGCGGCGAGGAGATGGTCCGCCTGGTGCGTGAGCTTTCGGCTTTGCTGGCGGGCGGACGTTCCGGAAGCCAGCTGTGGGCCGACGCCATCAGCGCCAGGACCAAGGTGATCAGCACCACCGACAGCCTCATCAGCGCAAGGGCAGGTCCGTCTCCGGGCCGGATCCCGGGGCATCGGCAAACTGCAGCCGAAAGGTCGTTCATTTTGGCTCAGCTCAAGGCCGCCCATCGGGCAGCACAGGTGGGTCTGAGTCCGAGTAGTGCCATCCGGAGCGGTTGCGCGGGGCCTGATTCCGCCGGAGGTGCAATCGGCACGCTTCCGGCCTGGCAAGGGCTGGCGGCATGTCTGGACGTGGCCGCAACCAGCGGGGCGCCCCTGGCCGACGTACTGCTCCGTTTCGCCGCGCAACTCGAAGGCAACATGGATGCAGCGGCAATGCGGGAAACGGCGCTCGCCGGTCCCAAAGCCACGGTCCGGCTGCTGACCTGGCTTCCGGTCCTGGGCCTCGGTCTGGGGATGCTGATGGGGGTGGATCCGCTCTCCATTCTGCTGGGCGGTCCGATCGGCTGGTGCGCTCTGCTGGCCGGGGCAGGGCTCATGGCCGCCGGCAGGTACTGGTCCCGGGCCCTCATCCACGCCGCTGCTGAGCCGAAACCCTGACCATGGACGGCTTGTCCATGTTCGTTCTGCTTGGGCTGGGGATGGCCGTTTTGCTGATGCGGGAAGGTTCCCACCGGTGGCAACGGGTAAAGGAGGCGAACGGCCTCGCTGCCGGGCCTCCTTCCGGTTTTGCCGGGGGGATCGACGATGTGCCGCTGCTGCTGGAGCTGACGGCGGCGTCTCTGGATGCGGGTATGCCGGTGGTCCGGGCCCTGGAAGTACTGGCCAGCGTCAGCACCGTGAGGCTGAGACGGGGGCTTACAGTGGTCGTCGCGGGGCTCACCATCGGCGCGTCCTGGCAGAGCTCCTGGCAGCCGGTCCTGCATGAGCCGGACCTGGCTCGGATGCACGACGCGCTGACATTTTCGTCCCTGACGGGCACCGCGTCCGCGGCGCTCCTCTATGCGGAAGCCGCCCAGCTCAGACGCTCGGGTCAACGTGCCGCCGAGAAGCGGGCCGCGGCCCTGGGGGTCAAACTGGTCATCCCGCTGGGGCTTTGCTCCCTGCCGGCCTTTATCTGTCTGGGAGTCGCCCCGGTGGTGCTGGCGCTGGTCCCCTCGCTGCGGTGACCGGAACGTGCCGGCGGCCCCTGGCCATGGCAGGCAGCGGAAACGCTGGCAGCATAAAATCCTTGGTTCCCCTCCACAGCGGCGCCGGAAGTTCGCCGCATGCACTTGGCACGCTCCGGCACTCCCCGGCGGGAAGGCCGGGCGGAAGAGTGGAGACCATCCGGCCGTAGAGCCGGGAAACGAAACGGGGAATGCATTGAGAACGCCTACAGGTACGCACCGTCAACCATCCACGGTGGAAGCAGACAATGACCGTCCGGTAAATGTCCACGAAATCTATCCCGGTGCCACCGGACACCGCCCCCTCCGCCAGCCATCCCGCCTTCGGCCCCACCTCCTACAGGTCACCGTCACAGAGCACAGGCGCTGGCCCACAGGCTCGGAACTGGGCATGGCGACTGCAGAATACGCCATAGCAACTCTGGCCGCGGTCGGCTTCGCGGGACTCCTCGTTGTGATCCTCAAAAGCGATGAGGTCCGTGGCTTCCTGCTCGGAATCATACGCAGTGCCCTGAGCCTGCAATGACGGGCAGGACCAGGGGCTGCCGCCACCGCGGAACCGACGGATCGGTAACCGCGGAGTTGGCCATGGCGCTGCCGGCGCTGACAGCCATCCTGGCCCTGCTGCTGCTCGGCGCTGTGGTGGGGATGACGCAGCTGCGCCTTGAGGAGGCTGCCCGCTCGGCCGCGCGAGCGTTGGCCCGAGGGGACTCGGTGGCCACGGCGGTGGCGGGAAGCGTGCAGATCGCGGGCGCCGGCTTGGAAACAGGGGTGGAGTTCGAGAGCGGTTTTGTCCGGGTCCGGACCAGCGCCAGCGTATCCGGACCGCTGTCGGGCTTGATCAGCTGGCCCCTGACTGCCTCGGCTACCGCGAAACTGGAAACCGTCCCTGCGGCACTGGGCGCCGCGGATCCTGGGCCCGCAAGGCCGCCGTGATGAGGCAAAGAGCAAGGGACCAGCCGCGTTCTCACCGGGAGGACGGGGCCGGAACGGTGCTGGCACTCGGCCTGGTGTTTGTGCTGCTGGCCCTGATGTCGGCGGTCCTGCTGCTGGTCCAGGTAGAGGTAGCAACCCAGCGGGCGGCGACGGCGGCCGATCTGGCAGCCCTGGCCGGAGCGGACGCGGCTCGCGGACTGACGGTCGGTGAACCGTGCGAGGTCGCGCAGAGCGTCGTCGTCCGCCATCAGGCAACAATGGCGAGCTGCGCGGTCGAAGGATCAGACCAGGACATTGTCGAAGTCGTGGCGGGCGTGGATCTGCCGCAGCCGTGGGGGACGGCGAGGAAACGGGCACGTGCCGGCCCGCCTCCCTAGGCCGACGTTACGGCGCAGCCGGGAGCCAACGGAACGTTGCGGTTATCGGAGGGCGACTGCAGGAACGGATTCAGCCGCCGTCGCAGCAGCCGGTTGGCCAGCTGCCCGCTCACCCTGGTCGGCTCCGTCCAGCAGGATGTCGATCAGGGTGAGCGCTCCGGCTTTGTCCAGAGGGTTGTTCTTATTGCCGCATTTTGGAGACTGGACGCAGGACGGACATCCGGCCTCGCATTCACAGGCGGAAATGGCGTCCCTGGTCGCCTTGAGCCAGATCCGGGCGGCGTCAAAGCCACGCTCGGCGAAACCGGCACCGCCGGGATGGCCGTCGTAGACAAAGATGGTCGGCTGGCCGGTATCCGCATGGATGGCGGTGGAGACGCCGCCCACGTCCCAGCGGTCGCTCGATGCCACCAGCGGCAAAAGTCCTATGGCGGCATGTTCGGCGGCATGCAGGGCCCCGGGGAACTGCGGCTCCGCGAGCCCTCCTTCAAGCAGGGTCCGGTTATCCAGGGTGAACCAGACGGCCTTGGTGAACAGATCCCGGGCCCCCAGATCCAGTGGTTCCTCGCCCAACACCTCGTTGGAAACGAACGCCTTGCGCTGGAAGGACACGACCTGCGTGGTCACCTGCACCTCGCCGAAGTGCACTTCTACGGGTCCCCACATCTGGTGCCTCAGCGACTCGAGCACCTCGATCTGGGTGACGTCCCGCGCGGTGGTGTAGTAGTCCGGAGAGGAGCGGCGGACGACGGCGCAGTGGTCCTGTTCGTTCAGCTCCTCGACCAGGAAGGTGTCGCCCTGGTGGACGTAGATGGCCCCGCGGTGGGCCTGGTAGTGGGCCTGCGGGGAATCCATCGTCCCCAATAGCGTTCCGGTGTCCGCCTCGACGATGTTGATCGGACCGCCGCCGTCGGCCCGCAGGTTGACCATGCTCGCGGCGCTCTGGGGGTGGGTCCAGAACCAGCCGGCCGGGCGGCGCCGCAGATACCCGTCGGACACCAGCTTTTCCAGCAGGCCTGAGGTGGTTGGCCCGAAGAGATCCATCTCCTCGGCGGTGATTGGGAACTCCGCAGCCGCGGCGCACAGGTGGGGTCCCAGGACGTAGGGGTTGGAGGGGTCGAAAACGGTGGCCTCGACCGGGACATCAAAGATGGCCCCGGGGTGGTGGACCAGATAGGTGTCTAGGGGGTCGTCGCTGGCCACAAAAGCGGCTACCGCGTCCTGGCCGGCCCGTCCGGCGCGTCCGATCTGCTGGAACAGCGACGCGCGGGTTCCCGGCCAACCGGCCACCAGCACGGCGTCCAGGCCGGAGATATCGATGCCCAGCTCAAGCGCGGATGTACTGGAAACGCCCAGCAGCTCGCCCGAGCGCAGGGCCCTTTCCAGGGCGCGCCGCTCCTCCGGCAGGTACCCGGAACGGTAGGCGGCTATGCGGGGAGGCAGGCTGCGGTCCACGTCCTCAAGCAGGCGTTTGGCAATGCTGGAGATGCTCTCGGCGCCGCGCCGGGACTTGATGAAGGCGATGGTGCGGATCCGGGCGGACACCAGATTGGCCAGCAGGTCCGCCGTCTCGGCGATGGCGGTTCGGCGTTCCTTCGCACCGTTCTCACCCTTGAGCTCGGTCAGGGCGGGTTCCCAGAAGGCCACGGTGGTGGCCCCATGCGGTGAACAGTCTTCGGTTACGGCCGTCACCGGGGCGCCGATCAGCCGCCCGAAGGAAACGGCGGGATCCGAGGAGGTGGCGGAGGCGGCGATGAAGACCGGATCCGCACCATAATGGGCACAGATCCGGCGCAAGCGGCGCATCAGGTTGGCCACGTGGGAACCGAACACGCCCCGGTAGCTGTGCGCTTCATCGATGATGACGTACTTGAGCCGGCGGAAAAAGCGGGCCCACCAACCATGGTTGGGCAGTACCCCGAAGTGCAGCATGTCCGGATTGCAGAGGACAAAATTTGCGTGGTCCCGGATCCAGCGGCGCTGGGACTGGTCGGTATCACCGTCGTAGGTGGCGGCCCGGACAGTGGGCAGGTGCAGCGACTGGATCGCCGCGAACTGGTCCGCGGCCAGGGCCTTGGTGGGGGACAGGTACAGGGCCACGGCACCGTCCTGCTCCAGCTTCCCGGGGTTGCCCAGGACGTTCAGCTCGGCCCGGTGGACTGCGTCGAGGGCGGGCAGCTGGTAGGCCAGCGATTTTCCGGAGGCGGTGCCGGTGGCAATAACAACATGGTTACCGTCGTGCGCGGCGTCGGCTCCCAGTATCTGGTGCCGCCAGGGCTCCTGCACGCCCAGAGTCCGGTAGGCCTGAACAATGTCCGGATGCAGCCAGGGGGGCCACGGAACGGTCACTGCTGACCGGGCGGGCACCTCGCGCACATGCTGGAGCTGCTCCGGGGCCGGCCCGCGGCCCAGGAGGGAAATCAGCGAATCATGCAGTGCCACCCCTGTATTCTCCCACCGCCCCGCTCGTGGATCAGCCACCTTGCCGTCGCACCGCCGCTGCCCAGCCCGTAGGCTTAAAGGCGTGGCTCTGAACCGAATTGTCCTTTTCTACTGCTTTACCCCCGTGGCGGATCCTGACGCGGTCCGTCTGTGGCAGCGCGCGCTCTGCGAAAAACTGGGGCTGCGCGGTCGGATCCTGATCTCAGGCCACGGGATTAACGCCACCGTCGGCGGCGAGCTGAACGCGCTTAAGCAGTACATCAAAACGACGAGGGAATACCAGGGCTTCAAAAACCTCGACGTGAAGTGGTCGGACGGCTCGGCCGAGGACTTTCCCCGGCTGAGCGTGAAGGTCCGGCAGGAAATAGTGAGCTTCGGCGCCCCGGACGAGCTGAAGGTGAACCAAAGCGGCGTGGTCGGCGGCGGAACCCACCTCGGGCCGGAAGAACTGCATGAGCTGGTTTCCGCCAAGGGCGACGAGGTGGTCTTTTTTGACGGCCGCAATGCCTTTGAAGCGCAGATCGGAAAGTTCAAAAATGCCGTGGTCCCCGATGTCGCCACCACCCATGACTTCATCGGTGAACTGGATTCGGGCAAGTACGACGGACTGAAAGACAAGGCGGTTGTCACCTACTGCACCGGCGGCGTCCGCTGCGAGGTGCTCAGCGCCCTGATGGTGAACCGGGGTTTCAGGGAGGTCTACCAGCTCGACGGCGGGATTGCTCGGTACGGCGAAAGGTTCAAGGACGGGGGTCTCTGGGAGGGATCGCTGTACGTCTTTGACCGCCGGATGCACCTTGAGTTCAGCGACAAGGCCAAGGCGGTGGGCCAGTGCGTGCGCTGCGCCGCTGAGACCAATAAGTTCGAGAACTGCTCCAACCTGAGCTGCCGCAACCTGAATCTCTACTGCGCGGCCTGCGCCGCCAGCAAGGAAACGCTGCTCTGCCCGCAGGGCTGCGAACCTGCGGCCAGCGTCAATGACTGAATTCACCGATGTGACCGACGCCCCCAAGAGCTACGATCTGCCTCTGCTCGAGTCCCTGGCGCGGGACCTGTCCGCGTTGAACTACACCGTCGACGGCGTCCGGCAACTGCTGGGGGACGCAGCCCAGGAAGCCTTCAACCGGGACCAGATGGTGCCGGCTTTGCTGGCAACCACGAACGACGGCGGCCCTCTGGCCACCGTCGTCAGGCTCTGGCTGCTGGCCGAACCGGTGGCACCCCCGGCGCTGGCCGCGGCACTGCCGGAGACAGGCGTCGCAGGCCTGCTGGCCCTCGGGCTGGCCCGCGAGGAGACGGATCCGCAGTCGACAGCCGCACAGGTCGTGGCCGCCGTCGACCTGCGGCCATATGGCTGGCCGGCCAGCAGCGACGGCAGCGGCGGGGCGGACCTGTGGGTGGCCAGCGATCTGGGCGCGCACCAGCGCGCCGGGGTGCTGCCCAAGGACCATGTGCTGGGCATTGGTCAGGCTTCACTGACCCTGGCACAGAGCACCATCCGCCACCCCGTGGAACGGGCGCTGGACCTGGGCACGGGGTGCGGCATCCAGACGTTCCACCTGCTCCACCATGCCCAGCACGTGGTGGCCACCGATATCTCCGACCGGGCGCTGGCCTTCACGCGTTTCAACCTGCTGCTGAACGCCGGTCCGCTGCTCATCGATCCCCGGCATCTGGAGGATCGTGTTGAACTGCGCCGCGGCAGCCTGCTGGAACCTGTCCGTGGCGACAGCTTCGATCTGGTGGTCTCCAATCCGCCCTTCGTGATCACACCTCGGCACCAGGGGGAGAGCGACACCGACCGTTTCACCTACCGGGACGGCGGGATGCCGGGCGACGACCTGGTGGCGGTATTGGTCGCCGAATTGCCACGGATCCTTTCCCCCGGCGGGATGGCCCAGATGCTCGGCAACTGGGAAATCCGGGAGGCCGAAGACGCTGAGGAGGCCGCAGCGCCAGCCGACGACGGGTCCCTCTGGTATGCGCGGCCGCAGTCGTGGGTTGCCCCCGGTACGGATGCCTGGTTTATCCAGCGTGAGGAAATCGGTCCCCTGCAGTATGCGGAGACCTGGCTGCGGGACGCTGCGGAGGGCCGCGACCTCGGTTTGTACGGGCAGGCATATGTGGACTATCTGGCGGATTTCGCCTCCCGCCGGGTCCGCGGGATCGGCTTCGGCATGATCTGGCTCCGCCGCCGCGGGAACCGCGAGAACCCGGATGCAGGGGCCGCGGGACTGCGCCGGTTCGAGGAAATCAGGCACCCGGTCGAACAGCCCATCGGGCCCCACCTGGCCGCCGCCGTCGAGCGCGCCGACTGGCTGGCAGCGGCGGACCTGCCGGCAGCGCACCTGATCGTGGCGGACGATGTCACCGAGGAACGGCACCAGCGTCCGGGGGCCGAGCATCCCGGCGTCATCCTGCTCCGCCAGGGGGCCGGACTGCGGCGCACCAACCTGATGAGCACTGAGTTGGCCGGCTTCGTTTCCGCCTGCCACGGCGAATTGGCGGCCGGCCAGATCGCCGGCGCGCTGTCCGCGCTACTGGCGTGGGAGGACGACGGCGGTGCCGAGGGCCGGATCGGCCGGTTGCTGGAGGACGTCGGGAACCTTGTCCGGGACGGCTTCCTGGTCCCCGTCGGCTGAGGTGTCCCGGCGCGCCGTCGTGTCCAGCACCGGCTGGCCCGCCAGCACGACGACGGCGACGACCACCGACACGACGAATGCGGCGGCACCGCAGAGCACGAAGCCCGTGCGCGGGCCGAACACGCTTCCCAGCAGCCCGCCGGCACCCAGGGCGCCGATGGAAGCGGCGCGCGTCAGCCCCATCACGATGGCCGTAACCTGGCCGCGGTTCGCTTCGGGGGTGCGCAGCAGGATCAGGGCGCCGAAGGTGGCATTCAGCGCGCCAATGCCAGCCCCTGCGGCAGCGTTGAAGACGAACAGCATCATCAGCGTCGGGGCCAGACCCATCAGGATGAGCACGGCCGACGATGCCGCCACCGTGGCGAGGAACACCTCCAGCCGGCGCTTCTGGGTTCGTATCCGCCCGGCTGCCAGCGACCCGGCGACCAGACCCAGCGCCATGACGGCAGAAAGCAGTCCGTACTGGGCCGCACTGGCGCCAAGACTCTCCCGGGCCAGGAAAACTTCCAGCACGTTGATGGCCTCGGCAGCCAGGATAATAAACAGCGCGCCGACCAGCAGGGACCACAGCAGCCGGTCCCCATTGAGCACGCGCAGGCCGTCCAGTAACCGGGGCTTGGCGGAACGTGATTGGCCGAGGGCGTGGTGCCCGCCGCGGCGTGTGCGGATAGCCAGCGCCCCGGCCGCCAGTAATAGATAGCAGCCACCGGCAGTCCAGAAGCTGAATTGCGTCCCGCCCCGGCCCACCAGAATCCCACCGACTGCCGGTCCCACCATCTGCGCGAGCATGAGGGTGGCCTGCATGCTGCCCATGGCCCGCGGCGTTCGCTCCTCGCCGACGATGCGCGGCAACGCCTGCCAGGTCGGTCCCCCGACAGCCAGTGCGGCCTCCAGGACAAAAGTCAGCACATAGAGCGCCGGGAGGTAGTCGGAGAACATATGCATGCTCATCGCCATGGCGGCGACGGCCAGCGCACTGGCCAGGGACGAGACCGTGGCCACTCGGCGGGAATCGCGGGTATCTGCCACGCGTCCCGCCCAAGGTGCCAGCAGCACCATGGGCAAGGTGGAGATCAGCAGGAACCCGGTCACCGGCCACGCCCCCTGCCGGCTGTCGCCGAGGCTGGTCTGGATGTGCAGCATGATGGAGACGACGACGGCGCCGTAGCCGACGGTGCCCACAAACCGGCCGCTGCTGGCGATCAGGAAGTCACGATTCGCCAGAAAAGGGCCCCACCGAAATGAGATATGAAGGGACTCTTTCATAAATCTGAAACTAATCTTTCACACAGTCGATGTCAAGCATATGTTTCACATCTGGCTATGCTGGAGGAATGACAGCCGGAAAGGATGCCGCCCGAGGCCCTGCGGAAAATCAAACTGCCGCGAAGCAAACCGAGCGCTCCGTCGTCAACATCACCGATCCGCAGGCCATCCGGGCGCTGGCCCACCGGGTCCGCCTCGACGTCATCGACGAGCTCTTCGGTTCGGACCGGACCTATACCGCTACTGAACTCGCCGGACAAGTGGGCCTGACGCCCAGCGCCATGAGCTACCACCTGCGGGCGCTGGAGAAATGGGGCTACGTGGTGCGTGCCGAATCCACCGGCGACGGGCGTGAGCGGCGCTGGAAGGCCGCAGCGGACACCCTTAATGTAGGAGACAAGGCGAATATCTCCGATTTGGTGTCCTCCACGCTCCTGGACGTGACCCTCAGTAACACCCGTGAGCGGGTGCTGCAAGCACTCAAGCAGGCTGATTCGCGCGGCGCCAACGACAATCACACCCTGATGGTTGCCACCTCCAAGCTCCGGCTGACCGAGGACGAAGCGAAGGAATTCGTCGCCGACTACCACCGGTTGGTGGACCGATATCGCGAACGGCGTCTGGAGGCGCCGGCGGCGGGCGAGCGTGAGCAGATGCATCTGACCGCCATCTTTGTCCCGGAGGCCAGCCGCTGGCCGCAGGATCCGGGAGCCTCGCACCCCGGTTAGACGGGGAATCCCAGCGACCCCGCTGAACCGTGTCCGCCGTCACCCGGGCAACGGTTCTTTTCCACAGCAATGCGCGTTCCGGCTGAAAATATGGTGAACTAGGCTGTCGGGGGGCGCAGTCCGCCCGTTTAGAACTGTCCTATGTAGGAGTACCGTGCCCAGCAAGGCCACAGCTGCCAAGCAGAAGACCGGCAAGAAGCTGGTCATCGTCGAGTCACCCGCCAAGAGTAAAACCATCGGTAAGTACCTTGGCGAGGGATTTGTGGTGGAAGCGTCCGTGGGCCATATCCGCGACCTTCCGCAGCCCTCCGACCTGCCCGCGGAGCTGAAGAAGACCTCGATCGGCAAGTTCGCCGTCGACCTGGACAACGGATTCAAGCCGTATTACGTGGTCTCCCCGGACAAGCGGAAGAAGGTGGCCGAGCTCAAGGCCCAGCTCAAGGACGCTGACGAGCTCTACCTCGCAACCGACGGCGACAGGGAGGGCGAGGCCATCGCCTGGCACCTGCTGGAGGTGCTCAAGCCCAAGGTCCCGGTGCACCGGATGACCTTCAGCGAAATCACCAGGGAGTCGCTGCAGCGCGCGCTGGGCAACCTGCGGGACCTGGATACGGACCTGGTGGACGCGCAGGAAACGCGCCGGGTGCTGGACCGGCTGTACGGCTACGAGATTTCCCCGGTGCTCTGGCGCAAAATCGCCCGCGGGCTCTCTGCCGGGCGCGTGCAGTCCGTCGTGACCCGGCTGGTGGTGGAGCGTGAGCGGGAGCGGATGGCGTTCCGCTCCGCCTCCTACTGGGACCTGGTGGGCACCTTTACCCCGGCCGAATCCACGGATTCCGCCGGCAACGAGTCCTTCAAGGCCAAACTGGTGGCGCTGGACGGGAAGCGGGTCGCCTCCGGCCGCGACTTCAGCGACAGCGGCGAGCTGGTGGGCAAGAACGTGGCGCACCTGAACGAGGCCGGCGCGCGGGCGCTGGCCGCCGCGCTGGAAACCGCGGACTTCGCCGTCCGCTCCATGGAGCACAAGCCCTACTCCCGCCGTCCCGCGGCGCCGTTTACGACGTCGACCCTGCAGCAGGAGGCCGGCCGCAAGCTGCGCTTCACCTCCAAGAGCACCATGCAGGTGGCCCAGCGGCTGTACGAAAACGGCTACATCACCTATATGCGTACGGATTCCTCCTCGCTCAGCGATGAGGCGGTCAACGCCGCGAGGCGGCAGGCCTCCGAGCTGTACGGGCCCGAATACGTGCCGCAGGCCCGGCGCGTCTATGCGAACAAGAGCGCCAATGCGCAGGAGGCGCACGAGGCGATCCGGCCCGCGGGCGATTCCTTCCGGACCCCCGCACAGGTGGCGCAGCAGCTCAGCCGGGACGAATTCCGGCTCTACGAGCTGATCTGGAAGCGCACGGTCGCCTCCCAGATGGCCGATGCCAAGGGCTCGACGGCCACGATCCGGCTGGGTGCAGCGGTCCCGGCCGGTGCGGACGTGAGCGCCCGGGAC
>DASYGM010000020.1:0-46639 GCA_035999715.1 Micrococcaceae bacterium | reverse complement strand
CCCGGGCGTTCTGTTCCATCCCGGCCCGGCACAACACATCCCGCCGGATCGAGGCCAGCTTCCTGGCCCGGCTGGTGGCCGAGCGCCGCGTTTCCGAAGAGCGTGCCCGGGAGATCATTGTGGACGTCGTCGATGCCGCGCCGCGAAGGGTTTTCAAGCTGTGAGTCTTCCTCTGCTGAACAGGACCAACGTCAAGGACAGGCCTGCCGCCCCGGTACGGATCGTGCACCTGGGGCTGGGCGCGTTCCACCGGGCGCACCAAGCCTGGTACACCCAGCAGGCGGACCCGGAGGGAGCGTGGGGGATCGCCGCCTTCACCGGCCGGCGCCCCGACGCCGCGGTGGCCCTCGGCGCGCAGGACGGGCTGTACACGCTGATCGAGCGCTCCGACGGCGGTGACTCCTTTGAGCTGGTCGGCAGCATTGTGGAGGCCCGCGACGGCGCCGACGTGGCCCGCTTGGCGGAGCTGGTGGCGGCGGAGTCGACGGCGCTGGTCACGCTCACCATCACCGAAACGGCCTACGGGCTCGGTCCCGACGGCACGCTGGACCCGGGTGATCCGGCGGTGGCGGCGGACATCGGGCTGCTGGCCTCAGGTGCGGGACGGGAAGGGCGCCCGACGACGGCGATCGGCCGGCTGGTGTGGGCGCTGGCGGCCCGGCGACGCGCCGGCGCTGGCGGCATCGCCATCGTCTCCTGCGACAATCTTGCCAACAACGCCGCCGCGGCGCGTGCGGCGATCCGTGGCATGGCCGCCGCCGCGGACCCGGAGCTGGCAGCGTGGATGGACACCCACGTCAGCTTCGTCGGAACCTCGGTGGACAGGATCACGCCCCGCACCACGCCGGCCGAGATTGAGCTGGTGGCGCGGGCCACGGGATTCCAGGACGACTCGCCGGTGGTGGCAGAGCCGTTCCGGAACTGGATCCTCAGCGGCAGTTTCCCGTCCGGTCGGCCGGACTGGGAGCGTGCCGGTGCGGTGTTCGTGGAGGACATCGAGCCCTATGAGAACCGCAAGCTCTGGCTGCTCAACGGCGCGCACTCCCTGCTGGCCTATGCCGGAACCCTGAAAGGCCATGAAACCGTGGCCCAGGCGGTGGCGGATCCCGAATGCGCGCAATGGATCGCTGACTTCTGGGACGAGGCGCAGGCAAACCTGCCCGCCGGGCTGGACATTCCGGCCTACCGGGCCGCCCTGCTGGAACGCTTCGGTAACAGCCGGATTGCGCACTACCTGGCCCAGATCGCCATGGATGGCTCCAGTAAACTCCGGATGCGGGCCCTGCCGGTGCTTCGGGCCGAACGCGCCGCCGGCCGCTCCGGTGCCGCCGCGGCGCGGATGGTCGGAGCCTGGATTGCCTTCCTGCGCTCGGCAGCGGCCGCCGGACGGCCGGTCCAGGACGGTGCCGCTGAGCGCATCGCGGCTGCGCTGGCCCTGCCGACGGGCCAGGACACGGCGGCCCTGATCGGGCTGCTGGATCCCATGGCGGCCGGGGAAGCCGCGGTGGTGGAGCTGATTGAGTGTGCCGCAGACTCCTTCGCGGCCGCCGCAGACTCCTTCACAGCCTCCGCCGGCTCCTGATCTGCCGATCCCGTCGTCCTGGTCTGCCGATCCGGCGTCCTGATCCGGGAAGCGGCTTCCTGATCAGGGATGCGGCGGAAGATAATCGCGGCAATTATTGGCAACCGCTTGCCAATGATTGCCGGAGGTGCTTTAGTTAAGTAACACAGCTCACAGCCGGGCCGAAGTTAGTCTGGCTCCAGGGACAGTTCCCGTCCCTGACCGCGTAGTCCCGCAAGGAAGCGAAAGGCCTATCATGCTCAAGCCCCAAGCCGGCCCCAGCCGGGAACTGATCAACCTGGACGGCCTTTACGCGTTCAAGGTGGACTTTGACAGGGTGGGCCGGCAGCAGGAATGGTTTGCCGGCGGGCTGGAGACGGACCTGGACATAGCGGTTCCCGCCAGCTACAACGATCTGTTTGCGGATCAGGCCATCCATGACCACGTCGGCTACGTGTGGTACCAGCGCCAGGTCCGCGTTCCGCGCGGCTGGCGGGGGCAGCGGATCCGGCTCCGGCTGGACTCCGCCACGCACCAGGGCCTGGTCTGGGTCAATGACGTTCTGGTGGCCGAGCACGTGGGCGGCTACCTGCCCTTCGAGGCGGACATCACCGATCATGTGCCGGCCGGGGAGTCCTTCCGGCTGACCATCGCCGTGAACAACGAGCTGACGCAGGCAACCATTCCGCCCGGCACCGTTGAGGTGGCCGAAGACGGAACCCGCAAGCAGTCCTACCTGCACGACTTCTACAACTACGCCGGACTGCACCGCTCCCTCTGGCTGTACTCGACGCCGTCGCTCAGTGTTGAGGACATCACCGTCGTCACGGACCTCGACGGCAGCGCGGGCCTGGTCGGCTACCGGACCACGGTGGCCGGCGGGGACGGCCGGGAACGGGTCACGGTCCGGCTCGCCGACGAGGACGGCCGGGAGGTCGCCTCGTCGGAGGGCCCCAGCGGTTCGCTGAGGGTCGAGGACGTCCGGCTCTGGCAGCCCGGGGGCGCCTACCTGTACAGCCTGACTGTGGAGGTGTCCGACGACGCCACGGCTGCGGAGCCGGTGGACTCCTACACGCTGCCGGTGGGCGTGCGGACCGTGGAGGTGAGCGGAAAAGAGATCCTCATCAACGGCCGGCCGTTCTATTTCACCGGCTTCGGCATGCATGAGGACCATGTCGCCATCGGCAAGGCCCACAGCAACGCCATGATGGTCAACGACTTTGCGCTGCTGGACTGGACCGGCGCCAATTCCTTCCGGACCTCGCATTACCCCTACGCCGAGGAAGTGATGGACTACGCGGACCGGCACGGCATTGTGGTCATCGACGAAACGCCGGCCGTGGGACTCCACCTGGGCTTCGGCGCCGTCTTCGGCGGCATTGCCAAGAAGACCTTTGTGGACGGCGGGGTGGACCAGAATACCGCGGCGAGCCACCGGCAGGCCATCAGCGAACTCGTGGCCCGGGACAAGAACCATCCCTCCGTGGTGATCTGGAGCATCGCCAACGAGCCCAACGCGTCCGAGGAGGGTTCGCGCGGGTACTTCGAACCGCTGGCCGCGCTGACCCGGGAACTGGACCCCACGCGGCCCGTGGGCTACGTCAACGTGATGTTCGACGGTCCGGACCAGGAAACCCTGGGCGACCTTTTCGACGTCATCATGCTCAACCGCTACTACGGCTGGTACCTGCAGGCCGGTGACCTGGCCGCGGCGGAACAGGCCCTGGAAAAGGAGCTGCTCGCCTGGGAGGCCAAATACGGCAAACCCATCATCATGACCGAATACGGCGCGGACACCATGCCCGGGCTGCATTCCGTCTTCGACCAGCCCTGGACCGAGGAATACCAGTCGAATTTCCTGGACATGTATCACCGGGTCTTCGACCGGGTGGAGGCCATGGCAGGG
This sequence comes from Micrococcaceae bacterium, assembly GCA_035999715.1. Taxonomy (GTDB): domain Bacteria; phylum Actinomycetota; class Actinomycetes; order Actinomycetales; family Micrococcaceae; genus Arthrobacter_M. The sequence goes on along the minus strand of DASYGM010000020.1, from coordinate 43,172 downwards.
GAGCACGTGTGGAACTTCGCGGACTTCCAGACCTCCAACGGCATCATGCGGGTGGACGGCAACAAGAAGGGCGCCTTCACCCGGGACCGCCGTCCCAAGGCGGCAGCGCACACGCTGCGCAACCGCTGGACCAATCTGCGCAAATAGCGCTGCCGGCAGAACCTGCCGCACCAACCGGCCTGCCACGCACCAACAAGCAAGACAACACGGGGGAACAACGGGTAAAGGAGCCCATAGTGACCATCATGACTCATCGAAATGAAGCAAAGACCGGCGCCAAAGCCGCCCAAGGCAGCCCCGCCGCCGTCGGCAGCAAAGCCGGTCCCGCCGTCGCCGGGACCAACCCGAAGAACGGGACCAACCCGGAGAACGGGCCCGGTGCCGCAAACGCGGCGCTGAAGCCGCTGTCCAAGCTCAGCATCCTGGGCTACGGCGCCGGCGACGCGGCCAATAACCTGGCCTTCACCACGGCCACCATGTTCCTGCTGCTCTATTACACGGACGTCGCCGGAATCAGTGCGGCCGCCGCCGGAACGCTGCTGCTGGTGGTCCGCGTGTTCGACGCCTTCTCCGATGTGTTTGCCGGCCGCATGGTGGACCGGACCTACAGCAAGAGGTTCGGCAAGTTCCGCCCGTTCATCATGTTCGGCTCCCTTCCGCTGCTGCTGCTGAGCGTAGCCAGCTTCTCCATCCCGCAGATCGGCCAGAGCGGCATGCTGATCTGGGCCTATGTCAGTTACACGCTGCTGGGCCTGGCCTACAGCATGGTCAACATTCCCTACGGCTCGCTGGCCGGCGCCATGACGCAGGTGGCGGGCGAGCGGGCCAAACTGGCCAGCGCGCGGACCATCGGCGCGGTAGCCGTGGGCTCCTTCCTGGGCATCTTTATTGCCCCGCTGATGGTGCACGGGGTGAATCTCCAGCCGCTGTTCACCACCCTGACCGTCATTTTCGCCGTGGTGGGAACCGGCCTCTACCTGTTCACCGGATTCACCGCCAAGGAACGCGTGGTCCGCGACGTTCCCAAGGTCACCGTCAGGCAAAGTCTTGCCACGCTGAAGGGCAACAAGCCGCTGCTGCTGCTGTGCGTGAGCTCGTTTCTGTTCCTGACCGGAATGCTGGCCGTAAGCACCGTCCAGATCTACTACTTCCGCGATGTGCTCCACTCGCTGCCGCTGTACGCGGTGCTCTCGATAGTCAACATTGTGCTGACCTTTGGCATGGGCGCCTTCCTCCCCAGGGTGGTCCGCCGGTTTGGCAAGAAGCAGACGTACATCTACGCCGCGCTGATTGTGGTGGTCGGCGGGCTGATCGTCTTCCTGTCCCCGGCCACCATGGTGCCGCTGGCTTTTGCCGGCCTGGTCATCACGCAGTTCGGCATCCTGCTGGTCAACATGCTGGTCTGGGCGCTGGAGGCGGACACCGTCGAGTATGGCGAATGGAAGACCCACGTGCGCACCGAGGGCATTACCTACGCGCTGTTCTCCTTTACCCGGAAAACCGGGCAGGCCGTGGGCGGAGCCTTGGCTGCCTATGCACTGGCCTGGGGCGGCTACGCTGCCGGCTCGGCGCATCAGAGTACACAAGCGGTGTGGGGCATCCGCGCCGGTGCGGGCCTGCTGCCGGTGGTCTTCTCGGTGCTGGCGCTGCTGGTGATGCTGGCCTACCCGCTGACGGACGCGCGGCATAAGGAGATTGTCGCCGAAATTGCCGCCCGCCGGCAGGCGGTTGCTGTCAGGTCCGACGACGACGGCGCCGCGCCCGCCGCTTCGGGTACCGCCGCGCCCCTTCCCCCGTCCACCCCGCTCGAATCCTGAAACCCGTCCCCGCCGAAAGGAACGCAATGAAAATTATCGCCGCCGACGTCATCGTCACCAGTCCGTCCCGGAACTTCGTGACCCTGAAGATCACCACCGATGAGGGGATCACCGGTCTCGGCGATGCCACCCTGAACGGCCGTGAGCTGGCGGTGGCCACCTATCTCAAGGAGCACGTGGCGCCGCTGCTGATCGAGCGCGACCCGCACCGGATTGAGGACACGTGGCAGTTCCTCTACCGCAGCGCCTACTGGCGCCGCGGACCTGTCACCATGGCGGCCATCGCCGCCGTTGACATGGCGCTGTGGGACATCAAGGGCAAGGCGGCCGGGATGCCCGTCTACCAGTTGCTGGGCGGGGCCTCCCGAACCGCGTTGCGCACCTACGGGCACGCCTCCGGGCGGGATTTGCCCGAGCTGTTCGATTCGATCAGGATGCACCTGGAGGAGGGGTACAAATCCATCCGGGTGCAGTCCTCCATTCCGGGTATCCATGCCCTCTACGGGGTGGCGGCCCAGGCCCAGGCCACCGGCGAGCGGTATGACTACGAGCCGGCTGGCCGCGGTCCGCAGCCGGCGGAGGAGGACTGGGATACCAGGGCCTACCTGCGGCACGTGCCTACCGTGTTCGAGGCGGTGCGCAACGAGTTCGGTCCGGAACTGCCGCTGCTGCACGACGGGCACCACCGGATGACGCCGATCCAGGCGGCCAAATTGGGCAAGGCGCTGGAGCCCTACGATCTCTTCTGGCTGGAGGACTGCACCCCGGCGGAAAACCAGGACGCGTTCCGGCTGGTCCGCCAGCACACCACCACGCCGCTGGCCGTGGGCGAGGTCTTCAACACGGTGTTTGATTTCCAGACCCTGATCCGTGAACAGCTGATCGATTATGTCCGGGCCGCCTCCACCCACTTCGGCGGGATCTCACCGCTGAAAAAGGTAATGGACTACGCCGCGCAGTACCAGATCAAGTCCGGCTTCCACGGCCCCACCGATGTTTCGCCCGTGGGCCTGGCCGCACAGACCCACCTGGGCCTGGCGATCCACAACTTCGGCATCCAGGAATACATGGAGCACAGCGAGAAGACGAACACGGTCTTTGAGCAGTCCATGACCTTCGTGGACGGCTACCTGCACCCGGGGGACAATCCCGGCCTGGGCGTGGAGCTCAACGAGGAGGCCGCCGCGTCCTTCCCGTACCAGCAGGCCTACCTTCCCTACAACCGACTGGCAGACGGCACGGTGCATGACTGGTGACAACCGTGATTCCTGAAGGCGACCGCAGGCCGAGCGTCGTGGTGATGGGAGTTTCCGGCTGCGGAAAGACCACCATTGGCGCCCTGGTGGCCCGGGAGCTGGGCGTCCCCTTCATCGACGGGGACTCGCTGCACCCGGTGGAGAATGTGTCCAAGATGGCCGCCGGTACGCCGCTGGACGACGGCGACCGCTGGCCCTGGCTGGCCAAGGTGGGCAAAGAACTGGCTGCCGCCGGCGGTGCCGGCCTGGTGATTGCCTGCTCGGCGCTCAAGCGCAGCTACCGGGACGCGATCCGGGCGCAGTCAACCAGCACGGTCTTCCTGCACCTGAACGGAACGCGCGAGGTGCTGGCCTCCAGGCTGGAGGGCCGCAGCGGGCACTTCATGCCGTCGACGCTGCTGGACTCCCAGCTGGCCACGCTGGAACCGCTCGGCGACGACGAGTCCGGCGCCGTCGTCGACATTTCAGACCCCGTGGACGAGGTGGTCGCAGCTGCGGTGGCCGGCCTGGTCCCGGCGCGGACGGTCCCGCCCACAGCCCGCCCGGCCGGATACAGCGTGGACCTGCGGGCCGCGCCGTTCAACCTGGACGACGAAGCCGTGGACTGGGTGCACCGCACCATCGCCTCGATGAGCCTGGAAGAAAAGATCGGCCAGCTCTTCATCAACCACAACAACGACTACTCCACGGAGTACCTGAATGGGGTGCTGGAGAACTACCACGTCGGCGGCATGCGCTACCGGCCCGGACCCGCCGCGGCCGTCCAGGAGCACATCCGCTACGCCCAGTCCAAAACCCGGATCCCGCTGCTGGTCGCCTCCAATCCGGAAATGGGCGGCTACGGCAGCTGCGATGACGGCACCTTCGTCTGCACGCACCTGCAGGCCGGCTCGCATCCGGACAAGAACATTGCCCGCGAGATGGGCCGGGTGGCCGGGGTGGAATGCACCGCGATCGGCTGCAACTGGGCGTTCGCGCCGATCGTGGACATCCACTACAACTGGCGCAACACGGTCATCTCCACCCGTTCCTTCGGCAACACTCCGGAGGTGGTGATCGAGCGGGCCAAGGAATACTTCGACGGGATCAGCGAATCCGGCATGGTCTGCGCCATGAAGCACTTCCCGGGCGACGGCATCGATGAGCGGGACCAGCACGTGGTCACCTCCTACAACACCCTGGGCTACGACGACTGGGACCGCAGCTACGGGCAGGTGTACCGGGAGATGATCGCGCACGGCGTGCAGTCGATCATGATCGGCCACATCGGAGCACCGGAACTGTCCCGGCGCTTCCGTCCCGGCATTGAGGACCGGCAGATCATGCCCGCCACGCTGGCCCCGGAACTGCTCCAGGACCTGCTCCGCGGGGAGCTCGGCTTCAACGGCCTGATCCTCACCGACGCGTCCCAGATGATCGGGCTGACCCAGGCGATGCCCCGGCGGGACCTGGTACCGGCCACCATCGCGGCCGGCTGCGACATGTTCCTGTTCTTCCGCAACGCGCAGGAGGACTTCGGCTACATGCTGGACGGCTACCGCAACGGCGTCATCACCCAGGCGCGGCTGCACGACGCGCTGGCCCGGATCCTGGCGCTCAAGGCCTCCCTGGGCCTGCACCGCATTCCGCGGGAGGACGTCGTCGCGCCGGTGGAGGCGCTGGCCCTGGTGGGCAGCGATGAGCACCGCGCGGTGGCGGCTGCCATCGCGGACAAGACGGTCACGCTGGTCAAGGACACAGCCAACAACCTGCCCATTACGCCGCAGACCCACCCGCGGATCCGGCTGTACGGGATCTCCGGCGGGGCGGACTTCACCCGCGCCGATCCGCTCGCCTACCTGGACACGGTCCGCAAGGAGCTGGAGAACGCCGGCTTCGAGGTGCACGTTTTCCGCACCGCGGCGCAGCGCGAGGCGGCGGGGGAGACCGGCGTGAACTTCATGTCCGTCATCTCCGAGGAGGCGACGGGGGACTACGCGCAGAAGTACGACGCCGCGTTCGTCTTCGCCGATGTGAAGGGTTTTGCCCAGGAGGCGGCGATCCGGATCAAGTGGTCCACCCCGATGGCCGCGGAAATCCCCTGGTACGTCACGGAGGTGCCCACGGTGTTCGTGTCGCTGAACCAGCCGAACCACCTCATCGATGTGCCGATGGTGAAGACGGCGATCCACGCCCACGCGGCCACCCCGGAAGCCATCCGCGCCACGGTGGAGAAGATCCAGGGCAAGTCAGCGTTCCAGGGGACATTCAATGAGAATGTCTTCTGTGACTCGTTCGACACCCGGCTCTAGCTGTTCCTCCAGCACGGTCGCACCGCTGGCGGCGGCCCGCGATGCCTACCTGGCCACGCATCTGATGCGGACCCGGAACGGCGCGGACGACGACGGCGGCGCCTGGTTTGCGCTGGGCGGCGGGCATCCGGAGCTGGCCGGGGTGCTCCGGGTCGGGTCCGGCGTGTTGGCCCGGCTCCAGGGCACTCCCGGTGCCGGCGGGCTGTGGCACGTCTGGCCCGGGCTCGAGCCGGAGTCCGTGGAGGAGCGCCTGGTGGCCGCCGGCTTCGCTTTCGTGGAGGAAGAACCGGTGATGATGGCCAGCCTGGCCCGGCCGGCGGGCACCGGCGCAGGCGGTTCGGTGGAGGCATGGGAGATCACCGCGGCCGTAACAGGGCCGGAGCTGGAGCGCTGGAGCAAAGTCTGGGATCCGTCTGTCGCGGCGGACGGCCGGGCACAGCTGGCCGCCGGGCTGTTCGAGGTGCTCGAACTGGCCCCGGGCCGCAGCCACTACGCGCTCGGACTGCTCGACGGCCGGCCAGTGGCCTGCGCCGCGGTATTCACCGCGGGCGGAGTGTCCGCGGTGGAACATGTGGTGACCGACTCCGGCCAGCGCGGCCGCGGCTTCGGCACCCTGATGACAGAGCACTGCCTGGCGATGGCCCGGCAGCACGGCGCCAGCCACGCACTGCTGACGGCCTCCGCCCAGGGGGCCCGGCATCTACCGGCGGCTGGGATTCCGCACCGTCGGCATGGTGCGACGGTACCTGGCGCCTCAGCCGACTGGCGGTACACTCCTGTAGACTGAGGGTTCTATGGACAGTAACTCTAGGGGCCGGCGCCCGGGTTCGAGCCGCAGTACCTCGAACGCGCGCAACGCCGGCAGACCCCGCCCCCGTGCCCACCGTCCTGCTACTGCCGTCTCGGCCGCCGGTACGGCCGACCACCCCCCACCTGTTCGCGCGCTGAATGCGCCCGTCAGGTTCAGCCCTGGGGCGGACCGCTGATGGAATGGATCCTCGTAGGGGTCAGCCTGCTGCTGATTTTGGGCACCGGCTTCTTTGTCGCCGTCGAATTTTCCCTGGTGGCCCTGGACCAGTCCACCGTCCAGCGCGCCGTCGACAGCGGCGATAAGGCGGCCGAGCCGCTGTTGCGCTGCCTGAAGTCGCTGTCCACCCAGCTTTCCAGCTGCCAGCTGGGCATTACCCTCACCACGCTGCTGACCGGCTTCGTGATGGAGCCCTCCGTAGGCGTGCTGCTCTCGGTGCCGCTGGCTGCCGTCGGGCTTCCCGCCACGGTGGTCCAGCCGGTGGCACTGACGGCCGCAATGATCATCGCCACCCTGCTGTCCATGCTGATCGGTGAGCTGGTGCCCAAGAACCTGGCCATCTCGCTGTCGCTGGAGATCGGCAAGGCCGTGGCGCGCCCGCAGTTGGTGTTCACCGCGGTGTTCAAGCCCGCCGTGATCCTGCTCAACAGCGTGGCGAACAAGGTGCTGAATATCTTCGGTCTGGAGGCCAAGGAGGAGATCTCCGGCGCCCGGACCCCGGCCGAGCTGGCCTCGCTGGTGCGGCGCTCCGCTGCGATGGGCACCCTTGACGCCGGAACGGCCAACTTCGTGGCCAGGACGCTGAGCTTCTCCGACCGCACGGCCGCGGATGTGATGACGCCGCGCATCCGGGTGGAAACCATCGAGGCGGACCAGAGCGTGGCGGACATCCTTGAATCGGCCCGTCGGACAGGCTTCTCCCGTTTCCCGGTGATAGGCGACTCCCCGGATGACATCCGCGGTGTGGTGCATGTGAAGAAGGCCATTGCGGTGCCGTCGGCCAAGCGCGCTGGCCTGCAGGCCGGTGCCATTATGACCGAAGTGCTGCGGGTGCCGGAGACCATCCACCTGGATTCGCTGCTCTCCGAATTGCGTGAGGGTAATCTGCAGCTGGCCGTCGTGCTCGATGAGTACGGCGGGACCGCGGGTGTGACCACGCTGGAGGACCTGGTGGAGGAAATCGTCGGCGAGGTCTCCGACGAGCATGACCGCACCAAGCCGGGGGTGCTGCAGAGCGCCAGCGGCGAATGGTATTTCCCCGGCCTGATGCGCCCCGATGAGGTCAGCGAGCAGGTCCCCGGGCTTTTGGTCCCAGATGAATCCAGCTACGAGACCGTCGGCGGCTTCATGATGGCGGCCCTGGGCCGGATCCCCATTGTGGGGGATCTGGTGGAGCTCGACGGCGGGCGGCTGGAAGTCGAGCGGATGGACGGGCGCCGGATTGAGCGGATCCGCTTCCTGCCTGCCCCGGCAACGGCCGACGGCGAAGGGGGAACCGAATGAGCGGCTGGGCCGGAATCCTGTGGCTGGTGGTGCTGCTGCTGGGCAACGCGTTCTTCGTGGCCGCTGAATTCGCCATCATGTCCGCGCGCCGAAGCCAGATTGAGCCGCGCGCGGATGCCGGTTCGGCGCGCGCCAAGACCACGCTCGCCGCGATGGAGAACGTGTCACTGATGCTGGCCTGTGCCCAGCTGGGCATTACGGTCTGCTCACTGCTGATCCTTAATGTCGCGGAGCCTGCCATCCACCATCTGCTGGCCGATCCGCTGCAAGCGGCGGGGGTGCCGGAAGACGTCTCCGGTCCGGTGGCCTTTGTGGTGGCGCTGCTGCTGGTGACCTTCCTGCACGTGACATTCGGCGAGATGGTGCCCAAGAACATTTCTGTGTCCACCGCGGACAGGGCCGCGGTCCTGCTGGCGCCCCCTCTGGTCTTCATCGGCAGGCTGGTCAAGCCGGTGATCCACGCGCTGAACTGGATGGCCAACCACAGCCTGCGCCTGCTGCGCGTCGATCCCAAGGACGAGGTGTCATCGTCCTTCACCCTGGAGGAGGTGCAGTCCATTGTGCAGGAGTCCACCCGGCACGGCCTGATGGCCGACGAGACCGGCCTGATCAACGGCGCCCTGGAGTTTTCCGCGTTCACCGCGGGCAATATCATGGTCCCGCTGGAGGACCTGGTCACGCTGCCGACGACGGCCACCCCGGTCGACTTCGAACGCGCCGTCCGCCGCACCGGATTCTCCCGCTTCGTGCTGGCCGATCCGGCGGCCAACCTGACCGGCTACCTGCACGTGAAGGATGTGCTGGCGATCCCGGCCGAAAGCTACGGGCACCCGATCGCCGAAAGCCGGGTCCGCACCCTGGTTAACCTGGCACTGGACACCGAGGTGGAGGCCGCCCTGGCCACCATGCAGCGCACCGGATCCCACTTGGCGCGGGTGATGTCCGCCGACGGCGCCACCCGGGGTGTGCTGTTCCTGGAGGACGTGATTGAGCAGTTGGTGGGGGAAATCCGCGATGCCACGCAGGAGAAGGGCTTGCGCCGGGTCGGGGAGCGGCGGGCCAACGGCCACCGCTGACCCTTGGTGCGAACGGTTCCCATTTGGGTTATGCTTGGAAGCAGTTCTTATTCGTTCTTATTCTCATCTGAAGGCACGTATGCCACTCCTGTCCTCCGCGCGTCGCGCGGCGCTGGCCATTTTTTCCCTGCTGGCCGGCGCAGTGCTGCTTTCCGCCTGCGGAGCCGGGCCGTCGTCGTCGGCTGCTGCGGGAAGCACCACCGCGGAAGGCAAGATCAGCGTGGTGGCGTCCACCGATGTCTACGGCAGCATCGCCGGGGCCATCGGCGGCAGCAAGGTGAACGTCACTTCCATCATCAAGGGGCCCAGCCAGGACCCGCACTCCTACCAGGCCACCGCACAGGACAAACTGACCGTTTCCAAGGCGCAGCTGGGGATTGAAAACGGCGGGGGATACGACGACTTCTTCGACCAGCTGGCCGGCGGCGGAACGCTGAGTGCGGACAGGATTGTCAACGTCGTGGATCTGTCCGGACTGCAGACGCCCGCCAATAAGGCCGACTTCAACGAACATGTCTGGTACAGCCTGCCGACCATGACCAAGCTGGCCGACGCGCTTGCGGAGCGGCTGACCGCCCTGGACCCGGCGGATGCCACGGCCTTCAGGGCCAATGCAGCATCCTTCAAGAGCTCCATTTCGGGGATCGCCGGCAAGCTGGACGCCGCGAAGGCGGAACACTCCGGCGATCCGGTGGCCATCACCGAACCTGTCCCGCTGTACCTGCTGCAGGCCGCCGGCCTGGAGAACAGGACGCCGGAGGCCTACAGCCACGCCATCGAGGAAGGCTCCGACGTTCCGGCCGGGGTGCTGAAGCAGACCACCGACCTGGTCGGCGGCAAGGGTGTACGGTTCCTGGCCTACAACGACCAGACCGAGGGGCCGCAGACGGAGACGGTCAGGAAGGCAGCCGAAGCGGCCGGCGTGCCGGTGGTCAATTTCACCGAAACCCTGCCGGACGGACTGGACTACCTGGGCTGGATGAGCCAGAACGCCAATAACATTCAACAGGCGCTGGCGAAGTAGCCGGTGGTGGATCAAGACGGCGTGACTGAGGATTTCGCGGTTGGGGAAGCCACGCCGGAGACCGTGGTGAGCCTGCAGGGAGCTTCGCTGGGCTTCGGCGACCGTACCCTCTGGGACGGTCTGGACCTCCAGATCAGGGCAGGGGAATTCTTCGCAGTGCTGGGCCCCAACGGCAGTGGCAAAACCAGTTTCCTGAAGGTGATGCTGGGGCTGCAGCCGCTGCGCGCCGGTACCGTGACCGTGGGCGGGGAGGCTGCACGGCGCGGCAGCCGGCACATCGGCTACGTGCCGCAGCAAAAATCCTTTGCCCGGGACACGCCGCTGCGTGCCCGCGACCTGGTGGGGCTGGGACTGGACGGCCACCGCTGGGGAGTGCGGATCCGCGGCCGGGAACACCACCGCCGCGTGGATGAACTGCTGGCCAAGGTGGGCGCCACGGATTACGCGCAGGTGCCGGTCGGGCTGCTCTCCGGCGGGGAACAGCAGCGGCTGCGGGTGGCCCAGGCACTGGCCACGGACCCCGAGGTGCTGCTCTGCGACGAGGCACTGCTGTCCCTGGACCTGAACCACCAGAAGGCGGTGAGCAAGCTGGTCAGCGACCAGTGCAAGGACAACCAGAGCGCGGTCGTGTTTGTCACCCACGAGATCAACCCGATCATCGAGCACGTGGATCGGGTGCTCTACCTGGCAGGCGGCAAGTTCCGGGTCGGCACGCCGGAGGAGGTCATGACCACCGAGGTGCTCTCCGACCTGTACGGCACCCACGTCGAGGTCCTGCAGGTCAACGGGAGGATCGTCGTCGTCGGGCTCCCCGACGCCACGACGCACGACCACGCCGACCACGAAGCCGACCACCTGCATGCCGACCACCTGCATGCCGACCACCTGGTGGAAGGATTCTGATGAACTGGCAGGACTTCCTGGATGCCGCCTTCAATTTCCAGAACTACGGGGAGCTGCTGCCGCTGTTCCGCGACTCGATTGCCGCCGGCGCCGTGCTGGGCCTGGTGGGCGGGCTGATCGGCACGTTCGTGATGATGCGCGACCTGGCCTTCGCCGTCCACGGGATTGCCGAGCTCTCCTTCGCTGGCGCCGCGTTCGCACTGCTGATCGGTGCAGACGTGATCATGGGGTCGCTGGTCGGCTCCGTGCTGGCGGCACTGCTGCTGGGCGTGATGGGCGTCAGGGCGCGCGAGCGGAACTCCATCATCGGGGTGGTCATGCCGTTCGGGCTGGGCCTGGGCATCCTGTTCCTCTCGCTGTACCAGGGCCGGGCAGCGAACAAATTCGGCCTGCTGACCGGGCAGATCGTCTCGGTGGACTCAACGCAGCTGTCCATGCTGGTGGGCACCGCCGTCGTTGTGGTGGCCGGACTCCTGGCCATCTGGCGGCCACTGACCTTTGCCAGCGCCGACCCGGACATTGCCCAGGCGCGTGGGGTCCCAGTGCGGATGCTCTCCCTGGCGTTCATGTTCCTGCTGGGCATCTCCATCGCGCTGTCCATCCAGATTGTGGGCGCGCTGCTGGTGCTGGCCCTGGTGATCACCCCGGCCGCTGCCGCCCTGCAGGTCACGTCCTCGCCGCGGCTGGTGGTGCTGCTGAGCATCGCGTTCGCCGTCACGGCCACTGTAGGCGGGATCCTGCTGGCCCTGGGCGGACGGATCCCGATCAGTCCCTACGTGACAACGCTGTCTTTCCTCATATACCTGATTTGCCGCGGCACCGGTTTTTACCGGCGGCGTCGCGGCAGCAGCGGCCGGCTGATGCGCGCTGAAACGGACAGCGTCACGATTGCCGAGGTCCCGGCGCGCTAGATGGCAGGCCGACGACGGCGCCGCAGGTTCTGTTCCGCGGGTTCAGTGCCGCGGCGGACTACTCCGTGGCCGGGCCGACGCTAGCGGGCCAGGGCGGAGCAGTCCGGGCACAGGCCATAGATCTCAACCGTGTGCTGGACCTGGGTATAGCCGTTTTCTTCGGCTGTCCTCGCCGCCCACTTTTCCACTGCTGGAGCCTCCACCTCGACGGCCTTACCGCACCGGCGGCAGAGCAGGTGATGGTGGTGGGAGGAGACCGAGCAGCGGCGGTAGACCGCTTCCCCGTCTGCATTACGGAGAACGTCCACCAGGCCTTCCTCCGCCATGGACGCCAGGATTCGGTATGAGGTGGCCAACGAGACGGAGGCCCCGTCGTTCTGCAGGAGGCGGTGAAGCTCCTGGGTGCTGACAAAGTCGTCGAGCTTGTCCAAGGCGGCGCCGACGGCAAGCCTTTGCTTGGTCACCCGCTGTTCCTTAGCCGGAGCGCCCTGGGCTGACCCGTCCGGCCCTGCTGCCTGGGACATCAAAGTCGCTCGCTTCCTGATAGCTTCCATTCCCGAACTCCAAGATTATCCCACCGGACCTCTCGTCATTGAGTGGGCGGTGGCGGGTGCGGCTGGGGCGGACGTAGGCTGGGGCAATGAAGCTGACAAAGTACACACACGCCTGTGTCCGGCTGGAAAAAGACGGCCACGTTTTGGTGATTGATCCCGGGATCTTCTCCGAAACTGAGGAGGCTTTCAAAGGGGCGGAGGCCATCCTGGTCACGCACGAGCATGCCGACCACCTGGACACGGACAAGGTGGTGGCGGCCCTTGCCGCCGATGGCCGGCTGACGGTTCATGCGCCGGCAAACGTCGCCGCGGCGCTCCGCAAGGCTGCGCCGGAAGCGGCGGAGCGGATCACCGATGCGGCTCCGCACTCCACCTTTGAGGTTGCCAGCTTCTCCGTCCGCACCTTCGGCGGCCAGCACGCACTTATCCACGCACAGATTCCCATGGTGGCGAACATCGGCTACCTGGTGGACGGGAACGTCTACCACCCGGGGGACTCACTCATTGTTCCGCCCGGGATCACCATCCAGACCCTGCTGGTGCCGATCCACGCACCGTGGTCCAAGGTCGCCGAAGTCATCGACTTTGTGAACTCCGTCCGTGCGCCTAAGGCATTCCAGATCCATGACGGGCTGCTGAATGAGAAGGGACTGGGATTCACAGAATCCCATGTGCAGCGGATCGGCGGGCTCTACGGCACCGAATTCCGCCATCTGACGTCGCGGGAGAGCGTGGACGTATAGCTCTTCTTCAGTGATATGGTTCACCCAGGCCACCATGACGATTCTCTGCGACTCCAGTAGGACAGCACCAGAGGGCTGAGGGGCCTGACTATTTGGGGGATAGATGAAAAGACCTGCCGCTGCGCTGGTGTTGGGATTGATTGTCCTGGCAGCCTCAGCTTGCACGCCAAACGGAGCCTCGCCACAGTCGCCGACGTCGACCGCGCTGATCACCTCGCGTCCGGTCGCCGCGACGGGTAGCGACGCCGCAACTGGTGCCGCCGGCGTGGGCAGCAAGCCCGGTGGCACCGGGACGAAGGTGCTGGATTCGTTCGGGAATGTCGATTTCTATACGACTGTCGCCGGGGACAGCTACGCCCACCTGAGCAAGGACTACCACCTATCGCAGGCGAAGATCGAAGCCTTCAACAACCTCACGCCCGGGGCACCGCTGACCCCAGGGACCAAGCTGCGGCTCATCCCTCCGCCAGGACCGATCAAGGCCGCCATGGGGGTCGCCACTGCTGACGGCAACGGTATCCCCTTGACCTACACGGTGGTGCAGGACGACGGGATCCAGGGCATCACGTACCGCTTCGGGATCACTTCCGACCAGCTGGCCGAAGCCAACAAGGTCCCCTACGTGTATTCAGTTGGCAACCGGGATTTCCTGCACCCCGGCATGGTCCTCCAGTTGCAGAAGAATCCGGTGTACAGAAGGGCCGGATCCGGAAAGATTACAGCGAACTCGTTTGGCCACGCCGATTACTACGTCACCGTCGACGGCGACTCCTTTGACAGCCTGGGCTACAGATTCAGGTGCACCACCGACGAATTGTTGCGCTACAACCCCGGCTTGGTGCCCGGAGCGCCGATTCCTGCCGGCACCCGGGTGAGCGTGATGCCGGGAGATGCGACGCTGAATGGCGCGCAGGGGTCCTTCACCTCCGGACCGGATGGCATTCCGCTGACCTACACCACCGCGCCGGGGGACCTCGAATTCCAGGTGGCAGCCCGCTTCAATATGGAGACAGCCGAGCTGGAGACGGCAAACCGGCCTCTGGTTGAGGGCGGACGGGTCTGGTTCGATTTTGCCGATCTTCCCAACGACGTACTGTCGCCGGGCCAAACAATCAGCCTCGACTCCCACCACCCGATCCGAAAGTAGTTCGACCCTCACTATCCCTCTCTTACCGCGGCCGAGGCTTCGGGCCGAACTAGGGGTACGGTCATAAAAGCAATTCCTAATCCCGCTGCAGGAACAAGGGGGTGTGCTGGATGGGCAGAACGAGCCGAGGTATCCGTCGTCGGCATTCATCGCGACTTAACGTGACTGCGGGATTACTGCTGACCTGTGTGGCAGCGCTGCCCATCGAGGGGTGCGGGGGAGCGGCGAGTAGCCCGCTTCCGACTTTCACCGACAAATCGAAAGTCATTTCCGATTCCCGCTCCTCGGCTTCTGCGCCGGACGCATTCCGGTCGCGCCAGCCGCTGCCGAATTGCGGTGGGATTGTTCTCGACCAGGCGCAGAGCGTTCCCCAGACGGCGCTGGACTGCATGGCATCTGCGGCGGGAGCCGCAGGGGCGGAACTTGCCTTGGCACGGCCGACGAGTGAGGGCGACTACGTCGTCACTTTCTACCGGGTGGGAGCTTCAATCAGCTCAGTGGAGGTCTTCGTGGACGCGACGCGGGACCAGTTCGGCAAACAGGAATGGCGGCAGGGTTCATGCCCGTCAGTTCGTTCCATGCTCGATCCGCGGGTTTGTGACCTCTGAGGCCTCAACCCGCTGCTTTTGATATCGGGGGAACTGGCCTCAACCCCGTTGGATACGCGCCGAGGCTGCTTCCCGGGAGGGGCGGCGCGGTGGAGGTGTAGGTATGGCCTGTTGGGGTGGTGATTTCAACCGTGTGGCGGGGGCCAGGGCGTGGCTGTGCCGACCATCCGGGAGCTTCTTTGGCCTGATTGCAGGCAACGCAAAGTCCTTGGGCATTGGCTTCGCTGGTGTCGTGGCTGATCCGCCAGGGTACGACATGGTCGGCGTGCCGGATGGGTGCGTTGCAGTAGGGGAAGCGGCAGGTGTTGTCCCTGGTTTTGATGACGCGCTTCAGTGCCCGGGGCAGGAGGCGGCTTTTGGCGTCCATGGCGATCAGTTCCCCGGCGCCCGGGGAGGTGTAGAGCCGGCGTAGCCAGGTCTCGGTCCGCTCGTCATTCCTGTTGCCGCGGTTCGTCTTCCCGGAGTCCCGGGCGAGATTGCGGGCCTGTTGGGCGGGGATGGGGCCGTAGCCTGGGAGGTAGGCTGGCTCGCTGTCGCCTTGTAATAACGTGCGGTCCGTCATGACCAGCTGGATTTCGATTCGGCTGGGTCCGGCGGGGTTGCCGGTAATGCGCTGGGTCAGCAGGTCGGCCATGATCTGGTGGTGTGGGCGCATGTCGCCGCCGGCGCTGAGGCTGTCCGCCGCACGGGAGAGTGCCGCGTAGACCGCGACGCCGGCTTTCACCGGCAGCAGGGCTGTGAGGTACGTCATGGTGTCCGGTGCGGGACGCAGGCTGACATACCGATCGCCCTCGGCTTTGGACGCTCGGGCCAGGGCAGCGTGTGGGTCCAAGCGGTAGGCGATTCCACGGGCCAGGGCGCCGAGGGCTTCGTCGCCGACGCCCTCGAGGATTCCGGTGTCGGCAGCGAGCTCGTCGTCGACGGCGTGACGGTCTTCGAGGCGCAGGCAGGCCGTTTCCCGAACCAGCATGGTGGCCCGCCATTCGGTCAATAGGCCAGCGGTAAGTGCGGCAAACGTGTGTGGCATCTCCGTGGTCAGGATTTTGGCCAGGCCCAGGTGTTGGCACCCTCGCTTCGGGGATTCGCGGCGGGCCAAGGCTATCTGCTTGCCGATGCCAAGACCCAGTTTCGCCGCAGGTGTTCCAGCCTCGGCCTGGAGGCGGCGTTGGGAGGCGTCAAAGTCGACCGAGATCAGTGCTTGAGCCGCGGCGGCAGCGGATTTGAGGTCTTCCAAGGCACGGATCTGATCTCTCCGGGAGGCATCGTCAACGTCCCGATCAATCGCAACAAGGGCTGCGATCCAGCCGTTCACCTCTGACGCACCAAGCCTCGTCACCGCGGGAGCCGCCGCGGCGGGAACCGCTGCTGTGGCAATGTCCGCGCTCTCGGCCTGATCGGTGTCCATAACCCCACCATGCCGGAGGGTACCGACAATTTCCGGCTCCCTGCAAACGGCTGTGGACGCACCGGCTGAAGCTTTGAAGGCCACCGGAACGGGCAGGGCGGGTTGGAAAGGCCCAGCTAGTCCGGATGCCTCGTTGGTGTCCATAACCCCACCATGCCAGAGGGTACCGACAATTTCGGCCGGACTGAGCCTAGCTGTGGATTCAGGCCATTTCTCGGTTTAAACTCCGATGGCTATGACCGGTCCGCTGACCGGTCCACGCCTATGACCGGTCTGACTGGTGCCCATGACGTTTGGCCCCTGGTCCGCGCCGGCGTCGCACCACCCAGCAACGGCACGGACCGTCAGCCCTCCCAGCGCCCCGTAGCGAAGAACCGATCCAGCGTCTGCGCGTAAGCCCCCGGCTCCAGCCCCTTCTCAGCCAGCCACGCAGGATTGTTGTAGCTGCCCGCATACCGTTCGCCGCCGTCGCACATCAGGGAGACCACGCTGCCGCGCTCACCGGCGGCAATCATCCCGGCGATCAGTTGCCAAACGCCCCATAGGTTGGTCCCAGTGGAGGGACCCGCGGACAGGCCGGCCAGCGACTGCAGATGCTGCATCGCGGCCACGGAGGCGGCGTCCGGGACCTGGATCATGGTGTCGATCACCGAGGGGATAAAGCTGGGTTCCATCCGGGGCCGGCCGATGCCCTCGATCCGGGACGGCATGCCGGTGCTGTAGTCCGAGGCACCGGACCGCCAGCCGGGGTAGAAGGCGGAATTCTCCGGGTCCACGACGGCCAATTGCGTGGCGTGGCAGTGGTAGCGCAGGTAACGGCCGATCGTCGCGCTGGTGCCGCCGGTCCCGGCTCCGACCACGATCCAGCGCGGTATTGGATGCTCCTCCAGCGCCAACTGCTCGAAGATCGACTCGGCGATATTGTTGTTCCCGCGCCAGTCGGTAGCGCGTTCAGCGTAGGTGAACTGGTCCATGTAGTGGCCGCCGCACTCGGCCGCGAGCCGTGCGGCAGCGTCGTACACCTCACCGGCGTGCTCCACATAGTGGCAGCGGCCACCGTACTGCTCTATGAGCGCGATTTTTTCGGCGCTGGTGGTCCGTGGCATCACGGCGACAAAGGGCAGACCGATCAGCCGGGCAAAGTAGGCCTCGGAGACGGCGGTGCTTCCGGAGGTGGCCTCCACGATGGTGGTGCCCTCGGCGATCCAGCCGTTGACCAGGCCAAAGAGGAACAGCGAGCGCGCCAGCCGGTGTTTCAGGCTGCCGGAGCGGTGCGTGGACTCGTCCTTGAGGTACAGCTGGACTCCCCATTCCTCGGGCAGCGGGACGGCGTAGAGGTGGGTGTCAGCCGAGCGGTTGTTCTCCGCGTCGATGCGTCGCACGGCCTGGTCGGCCCAGGCGCGCCCTTGGGCGGGTGGGGGAGTTTCCATGGTTCCCAGCCTAGACGAGGCACAACGGACGACGACGGCGGGCACGGACCCGGCTGGGCGGCGGTTGGTCTCCTACGTCGATCGGCCGCGGATCGCCGGTTCGACGTCCGGTCCAGCGGCTGCCCGAGAGGTTGGTCTCGACGTCGTCCAGCCGAGCTGGATCCAGGCCTGCGCTTCTGTCGGTGGCCGGCGCTAGAGTGGTTTTAGGCCGATCAGACCAGTGCTTCCGGTGATCCCGGATGCGCCGTCTGTCCGGTAGCACCACCCGCAGCTGTTCCGCCGAACCGTACCGGACACCCAGGCTGCGCAAATCAAAGGAGATTTGATGGAAACGCTGATGAACGTTCAGACCCTGCAGCACCGCATTGACTCGGGGGCGCGCACCGTCCTGCTGGACGTCCGTTGGAAACTGGGGGACACGCACGGCCATGAGCACTACCTGGAGGAGCATATTCCGGGAGCCGTCTTTGTGGACCTGGAGAAGGACCTGAGCGGCCACGGCGATGCCAGGGCGGGCCGACATCCGCTGCCGGAGCCGGCAGCGTTCCAGGAAACCGCACGCTGCTGGGGCATCCACGACGGTGACACCGTGGTGGCCTATGATGACAGCGGAAATATGGCCGCGGCCCGCCTGTGGTGGCTGCTGCGCTACGCCGGATTTGACCGCGTCCAACTGCTCGACGGTGGTCTGGCCGCCTGGCGGAGGGCCGGTTACGAGCGGGACCACGGTCAGGAGCAGCCATGCCTGGGCGATGTCCGGCTCTCCTTCGGACAGCTGCCCACCCTTGAGATCGATGAGGTAGCACAATTCGCCGGACGCGGCGTCCTGCTGGATGCGCGGGCCGGGGAGCGCTACCGCGGCGAAACGGAACCGGTGGATCCCAAGGCCGGGCATATCCCGGGCGCCCGCAGCGCCCCGACCGTGGCCAATCTGGGCGCAGACCAAAAGTTCCTGCCCGCACCTCAGCTGGCGGAGCGGTTTGCGTCGCTGGGCATCACATCCGCCACCCCCGTGGCCGTCTATTGCGGTTCTGGAGTCACAGCTGCCCATGAGGTGGCGGCGCTGGAAATCGCCGGTATCCGTGCCGCTCTTTTCCCCGGATCCTGGTCCGCCTGGTCCAACCATGCCGACCTCCCGGTGGCCACCGGCGCCGAACCGGTGAGGCGCATCAGCCGGATAAGCTGAAGGTATGAGCCTTACCAATGCCTACGCAGCAACGTCACCGAACAGCGGCCTGAGCGCCACCAGCATCGACCGCCGCGAGCCCGGTCCGGAGGACGTGGAAATCTCCATCGACTTCTGCGGGCTGTGCCACTCAGACGTCCATGCCACCCGAGGCGAGTGGGGTGGCGATACCTATCCGCTGGTTCCCGGCCACGAAATCGTGGGCAGGGTCAGCCGGGTGGGCTCCGCCGTGACGCGCTTCAGCGGCGGGGACACGGTGGGCGTGGGCTGCATAGTGGACTCCTGCCGGGAATGTGAGAACTGCCTGGAAGGGCTTGAGCAGTACTGTGAGCAGGGCATGACGGGAACGTACGGCGCCGTGGACAAGCGGCACGACGGCGAGATCACCCAGGGCGGCTACTCACGGAGCATTGTGGTGGACCAGCACTACGTGCTGCGCGTTCCCGCCAGCCTGGACCCGGCCGCCGTCGCCCCGCTGCTCTGCGCCGGTGTCACCACCTACTCGCCGCTGCGCTACCTCGGTGTGGAAGAGGGCGACGCGGTGGGTGTGGTGGGTCTGGGTGGACTGGGGCATATGGCGGTCAAGCTGGCCAAGGCCATGGGTGCGCACGTTACCGTCTTCACCACCTCCGCCGGAAAGGCCGACGCCGCCCGCGCCCTGGGCGCTGACGCCGTCGTCGTATCCTCCAACGAGGACCAGATGGCGGGGGCCCGGCAGACGCTGAACGTGATCATCGATACCGTTGCGGCCAAGCATGACGTCAACGACTACCTGCGGACGCTCAAGCGTGACGGTGCACTGATCCAGCTGGGGCTGCCGCCGGAGGACATGCCGTCGATCAACCCCGGGATGCTCATCCGCAAGCGGCTGGCGTACGGCGGATCGCTGATCGGAGGGATCGAGGAAACCCAGGAAATGCTGGACTTCTGTGCCGAGCACGGCGTGGTTTCTGATATCGAAATCGTGGCGGCAAACCAGCTGAATGAGGCCTATGACCGGATGGTGGCAGGCGACGTGAAGTACCGGTTCGTGCTGGACGCCTCGACCATCTAAGGAGTTTCTGTGAGCACCCTGTTTACCCGCATCATCAACGGCGAGATCCCCGGCCGCTTTGTCTGGAAGGATGACCTGGCCGTGGCATTCCTGACCATCGGCCCACTGACCGACGGCCACACCCTGGTGGTGCCCCGGCAGGAGGTGGACCGCTGGACGGATGTGCCCGCGGACCTTCTGGCCAAGCTGACCTCTGTGGCGCAGACCATCGGACGGGCCCAGATGGAAGCCTTCGGATCGGCGCGCGCCGGACTGACGATTGTCGGCTTCGAGGTGGAACACCTGCACCTGCACGTCTGGCCGGTGAATTCGATGGCGGACTTCGACTGGGGCCACGTGGACCACAATCCTGATCCGGAGAAGCTGGATGCCAACGCCGAGCGGCTGCGGGAAGCCCTGCGTGAAGCCGGGCACGGGGAGTTTGTTCCGGAGGCCTGAGCCAAAGCAGCGCACGGATGCCGCACGTGCGGACCGATGCCTTGGACTCGTCCGGGGCATCGGTCCGCAGCTGGTGCATCCGTCCGGAACCGGGGCATCGGGCGCCCCCTGTCAGGCAAGCGAGCGTCAGGCGGGAGTGAGGGCCTGGTTGAGCGCCGCCCGGATCCGCTTTTCCGACACGGAATAGGCGGTTCCCAGTTCGACGGCGAACAGGCTGACCCGCAACTCCTCGAGCATCCAGCGCACGTGTGCCAGCGAGCTGCGGTAGCCGCCCGCCGACCCGCTGCCGGGCACCAGGGCCGCCATGGCGCCGTCGTACTCATCCTCCAGCCGCTGCACCACGGCCATGTTCAGCCCGTCGCGCTGGACATTGGCGGGCAGCTTCTCCAGCCGCCGTTCAATGGCCGTCAGGTAACGGGGCAGCTGGCTGAGCTGGGCGTAGCCGGTTTTGGCCACGAAGCCGGGGTAAACCAGCCGTTCCAGCTGCGACTTAACATCGTTCAGGGCGGAGATCAGGGCCAGGCTGGTGCTCCCCTTCAGCGCCTTTTCGATCCTGCGCGTGCTGGCCAGGATGCGTTCGACGACGGCTGTGACTGTGAAGACGGTATCGATCAGTTCCGCACGCACCACCTCGTACAACGCATCAAAAGCGGCCTCCGACCAGGGCAGCTCGGCCGGCGTGAGCTTGTCGACTGCGGCGAGGGTGCAGTCCGCGATCAGCGAGGCGACGCTGCCGTGCGGGTTCTGGCTGAAGGTGAGCTTCTCGTTGTTGCTTAGGTGCTCCAGCACATACCGGTCAGGGGAGGGCACACGCAGGGCCAGCAGGCGGATGACCCCGCCGCGCATCGCGGCGAGCTGCTCTGCCTGCGTCTGGAAGATGCGCAGGCCGACGCTGCTGCCTTCATCCACCAGCGCGGGGTAGCCGGTGACGGTGTGGCCGGCGACCAGGCGTTTGACCTCGCGGTCGACGGTGCCGACCGTCCACGCGGGCAGGCCTGACTGTTCGCGGGCCGTATTTCCGGCGGACGAAGAAGGCTCGCCGGCGCTGCGTGGAGACCTATCTAAACGCGCTCGTTCCTCGCTGGGTCGGTGCCCGACGGTCTTCGGTGTGGCGCCCAGTGAAGCGGCAATGGCCCGGCGGGTTTCGCCGGCCAGCTCCTCTTGCAGCCGGGACAGGTCTTTGCCCTCGCCCAGGATCCGGCCCTTGCCGTCCACCACCTGGAAGGTCATCCGGAGGTGCACCGGCACCGCGTCCCAATTCCAGGATCCCGGCGGAATGATGTGGCCGCGGATCCGCCGCAGTGCCAGCTCCAGGGACGGTTCCAGCGCGTCCAAAGCGGGGTCAAAGTCAGCCGCCAGCGCAGCTGCTGCAGTGCGGGCCACATCGGGGGCGGGCACGAAGTTCTTGCGTACGGCCTTGGGCAGCGACTTGATCAGCGCGGTGACCAGATCGGCGCGCAGCCCGGGGATCTGCCAGCGGAACGGGGCCTCGTGCAGCTGGTTGAGGAACAGCACCGGCACCTGGACGGTGACGCCGTCGGACGGGTCGGGCACGGAACCGGGCGCAGTCGGGTGGAACTCGTAGGACAGCGGCAGGTCGAAGCCGCCCTGCTGCCAGACCTTCGGGAACGCCGTCTCGTCCAGGCCGCTGGCATCCTCCGCCATCACCACGTCCGGGTCGAAGTCCAGCAGCGTGGGGTTGTCCCGCCGTGCGTCCTTCCACCACTTGTCGAAGTGCCGCTCGGAGACTACCTCGGCACCCACCCGTTCGTCGTAGAACTCGAAGAGCGTCTCGTCGTCGACGCGTAGGTCGCGGCGGCGCATCCGCGTTTCCATCTCCTCCACCTCGGCCAGCAGCGCCTGGTTGCGGTGGAAGAACTTGTGGTGCGTGCGCCAGTCGCCCTCCACCAGTGCGTGCCGGATGAAAAGCTCGCGGCTGAGTTCGGGATCGATCCGGCCATAGTTGATCCGGCGCTGCGGCACAATCGGGACCCCGTACAAGGTGACCTTCTCGTACGCCATCACAGAGCCCATCTTCTTGGACCAGTGCGGCTCGCTGAAGCTGCGTTTAACAAGGTCGGGGGCCACCTGCTCGGCCCAGAGCGGGTCGAACTTGGCCACAACCCGGGCCCAGAGTCGGGAGGTTTCCACCAGCTCGGCCGCCATCACCCAGTCGGGCGACTTCTTGAATAGGGCCGAGCCCGGGAAAATGGCGAACCGGGTGCCGCGGGCGCCGGCATATTCGCGTTTCCGCTGGTCGTAGAGGCCAATGTGGCTCAGCAGCCCGGTCAGCAGGCTCATGTGGATGCCGGTATGGTTGCCCACCGGATCGATTCCATCGGCACTGCCGCCCGGTATCCCGGCGCCATGGCCACCCGGGTGCCCGCCGCCGGCCAGCGTGATGCCCAGGGGCTTGGCCAGCTGGCGCAGTTGGGTGAACAGGTCCTGCCACTCCCGTACCCGCAGATAATTAATGAATTCGGCCTTGCAGAGCCGGCGGAAGGCGGTGGAGGAGAGCTCCTGTTGCTTCTCCTGCAGGTAGCGCCAGAGGTTGAGGTAGCCGGTGAAGTCCGAATTCTCGTCCACGAAACGCTTGTGCTTCTCCGCCGCGACCTGCTGTTTGCCGCTCTCGGCCTGCGGACGCTCGCGCGGGTCCTGGATGGTCAGTGCGGCGGCCAGGATCATCACCTCGCGGGCGCAGCCGCGCTGGCCCGCCTCGATGATCATCCGGCCCAGCCTCGGGTCCACCGGGAGCTGGGCCAGCTGGCGTCCCACGGCGGTGATGGCACCTTGGGGGCCGACGGCGCCAAGTTCGCGCAGCAGCGTGACGCCGTCGGAAATCGCCCGCGACTCCGGCGGTTCGACGAACGGGAAGTCCTCCACGTCCTTGGGGCCCTGCGCCACGCCCATGGCACTCATCTGCAGGATGACGGCGGCCAGGTTGGTGCGCAGGATCTCCGGATCGGTGAATTCGCGCCGGGAGGCGAAGTCCTCCTCCGAATAGAGCCGGATGCAGATGCCGTCGGAGACGCGACCGCAGCGCCCGGAGCGCTGGTTGGCCGAGGCCTGGGAGACCCGCTCGATGGGCAGCCGCTGGACCTTGGTGCGGTGCGAATACCGGGAGATGCGGGCTGTTCCCGGGTCGATGACGTATTTGATGCCGGGCACGGTCAACGAGGTTTCCGCGACGTTGGTGGCCAGGACTATTCTGCGCTTTTTGCCCGGCGTGAAAACGGCATGCTGCTCGGCGAGCGAGAGCCGGGCGAACAGCGGCAGGATCTCTGCATCCCGCAGCCGGGGATTGGACGGAATCCGGCCGCGCAGCGCCTCGGCCGCATCGCGGATTTCGCGCTCGCCGGAGAAGAAGATCAGCACATCTCCGGGCGCCTCGCGGGACAGCTCATCGACGGCGTCGCAGACCGCGTCCAGCGGATCCCGGTCCTCTTCGAGCGGGTCGTCGCTGCTGCCGTCGTCGTCGTCCTCTCCGGAAGCCGGGGCACTGAGCGGGCGGTAGCGGAGCTCCACCGGGAAGGTGCGCCCGGATACCTCCACGATGGGCGCCGGGCCGGCCGCGGTGGCGAAGTGCGCGGCGAAGCGCTCCGGGTCGATCGTGGCGGAGGTAATGATGACCTTGAGATCCGGGCGTTTGGGCAGGATCCGTTTGAGGTAGCCCAGAATGAAGTCGATGTTCAGGCTGCGCTCGTGCGCCTCGTCGATGATGATGGTGGAGTAGCGGCGCAGCAGCCGGTCGCGCTGGATCTCCGCGAGCAGGATGCCGTCCGTCATCAGCTTGATCTTGGTCTGCGGACCGACGTGGCCGGTGAAGCGGACCTGGTAGCCCACCTCCGCGCCGAGCTCGACGTCGAGTTCGCTGGCAATGCGCTCGGCGACGGTGCGCGCGGCCAGCCGGCGTGGTTGCGTGTGCCCGATCAGGCCTTTGTCCGCCAGGCCCAGTTCCAGGCACATTTTGGGGATCTGGGTGGTCTTGCCGGAGCCCGTCTCCCCGGCGATGATGGTCACCTGGTTCGCCGCGATGGCCGCCATCAGGTCCTCGCGGCGCTCGGCGACCGGCAGCTCCGGCGGGTAGTGGATAGTCAGAGTCATTGTGCTTCCAGTTTATGGGGCGCCCAACAACTACCCCGCACCAAGTGCACGGAATCCCGGGTTTTCATGCACTTACTGCGGGGCAGATGCGGGGCGGGCCGCGTGCCGGAGCCGGTCCGCCATTTCCGCCGCCCGCTGGCGCAGTTCCGCCGGTTCCAGGATCTCGAACGGGATTCCGGTCGCGGCCAGATGCGCCAGCGGGGTCTCCAGCGAATCCCAGCCCATCCGCAGCACCGTCCGGGAGCCGCCGTCGTCCTCCAGCGTCGCGGTGCCGGTGCCGAAGGTTTCCAGCACGACGGCGGCGCTGGCGTGCAGCCGCACCACCAGATCGTAGCGGTAGGGGGAGCGGGTGATGGCGTTGTGGACGTAGGCCGCCAGATCCTGTGCGGGGAGCGGGCGCGGCGGGAACTTCTGCCGGCTGGCCGGAACGCTGGTGATCCGGTCCACCCGGAAGGTCCGCCAGTCCTCCTTGTCCACATCCCAGGCCACCAGGTACCAGCGCCGGCCGGCATCGACCAGGCGGTAGGGCTCCAGCAGCCGCTGGGTCTGCGCACCGTCGGCAGCGGCATAGCCCAAGGCGACCACCCGGCGCTCCGCGACGGCGCCGGAAATGGCGGTCAGAATCTGCGGATCAACCGCCGCCGCAGGTGAGGTGATGGTGGAGACAGAGGCCTTGAGCGATGCGAACTTGGGACGTAGCCGGGACGGAAGGACCTGCTCCAGCTTGCCCAGCGCACGGACGGATGCCTCGCCGATGCCAGCCACCGGGCCGGCCGTGACGGCGGTCAGGCCCAGCGCCACGGCCAGCGCCTCGTCGTCGTCGAGCAGCAGCGGCGGCAGTTGCGCCCCGGCGCCCAACTGGTAACCGCCGGCCACTCCCGGGGAGGCATTAATCGGATACCCCAGGTTGCGCAGCTTGTCGATGTCCCGCCGAACGGTCCGCTCGGTCACGGCCATCCGCTCCGCCAGCGCGGAGCCCGTCCACTCGCGCCGGATCTGCAGCAGGGAGAGCAGTTGCAGCAGGCGCGCGGAGGTTTCCAACATGGAACCGAATCTATCCCCTATCGCGGACGGAAGCTGTCCTGAATTTCTCCTACGCTGGTCGCATGCGCTTCATCAGCAGCTATTACCCGTCCCAGCCGGCCAGCCCCGAGCACTCCACCGCCACAGCGCCTGTGGTTCAGCCGGTGGGCCACCCTCCGGCTCCGGCACGCGGGCGGCCCGCCCTCAAGGTCTTGCCCGGGTCGGCGGGAAACAAGCCAGGCGGGGAGCTCAGTGATACCTATTTCAACGTGGACAAATGGGAGGAACACCATGCCGGATGTTGATTGGTCCCGTGAGTTGGCGGACCAGCTGGACTGGCATTACGCCAACCACGCCCGCCCCCGCCTGGACGGGCTCACCGACCAGGAGTACTTCTGGGAGCCGGTGCCGGGCTGGAATGTCAGGCGGAAGGACGTCCGCACATCGGCGGCGGCACCGGGCAGCGGAGAGTTCACCGTCGACTTCGCCTACCCGGAGCCGGTACCGGCGCCCGTGACAACCATTGCCTGGCGGCTGGGCCACATCCTGGTCGGCGTGCTGGGGATGCGCACCGCATCCCATTTCGGTGGCCCGCCGGTGGATTACCAGGATTTTGACTATCCCGGCACAGCATCGGAGGCGCTCGACCGCCTTGATGAGGCGTACGCCTTGTGGCTGGCCGGCGTCAAGGGGCTCGACGACGACGGCCTGCGTGCGGCGTGTGGCCCGGCCGAGGACGCATTTGCAGCGGCTCCTATGGCGGCACTGGTCCTGCACATCAACCGCGAGATGATCCATCATCTGGCCGAGGTGGCGCTGCTGCGTGACCTCTACGCGCACCGGGAGCAGCTCAGGTGCTAAGTCCCGGTAAGCCGGGTAAAGCGCGTCAGCCTGGGGGTTTCACACCTTGGTGCTGGCGGCCAGCTTTGCCTCGATGCTCGCCCTCAGTGCTGCCAGCACGGCCTTGGCGGAGGCCAATTCCTTCTGGCTGATCCGGCGCTGGTCCTCGGTTACGCCACGGCTCGCCCAGTTGTACAGCCGCAGGAGGGTCTGCACGTCGCTGCGGTTCGGATGCAGCCCGCGCAGAATTTCCGCTGTCGATTCCGTTGATGGCAGGCCTGGCTTCCCCCCGAAACCGGCACGCTCAGCCCCACGCTCCAGTGCCAACCAGCAGTGGACTATACCGTCGCCGGAGGTGCCGCCCTGGGCCAGGGATCCCTGCGCCTGGATCAGGGCATCGCGGAATTGACTAAGGGATCCGGCCGCCGCGGTGCTGCCAGCGCCGGAACGGGGCGCACCTGCAGCCAGGGCACCTGCCGTCCGGGTGCCTGCGTGGTCGGCGCGGACGTCGTCGGCGCGGCCAGCCGCTACGGCGCGTCCGGCGGCTATTTCGTTGCCGGTCCCGAGGTGCGCGGAATCGCCGGCCTTACCCTTCGACGATGACGGGCGGCGCAGTTGGCCCGCCACGACGAAGATTGCAACAATCACCAGGATCACCAGCACCGCGGCGACGATCAGCAAGGGCAGGTTATTCGGTGAAAACGGCCCAAAGGTTCCTTCCAGCCCGGATGCCCCTGATGCGGCTTCCGCAGGCTTTGGGGCGGATGACAGCCAGACGTGCAGGCTTCGGTGACCGGTTTCCAAGCTGTATGCTCCATCGCTGATCCATCAGAGGCCGAGCGTTCCCGCCGGCGGAGCATCGCCGACGCCCCTGAGAAGGAATATATCAATTCGGATTCGCTTATCAAGGAGGATCGCATATGTTGCAAAGGCGTTGACGGCACCCGGAAGCGGTGCTTGGATGGCCCAATGGGCAGGAATTCCCGCCTCCGCAAACACCCCAAGACCGCCCGGGGCAGCGTGGCCCGCGGCCTTATTGGCGGTGCGGCCTTCCTCATAGGCATTATTCTTCTGGCCACCGGCCTAGGCTCCGTTGTCTACATTGCGTTCAACAGTGCCTTCAGCCACTGGCACACACCCATCGTCCTTTCGCTGTCCGGCACTGCACTGATGGTGGTGACGGTGGTTCTGCTGAGCGAACCCGCGAAGCCTCTGCTTCAGGCCGTAACCCCCGTTAAGCCACGCAGTTAAGAAACACACAATTAAGAAACCGGAACAGAGAAGCACGCCGGGTCCGCAGACCCGACGTGCTTCTCAAATACCGCCTAGGCGGCCGGTTCCCCATGGTGCCCTCGATAGGATTCGAACCTACGGCCTGTTGCTCCGGAGGCAACCGCTCTATCCCCTGAGCTACGAGGGCCAGGTGGCTTGGTGCCACCGATGGGAACTGAAAGAGCTTATCAGGTGCTGGCCGTGTGGTGGAAATGCGGGCAGCCCGCAGTGCAGGGTAACGTCGGGGGAGTGCTGAAACAAGGATATCGCGGACGGATATTGGTGCTGTCCGGGATTTTACTCGTCGCGCTGACCCTTCGGACCGCTGTAACGGTTGTCCCGCCGCTGGTATCCACCATCAACTCCGACATTCCGTTCAATGCCGCCACCATCGGGCTGCTGGGAATGCTGCCCACCGCGGCCTTCGGCGTGTTCGGTTTCCTGACGCCCTATGTGATCCGTTGGGCCAGCCTGGAACGCCTCATTGTGCTGGCAATGGCGGTGGCCGTCGTGGGGCAGCTGGTACGGGTTTTCGTCCCCTCCACCGCGCTCTTCCTGCTGTTCTCGGTGCTGGCTTTGGCCGGAATGGGTGCGGGCAATGTGTTGCTGCCGCCGCTGGTCAAGAAGTACTTTCCGGACCGGGTGGGACTGCTGACGGCGCTGTACGTCACGCTGATCAGCGTCGGCACCGCGCTGCCTGCACAGCTGGCCGTACCGGTTGCCGACGCGGCCGGCTGGCGCTGGTCCCTGGGATGGTGGGCCGGCGTAAATGTGGTTGCCGCAATCCCGTGGCTGGCAACAATGATTAATTCCCGCACACGGTCCTCCCCGGGGAGCCCCACGACGGCTACGGCAGTCCCCACGGCAGCCAGGCTCAATCCGTGGCGCTCGCTGATGGCCCTGGGACTGGCCTTCATGTTCGGCTGCACCTCGCTGAACACCTATGCCATGTTCGCCTGGTTGCCGCAGATCCTCACGGATGCCGGACTGGACCGCAGCGCCGCGGGCAGCATGCTGGCGCTGTTCGCCGGCGTTGGTCTTCCGCTGAGCCTGCTGGTTCCGTTGTTCGCTGGCAGGATGGCCAATCCGTTCCCAATGATCGTGGTTTTCCTGGCCTGCTTCATTGCCGGTTATCTGGGTCTGCTGTTGGCCCCGGCCGCTCTCACCTGGCTGTGGGTTTCGCTGGCCGGCCTGGGCCCGGGCACATTCCCGCTGGCGCTGCTGCTGATCAATCTGCGCACCCGTACGCACGCCGCAGCGGGAGCCCTGTCAGGCTTCAGCCAGGGCGTCGGCTACTCCGTGGCCTGTCTGGGCCCGCTGCTCTTCGGCATTCTGCATGAGAGCACCGGCAGCTGGCTGACCTCGTTCCTCTTCCTCTTTGCCAGCCTGGCGGTCCTCGTCACCGGCGGCTTTATCATCTCCAAGCCCCGGTTCATTGAAGACGAGTACGCAACTGCCCCGCGCTAAGTGCATGGAAACCGCGCTGTTCGTGCACTTAGCGCGGGGCAGTTGTGAAGACGGCGCGATTGGGGCGGTCCGGGCCCCCACCTTATGCTTAGGTAGTGACTCCTGAAGAACTTTCTGCCGCTATTACCGCCTGCCTTCATGACGCCATCGCCGCCGGCGACCTGAGCGTTCCGGCCGAGGCCGTCCCGTCAGGACTGCGCGTGGAGCGGCCGAAGAACAGGGAGCACGGAGACTGGGCCACCAACATCGCCCTGCAACTGGCGAAGCCGGCGGGCCTGCCCCCGCGCAAGATCGCCGAGGTGCTGAGCAGCAGGTTGGCCGGGATTCCCGGCGTTGCCGGCGTCGACATCGCCGGGCCCGGCTTCCTGAACATCACCGTGGATGCTTCCTCGGCCGGTCTGCTGGCCAGATCCATCCTTGAGGCAGGGGAGCACTACGGCGAGAATAAGGCCCTGACGGGCCACGTGGTCAACATGGAGTTCGTCTCCGCCAACCCCACCGGTCCGCTGCATCTGGGCCACACCCGCTGGGCCGCCCTGGGCGATGCGATTGCCCGGGTGCTGCGGGCCAGCGGCGCGGAGGTCACCGCGGAGTACTACATCAATGACGCCGGTACGCAGATGAACAACTTTGCCGCCTCCGTGCTGGCGGCAATCAACGGCCGTCCCACTCCGGAGGGAGGCTACCCGGGCCAGTACATCGATGACCTGGCCAAGGCGGTGCTGACGGAACATCCGGCCATCCGCGAGCTGACCGACGAGGCGGCCCTGCCGGTGGTCCGCAACGCCGCCTACGCAGCCCAGATGGCGGACATCAAGGCCACGCTGGCGGACTTCGGAGTTCATTTTGACGTCTACTTCTCCGAGCAGGAGCTGCACGAGGGCGGCGCCGTGGAAAAGGCGGTGGCCCGGTTGCGGGAGCAGGGCCACGTTTACGACGACGGCGGGGCGGTCTGGTTGCGCACGACCGACTTCACCGACGACCGCGACCGGGTGATGATCCGGGCTAACGGCGAACCGACGTATTTTGCCGCCGATGCGGCCTACTACCTGGCGAAAAAGGACCGCGGCTTCGAAGAAAAGATCTACCTGCTCGGTGCCGACCACCACGGCTACATCGGCCGGCTGAAGGCCATCGCCGCCGCTGCCGGCGACGACCCGGAGAAGAATATCGAGGTGCTGATCGGCCAGCTGGTTTCGGTCAACGGGGCCAAGCTCTCCAAGCGCGCCGGCAACATCATTGAGCTCCGGGATCTGCTGAACTGGCTGGGCAAGGACGCGCTGCGCTACTCGCTGGCCCGCTACCCCGCGGATTCGCCACTGACCCTGGAACCGGAGCAGCTGAAGAAGAACACCAATGAGAATCCGGTGTTCTATGTCCAGTACGCCCATGCGCGGATCTGCGCGGTGGGCCGCAATGCCGCCGCGGCAGGGGTGGACCGGTCCGCATTCGACGCCTCCCTGCTGGACCACGCCACCGAGTCGGAGCTGCTGGCTCAGCTGGGATCCTACCCGTCCGTCGTTGCCGACGCGGCCCGGTTCCGCGAACCGCACCGGGTGGCCCGGCACCTGGAGGTCATTGCCGGCGCCTACCACCGCTGGTACGACGCGTGCCGGGTGACGCCGGTGGGGGACGATCCGGTCACCGACGTGAACCGTACCCGGCTCTGGCTCAATGACGCGACAGGTCAGGTGCTGGCGAACGGTCTGGACCTGCTGGGCGTCTCCGCACCGGAACGGATGTAGACATGGGCGCGCTTTCACCCGTGCCGGTCAACGGCGGCTCCGCTGGCACCAAGACCGGTGCTGCGGGCTCCGAACTGGCCCCCGCCTGGCTGGCCTACCCGGACGATGTCAACGAACTGCTGCCAGCGCTGTGGGCGCAGGACGTCCGGCGCGGAGCCGACGGGCAGCTGAGGGTTTCCGGCATCCCCGTCCGGGATCTGAAGGAACAGTTCGGCACGCCGCTGTTCGTGGTCTCCGAGGCGGACTTCCGTGCCCGGGCCCGGGCTTTCAAAGACGCCTTTGACACCGCGTTCGCGGACATTTGCGGCGGCGTGGACGTCTATTACGCCGGCAAATCCTTCCTTTGCACCGAGATTGCGCGCTGGGTGGACAGTGAGGGCCTCCGCCTGGACACCTGCACCGGTGGCGAGCTGGCAGTGGCCGCCCGTGCGGGGCTCAGCGGGGACAAGCTGGGCCTGCACGGCAACAACAAATCGGATGCGGAAATCCACCGTGCGCTGGACATGGGCCTGGGCCGGATCGTGGTGGACAGCCTGCCCGAGCTGGACCGGCTGGCCGCCATCGCCGCCGACCGCGGCGTCCGGGCGCGGGTGATGCTGCGGCTCACGCCCGGCGTGCACGCGCACACCCATGAATTCATTGCCACCGCGCACGAGGACCAGAAGTTCGGCCTGTCCATGGCCGCGGACAACGGTCTCAGCGCGGCGGAGCAGGCGGTGGCCGCGGCTTCCGGGTACCCCAGCGTCGAACTGCTGGGCCTGCACTGCCACATCGGATCGCAGATCTTCGAGCCGGAGGGCTTTGAACTGGCGGCCGAGCGGCTCCTGGAGTTCCTGGCCGCCATGCAGCGCAGGTACGCCATCACGCTGCCCGAACTGGACCTGGGCGGCGGCTATGGCATCGCCTACACCGCCGCAGACACCCCGCGCCCTGCCTCCGACATCGCCCAGGCGATGGCCGCCGTCGTCCGCGCCGCCTGTACCCGGCTGGGAATCACGGCGCCGCGGATCTCCATCGAGCCGGGCCGGGCGATCGTGGGCAGCAGCACCTTCACGCTCTACGAAACCGGCACGCTGAAGACGGTCAACGTGGAGGTTCCCGGGGCGCTGAGGTCCGACGACGGCGGTGCCGGCAGCGCGGGCCGGGACACCTTGGACGCGGGGCAGGTTACGCTGCCGCGCCGCTATGTGTCGGTGGATGGCGGGATGAGCGACAATGCCCGTCCGGTGCTCTACGACGCGGATTACTCGGCCGTGCTGGCCAGCCGTTCCTCGGCCGCGGCCCCGGCGCTGTCCCGCGTGGTGGGCAAACATTGCGAGAGCGGGGACATTGTTGTTAGAGATGTATATCTGCCCGAAGACGTGGCGGCCGGGGATCTGCTTGCTGTTCCCGGGACCGGGGCGTACTGCTGGGCACTGGCCAGCAACTACAACTATGTCCCGCGGCCGCCCGTGGTCGCCGTCCGGGACGGGGCAGCCCGCCTGATAGTGCGGGGCGAAACCGAAGACGACTTGCTGGCACGCGATTTAGGGGCTTAAAAACGTGAAGACACTGAAGGTGGCCCTGCTGGGCTGTGGCAACGTGGGGTCCCAGGTTGCCCGGATCCTGCTTGCCGACGCAGACGCACTGGCTGCGCGCACCGGGGCCCGCCTGGAACTGACGGGAATCGCGGTGCGTAACCCTGCCGCCCCGCGCGAGGCGGAGCTGCCGCAGGAGCTGTTCACCACGGACGCGGAAGCGCTGGCCAAGGACGCCGACATCGTGATCGAGCTGTTGGGCGGCATCGAGCCGGCACGATCGCTGATCCTGACCGCCATAGAGCATGGCGCCTGCGTGGTCACCGGCAACAAGGCGCTGCTGGCCGCGGACGGACCGACGCTGTACGAAAAGGCGGACGCCGCCGGCGTGCAGCTCTCCTACGAGGCCGCCGTGGCCGGGGCCATCCCCATTCTGCGCCCCATCCGGGACAGCCTGGCAGGGGACCGGATCACCAGGGTCCTGGGCATTGTCAACGGCACCACCAACTACATCCTGGACCAGATGGATACCACCGGAGCGCAGTTCGAGGACGCGCTCAAGGAGGCCCAGCGGCTTGGTTATGCGGAGGCGGATCCGACGGCGGACATCGAGGGCCACGATGCGGCTGCCAAGGCTGCCATCCTGGCGTCGCTGTCCTTCCACACCCGCTTCCCGCTCGAAGAGGTGCACTGCCAGGGCATTACCGGGGTTTCCGCCGCGGACATTGCCGCGGCCAAGGACGCCGGCTATGTCATCAAACTGCTGGCCATTGCGGAAAAGCTGACGGTGGACCGCGGCAATGGCATCACGGAGGACGGGGTGAGCGTGCGCGTGCATCCAACGCTGCTGCCGCGTGAGCATCCTCTGGCCGCCGTCCGCGGTGCCTTCAACGCCGTCTTCATCGAAGCCGAATCCGCCGGCGAGCTGATGTTCTACGGCCAGGGAGCCGGCGGAACCCCCACCGCCTCTGCGGTACTGGGCGACCTGGTGTCCGCCGCCCGGCGGCTGGTGCTGGGCGGTCCGGGCCGGACCGAAACCACCACCGGGCATGTGCCGGCGCTGGGCATCGCAAACGTCACCACCAGCTACTACATTGGCCTGGATGTGGCGGACCAGCCCGGCGTGCTGGCCCGGATTGCGCATCTTTTTGCCGAGCATGGGGTATCGATCGAAACGATGCGCCAGACCATCCACCGCGACGTCGACTACGGCGGCCGGCCGGTGTCCGCGGAACTGCGGATCGTCACGCACCGTGCTTCCGAGGCCGCCCTGGCGGCAACCGTCCGGGCCGTCAAGAGCCTGGACGTCATCAATTCCGTAACATCAGTCCTGAGGGTGGAGGGAGTCTAAATGGCTCATCAGTGGCGCGGGGTCATCCGCGAATATGCGCAGCGTTTGCCGGTTACCGAGTCCACCCGGGTGATCACCCTGGGGGAGGGAGGCACCCCGCTGGTGCGCGCGCAAGCCCTCTCCGAGCTGATGGGCTCCGAGGTATACCTCAAGGTGGAAGGCATGAACCCGACCGGCAGCTTCAAGGACCGCGGCATGACCATGGCCATGACGGCCGCCGTCGCAGCCGGAGCCAAGGCGGTGGTCTGCGCCTCCACCGGCAACACCTCCGCCTCCGCGGCGGCCTATGCGACGGCCGCCGGCCTGACCTGTGCCGTACTGGTGCCGGAGGGCAAGATCTCCATGGGCAAACTCAGCCAGGCGGTGGCGCACGGCGCCACGCTGCTGCAGGTCGACGGCAACTTTGACAATTGCCTTGATGTTGCCCGGAAGCTCGCCGATTCCTATCCTGTTTTCCTGGTGAACTCGGTTAATCCGGCCCGGATCGAGGGGCAAAAGACCGGCGCGTTTGAGGTGGTGGACAGCTTGGGCGATGCCCCGGACATCCATGTCCTGCCGGTGGGCAACGCCGGCAACATCAGTGCGTACTGGAAGGGCTATAAGGAGTACGCCGCGCCCTACGAGTCCGCCACCGGCGGAACCCTTGACGCCGTGGCCACGCGGACACCGGCCATGTGGGGGTTCCAGGCCGCCGGCGCTGCACCGTTTGTGGCCGGACACCCGATCACCGAGCCGGACACCATTGCCACCGCCATCCGGATCGGCAACCCCGCCTCCTGGAACCTGGCCGTTGCGGCCCGCGACGAATCCGGGGGGTTCATAGACTCCGTCACGGACCAGCAGATCCTCGAAGCGCACCGCTGGCTCTCCGCGAAGGAAGGCGTCTTCGTCGAACCGGCCTCCGCCGCCGGAGTCGCCGGAGTCCTGAAGAAGCACGCTGCGGGGGAGGTGCCTGCCGGCAAGACAATCGTCATTACCGTCACCGGGCACGGCCTCAAGGATCCGGACTGGGCCCTGAAGAACCCGGACGGCAGCGCGGTGGAACCGCGGCGGGTGGCTTTCGACGTGGTCAGCGTCGCCGCCGCACTGGGACTCGAGGAAAACCAGGGCGCAGATGTCCGCGGCGCTTGACCGGGACGTGAATCCGGTGGACCTGGGGGATACCGTCCCGGAAGAGGCGGCCCTCGAGGCAGCGGAAGCCGGGCGTGATGTCCGGGGCGGGCGGGCTCCGCGCACCCTCGAACCGGGCCAGCGCGTCACCGTCCGGGTGCCGGCCACCAGCGCCAATTTAGGCCCCGGCTTCGACAGTCTGGGGCTGGCCCTTTCGCTCTATGACACGCTGGGAATCGAAACCCTGCCCGGCACGGCAGCCGGGCCCCAGTTGGCGTTCGAACTCAGCGGCGAGGGAGCCCAGGATCTGCCGCGGGACGACTCACACCTGGTGGTCAGGGCAATGGATGCCGCCTTTGCCCGGCTTGGTTATGTCCGTGGATCCCTGCTGATCAGCGCCGAGAACATCCTTCCGCACGGCCGCGGGCTCGGTTCCTCCGCGTCGGCCATTGTTGCGGCCATCAGCGCTGCCAATGCCCTGGTGGCGGAGCAGGACCGCCAGGACGCGCAGTGGATCCTGCAGCTGGCCTCTGAACTGGAGGGGCATCCGGACAACGTGGCCCCGGCCATTTTCGGCTCGGTTGCCATCTCCTGGCAACAGGACGGGCGGTTCCGCTCGGCGAAGGTGGCCCCGGCGCGGGCCGTGGTACCCGTCGTCGCCGTTCCCGCCGTCGAACTGTCCACCGAAACGGCCCGCGCCATGCTGCCCACCGCCGTCGCACACCAGGACGCGGCCGCCAACTCGGGACGCACGGCGCTGCTCATCCATGCGCTGACGCAGGATCCGTCGCTGCTGCTGGAGGGCACGCAGGATTTCCTGCACCAGGGGTACCGCGCGCAGGCCATGCCGGCCAGTGCCGAGCTGATGGACGCGCTGCGCGCACAGGGTTTCGCGGCGTTCATTTCCGGTGCCGGCCCCACCGTAATGACCTTGGCAAACGGCGCCTCCCAGGCCCGGCGCGCGGCGGACTTCATTGCCCGGTGGCGTCCAGCGGGAACACCAGCGGGAACACCGGCGGAAATATCTGCGGGTGGCTGGCGTGTTCTGCTGCTGGAAGTTGACACCGAAGGTGCTAAAGTGGAAGTGCATCGGCGGTAATGACCGCGTACTAATCGCGTGCAGCAAACCGAGTATTTCACCGGTGCTACCTTCACAGGCCTGTCGCGGGGATCCACAGAGCCATTCTGAGACCACCAGCGGCAGCCGGGTCAGGTAACTGACCGGATCAGCTGAGTCTGTCGACAAAAAGCCCCGAAGGTATTTCGCCATCTGGCTCCGCCACTTCAAAGAACTGACCGGAGCCGAAAACCAGGACCACGTTGTCCGTAAGCGCCAGGCGCTTCCGGCCATGGCCAGGACCAATCACCGCGATCTGTTGAGCAGATCGCCCTCGAGGGGGAAGGATCCTTCGTGACCGAAACCACAAACCTGCCTACAGGTTTGGACGATGCCGCCAATCCAGCTGCCGCTCCGGCGAAGAGCAGCGGACTTGCCGGCCTTAAGCTGGCCCAGCTTCAGGCCCTTGCCGGCCAGCTGGGAATCACCGGCGGCTCCCGGATGCGCAAGGGCGACCTTGTCGCCGCCATCTCAGACCACCAGCGCGGCTCCTCCGTAGCCGACCGCGGAACCGCCAAGAACGGAGCCGCCAAGGGTGCCCCGGCGGCAACTGCGACTGCGGGCAATGGACAGGGCGCGCCTACGGGCCAGAGCACTGCCGCTCCGTCCGCGAATGCAACAGCCAACGGCGCTGCCAGCAATGGGGCAGCCAGCAACGGCGCCGCCGCTCCAACCTCGGGCGCGGAACAGGCCACCGAGCGTCCCGCCCGTGGGCGTGGCCGCAGCCGCCGCGCCGTCAGCGATGGCGTTGTTGCAGGCGCTGTTGCCGGAGCCGAAAACAGCGGACAGGCCACCCGGTCTGAATCGGCGCCCGCCGCCGAGACGGCCGCAGTGCAGCATGGCGCCGACGCCCAGCACGGCGCTCCGGCCCAGGCCGGCACTGCCGGAGCGGGCGAGTCGGGCCAGGCCGAGGACGGTAACCGCCGCCAGCCGCGGACCCGCAACCGCCGGAACACCGAGCGAGTCGCCGATGGGCAGAACGAGGGGCCGAAGGCCGCCGACGTCCAGGCGCCCGACGCGGACAAGGAAACCCGCGGCCACGGCGAAGCCGCCGGCGGAAAACCGGCCGAGACCGACGAGACGCGCAATCAGCGGGGCAACCGTGGCGACCGTGACGGCAACCGCAGCGATCAGCGTGGCGACCGTGGGGATAATCGCGACGGCAGCCGCAGCGATCAGCGAGGGGACCGTGGGGACAACCGCGGAAACCGCAGCGACACACGATCCGACAACCGCAGTGACAACCGCACCGAGGACGAGGACGGCTCGCGCAACGGCCGCAACCGCCGTAACCGACGGGACCGCAATGACCGCTCCGGCGGCCAGGACGGCGGAGGCCGGAACGACCGCAATGACCGTAACGACCGCTTCCGCGACCGTAACGAGCGCCGCCGCGGCCGCACCCAGGGTCCGGACTTTGACGACGTTGAGGTAACCGACGATGACGTGCTGCTGCCCGTCGCCGGCATCCTGGACGTGCTGGACAACTACGCCTTCGTCCGCACCTCCGGCTACCTCCCCGGGTCAAGCGACGTGTACGTATCGTTGGCCCAGGTGAAGAAGTACAACCTGCGTAAGGGTGACGCCGTTGTCGGCGCCATCCGCGCTCCGCGCGAAGGCGAGGACCGCAGCCAGGGCCAGAGCGCCCGGCAGAAGTTCAACGCCCTGGTTCGTGTCACCAGTGTCAACGGCAAGACGCCGGAGGAGCTCAAGGACCGCGTGGAGTTCTCCAAGCTGGTTCCGCTCTACCCCTCCGAGCGGCTGCGCCTGGAGACCGACCCCAAGAAGATCGGTCCGCGTGTGATCGACCTGGTGGCTCCGATCGGCAAGGGCCAGCGCGGCCTGATCGTGTCCCCGCCCAAGGCCGGTAAGACGCTGATCCTGCAGGCGATTGCAAACGCCATCACCACCAACAATCCTGAGGTGCACCTCATGATGGTGCTGGTTGACGAGCGTCCCGAAGAAGTCACGGACATGCAGCGCACCGTGAAGGGCGAGGTTATTGCCTCCACCTTCGACCGTCCCTCCGATGACCACACCCAGGTTGCCGAGCTCTCGATTGAGCGCGCCAAGCGGCTGGTGGAAATGGGTATGGACGTTGTGGTGCTGCTGGACTCGATGACCCGTCTGGGCCGCGCCTACAACAACTCGGCGCCGTCCTCCGGACGCATCCTCTCCGGTGGTGTGGATTCGGCAGCGCTGTACCCGCCGAAGCGCTTCTTCGGTGCCGCCCGCAACATCGAAAACGGCGGCTCGCTGACCATCCTGGCCACGGCACTGGTGGAAACCGGGTCCAAGGCCGACGAGGTGATCTTCGAGGAGTTCAAGGGTACCGGCAACATGGAGCTCCGCCTGTCCCGCCAGCTGGCGGACAAGCGCATCTTCCCGGCCGTGGATGTCAATGCCTCCGGCACCCGCCGCGAGGAGAACCTGCTCTCGCCCGAAGAGGTCAAGATCATGTGGCGTCTGCGCCGCGTCCTCTCCGGTCTGGAGACGCAGCAGTCGCTTGAACTGCTGACGTCCAAGATCCGCGAGACGCAGTCCAATGCTGAGTTCCTGATGCAGGTGCAGAAGACGACGCTGGGCGCCCGCTCCGACGACGACAAGTAGCTATCTGACAAAACCGCCTCCGTTGTGAAGGGGCCCCGCCCGCTTCGCGGGCGCCCGATACCGCTCCCGGGCCCCTTCACAACTACGGCGGTTTTGTTGTTATTGGCGAAGCCGCTCACGGGGGCATCGCCGTCGTCGTTAGGCTTGTAGGTAAGTCGAAAGAGGTTTTTGAAATGTTTGAATCCATCCAGGGGCTGTTGGATGAGCACGCCGAGCTGCAGCTGCGGCTCAGCGATCCCGCCGTGCACGCGGACCAGTCGCTGGCCCGGAAACTGGGGCGCCGCTATGCGGAACTGAGCGGGATCGTGGAGGGCCACCACCAAGTGGAGCTGCTCACCGATGACCTGGCTGCCGCCAGGGAGATGGCCTCTGAGGATCCGGAGCTCGCGGCCGAGGTGCCCGTGCTGGAGCAGCAGCTGCTCGCTGCCCAGGAGAAGCTGCGCCGGCTGCTGATCCCGCGTGATCCCGACGACGCCCGGGACGTGATCCTGGAGGTCAAGGCCGGTGAGGGCGGCGATGAGTCGGCGCTGTTTGCCGCGGACCTGGTACGGATGTACACCCGCTACGCGGAGTCCCGCGGCTGGAAGACGGAGATCATTTCCTCCACCGAGTCGGACCTGGGCGGCTACAAGGATGTCTCCATTGCCGTGAAGGGCCGCTCCAACGATCCGGCAGAGGGCGTGTATGCTCGGCTCAAATTCGAGGGCGGCGTGCACCGCGTTCAGCGCGTGCCCGTGACCGAGTCCCAAGGCCGGATCCACACCTCCGCGGCGGGTGTGCTGGTGCTGCCGGAGGTGGATGAGCCCGAAGAGGTGGCCATCAACCAGAACGACCTGAAGATCGACGTCTACCGTTCCTCCGGCCCGGGCGGCCAGTCGGTCAACACCACCGACTCCGCCGTCCGCATCACCCACCTGCCCACGGGCATTGTGGTGGCCATGCAGAACGAGAAGTCACAGTTGCAGAACCGTGAAGCGGGAATGCGCGTTCTCCGGGCCCGGATCCTGGCCCACCAGCAGGCGGAGATCGATGCGGCCAACTCGGAGCAGCGCAAATCCCAGATCCGCACCATGGACCGGTCCGAGCGCATCCGCACCTACAACTTCCCGGAGAACCGGATCGCGGATCACCGCACCGGCTACAAGGCCTACAACCTGGACCAGGTGATGAACGGCGACCTGGAACCGGTGGTGCAGTCGGCCATCGAGATGGACGAGCAGGCGCGGCTGGACGCCATCGGGGAGTAACGCGGGTGGCTGACGGATTGCCCTCCCTGTGACGGGACGTACTTTGGCCCAGGCAGTTGCCGAGGCCGCCCGAACGCTGGCCGCTGCCGGCGTGCCCTCACCGAGGGTGGACGCGGAGTTGCTGGCCGAGCACCTGCTGGGTGTGGGGCTGGGCCGGCTGCGGGCGCTGCTGCTGGGGGATTCTCCGGAGCCCGATGGCTATGCGGAACTCGTTGAGGAACGGGCGCGCCGCATTCCGCTGCAGCACATCACCGGCAGGGCGCACTTCCGCTACCTTGACCTGGCCGTTGGCCCGGGGGTCTTCATTCCCCGGCCGGAGACCGAATCCGTGGTGCAACTGGCCATCGACCGGCTGGCTCCGCCCCGCACTTCGGCACCTCCCGTGGTCGTCGACCTGGGAACCGGCTCCGGCGCGATCGCCGGTTCCATTGCCCACGAGGTCCCGGACGCCCGCGTTTACGCCGTGGAGCTCAGCCCGCTGGCGCACGCCTGGGCGGAACGTAACCTGAAACCCTTGGGGGTCAAACTGGTCCGTGGGGATCTGCGCAGCGCCTTCGAGGAACTGGACGGACGGTGTGACGTCGTCGTGTCCAACCCGCCCTACATCCCCGCTGATGCGGTGCCCAACGAGCCCGAGGTGGCCGAACACGACCCGGAGATTGCGCTTTACGGCGGCGGCGCGGACGGGATGGAGTTGCCGACGGCGGCGGCAGGGAGCGCTGCACGGCTGCTGAAGCCGGGGGGCTACTTTGTGATGGAACACGCGGAGGTCCAGGCGCGCGCGATCGCTGCCCTGCTGGCGGCTTCGGGTTCCTGGACGGACATCACCACGCATCGGGACCTGAACGGCAAGGAGCGCGCCACCAGTGCCGAACGGTGCGCGGAGGACGAATGACGGCGATCGGCGGTCATTGGCCCCGGCGGTCAAGCCAACACAGCGGGCAGTGGAACCAGCGGTCGGTGGAACCAGCGGTCAGTGGAACCAGCAGAGAATGAAAGAATGGGCACGTGAGCACCACTTCCTATAACTGCACGTCAGATGCACAGCGGGCCGAGGGGCTGTCCCATGCCCAGCGGGCGATTGCCCAAAAACAGGTCATCGTCATGCCCACCGACACCGTCTACGGAATCGCCGCCGACGCCTTCTCTCCGCAGGCCGTCGCCATCCTGCTGGCCGCCAAGGGACGTGGCCGCTCCATGCCGCCGCCGGTCCTCATCCAGCGGATCCAGACCATGGACGGACTGGCCACCGATATCAGCGACGATGCGCGGAAATTGGCCGACGCGTTCTGGCCCGGTGGCCTGACCCTGATTCTCCACTCGCAGCCCACCCTGACCTGGGATCTGGGCGAAACTATGGGCACGGTCGCTCTGCGGATGCCGGACGACCGCCTGGCCCTGGACCTGCTGACCATCACCGGTCCGCTTGCCGTCTCCTCCGCCAACCGCACGGGGCAGCCGGCTGCGCAGACCGCGTCGGAAGCCCGCACCCAGCTGGGCGAGTCTGTGGAAGTGTACCTGGAGGCCGGTTTCCGGCCTGTGGAGGGAACGACGACGCTGCCGTCCACCATTGTTGACGCGACGTCAGAGTTGCTGCGCGTCGTCCGCCAAGGTGCCGTTAGCCTGGAACAACTCCGTGAGGTGGTTCCTGGCGTACTCGGACTCGGGGAGGAGCCCGCGGCCGGAGGCCCCGGCACGGAACCCGGGACCGCCGCGGGGGAGGAGCCCCCTGCCGAAGAAGCCGCCGCCGTCGAGCCTGACGCGGAAGCCGCCGCCGTCGAGCCGGACGCGGAAGCCGCCGCCGTCGAGCCGGCCAAGGGCCCCGACCAACCGCACGCCGCAGCGGAACCAGGGCCCACGCATGACTGACCCGCGCCCGACCCGCGTTGTGGCCGTGCTGGTCAGCTACAACCGGCGGGATCTGCTGGAAAAGGCCCTTGACTCGCTGTGCCGCGCCTCCCGCCTGCCGGATGCGCTGGTGGTCGTAGACAATGCCTCGACCGACGGCGCCCGGCAGTACCTGCAGGAGTTGGACCTTCCGCTGCCGTTTGACTTGGTGACGCTGGAGCGGAACACCGGCGGCGCTGGTGGCTTCGCCGTCGGCATGGCCCAGGCGCTGGCGCGCCATGATCCCGACATCGTCTGGATCATGGATGACGACACCGAGCCGCAGCCGCAGACGCTGACGGCTGCGGTCAAGGTCTGGGAGTCCTTCCCGGCCTGGGACCGGCCCGCCTTCGTGGCCAGCCAGGTGCTCTGGAGCGACGGCCGGAACCATCCGATGAACACCATGCGCTCCCGGTTCGGCGGCAGTGCGGCCGACGTGGAGCGGGCCCGGCAAGCCCATGCCCGGCCCATCCGGTCCGCGTCGTTCGTGTCCCTGTTCATCGACGCGCAGGCCCTGCGCGAGGTCGGGCTCCCGGTGGTGGACTATTTCCTGTGGAACGACGACTTCGAATTCACCGGACGGCTGGCCAGGTACCGGCTGGCCCTGCTCAGCGAAGATTCGCAGGTCCTGCACCATACCAAGGTCTTCGACTCGAACACGGTGGACATCGGTGAGCGCTTCTACTTCGAGGTGCGCAACAAGCTCTGGTGCTACCTGCGCTCCGACGCGTTCACCTGGTGGGAGCGCTGCCTGTACGGCTACTCGACGGTGCGGCGGTGGGTGCGGATGGTCCGCAACAGCCGACGACGGCGGGTGGTGCTGGCGGCGGGCTGGCGCGGCCTGGTTGCCGGGCTGGGCCACGGGCCGCGGAGCAATGCGGCGGCCCTGGCGGGTCTCTATGCCTTGCCGGAGCTGGCAGCTGGCACCGGCGGGGGCGCAAACACCACCGCTCCCGCTGACAGCGCTGCGGGGAGCGCGCGCGAACCGTTTTCAGTACTGCTCCCCGTCTACGGGGGCGATGACGCGGCGATGTTCCGGCGCGCGATTGCTTCCGTCACCCGGGACCAGCAGCGCTGCCCGGACCAGCTCGTGATCGTCCGCGACGGGACGGTGGGTGCGGAGCTGGAAAAAGTGCTGACCGAGACCGAATCTCTGGCCGGCGGCGCGGACGAAATTGATGTCAGCGTGCTACGGCTGGAGAAATCCGTGGGGCTGGCCGCGGCCCTGGACCAGGGCCTGGACGAGTGCCGCTTCGACATCGTGGCGCGGATGGATGCCGACGACGTCGCCTTGCCGCAGCGCTTCAGCGTGCAGCTTCCGGTGATTGAATCCGGGGCGGACATCGTCGGGTCTTCCATTGCCGAAATCGGTGCGGATGAGGACCGGATCCTGGCCACGCGGCATGCACCGCAGTCCCACCGGGAGATCAGGGCCGGGGCGGATTTCCGCAGTCCGTTCAACCACCCCAGCGTGGTCTACCGCAAGTCCCTGGTGCAGGCGGCGGGAGGCTACGGGGATCTGGCCCACATGGAGGACTACTGGCTCTGGATCCGCATGATCCATGCCGGTGCGCACACCGCCAATGTTGCCCAGCCGTTGCTGAAGTACCGGGTCAGTGCCGGCTCCTACGACCGCCGCGGCGGGGTGCACATGCTGCGGGCGGAACTGACGCTGCAGAAAAGGATGCTCGGGGCCGGTTACACCAACGGGTTCCAGTTCCTTCGCAA
>DASYGM010000251.1:0-2623 GCA_035999715.1 Micrococcaceae bacterium | reverse complement strand
AATGCTGCGCTCAGCGTTTAATTTCTGGGTCCGCCAACGGGTGGCGTCCGGCGCATGAGGACCCCTATGCAGGCTTCCGAACGGCCTGATGCCCGCGACCGGGTACTGTCAGCTGCCTACGAGCTTTTCTCGCAGCGGGGTATTCGCGACGTCGGAGTCGATGAGCTCATCAGCCGCTCGGGCGCTGCCAAGGCGACCTTTTACCGGCACTTCGCGTCCAAGGACGATCTGGTGATGGCCTTCCTGCAGCAGCGGGAGGACACCTGGACGATGGGGCTGATCGTCGCGGAAGCCAGGCGGAAGGGGACAACGCCCCAGGAGCAGCTGCTGGCCATTTTCGACGTTTTTGCCGAGTGGTTCCGGCGGGACGACTTTGAGGCGTG
Source organism: Micrococcaceae bacterium (assembly GCA_035999715.1). Lineage (GTDB taxonomy): Bacteria > Actinomycetota > Actinomycetes > Actinomycetales > Micrococcaceae > Arthrobacter_M. Next base: position 2,240 of record DASYGM010000251.1, on the reverse strand, counting down.
TTCCTTCATCAATGTGCTCCTGGAAATGGGAGCCAGCCACCCTTTGGGCCGGGCCAGCATCGAGTACCTGGAACGGATCCGGGAACAGGTCCGTCTGCTCGCCGATGAGGCCGGGCTGCGCGATACCGAAGAATTCTCCCGCTCGTGGCACATCCTGATGAAGGGCTCGATCATCTCGGCCGCGGAGGGTGATCATCTTGCTGCCGGCCGCGCCCAGGAAATGGCGCGCTGGCTGATCGCCCACCACAGCAGCTGAGGGCCTAGCGGCTGCATCTACCGGGCGGCTAATACGTGGTGCCGCCGGTGAGAATGACGGGGGCAGCGGGTGGTTGGCCGAAGTTGAAGTCGTTTGCCAGGTCCCCCAGCAGGGGGTTGTTCTCGCGGACGTCCGGCCGGGGATCGGGGCGTCCGTCCGTCAGGGGGTCCAGGCGCTGGCCGTGCAGGAAATCGTCCTCGATGAACTTGGCGTACGCGTCCTGGCTGAGTATCTGGTGGTCTATGAACCCCCGCTTGGCGTACGGGCTAATGACGATTCCCGGAACCCTGAGGCCGTAGCCGTTCTGGTCCACGTTCGGCGGGGTGACGTGGTCATAAAAGCCGCCCCAGTCGTCCCAGGACAGGAAGATGGCGGTGCTGCTCCAGTCCGGAGACCGCATGATCGAATTGACCAGGCCGGTCACGTAGGCCTGGCCCGCGCTGACCAGGGCCGGGGGGTGTTCGCTGACCGAGCCCGTCGGATCGATCCAGCTCACGGCAGGGAGGGTGCCGTTTTTCGCGGCCGTATAGAAATTTGCCAGCGACTGGATGTTACCCAGCTGACCGTCCTTCCTGACCGTGTCGAAGTACGGCAGCGGATTCCAGATGCCCGGCGTTGTCGCATTCTGGCTCACCGGGCTGCACGTCATGGCGGCAGCGTCCTGACAGTCCGGCTCGGTTCCGTTGAACACGTAATACGCCCATGGCACGTTCTGCTGGTGCAGCAGGTAGGTAAGGTCCGTCCAGGCGTAGTCCGGCGGTGCCAGCGCCTTGGCGGCGTCGAGCAGTTTCTGCTTCAGCGCCGCCGGAATCACGGCTTTGTCGATGGCCGACTGGCAGGTCAGGTAGGAGCTGGCGCTTTTGCAGTCGGCGAGGATCATCGCATGCAGCTGGGCCGCTATCTCCGGGGTGATACCTGCCGCCAGCAGCGCCGTCCGGCAGGCGCTGTTCTGCAGTCCCAGCCGGCATTTCCCGATCAGCGTGTTCCGGATTGTCGTCGTGAAATCGGGCGGGAGACCGGGGTTTTGCAGGGCGTTGACGCAGGACTGCGGATCGCCCGTCCGGCTGCATTTGGCTGACCATTCGGAGACCATATACAGGTGCGAGGGAAGGCTCCAGGAGGCGTTCGGCTCGAACAAATGGTCCTGCAGGGTGAAATCCCTGGCATAGGTCCAATAGTTGGGGATGTCCTGGCCGGTGTGATAACCCATAACGTCGGTCTTGGTTCCGGCGGAGCAGGCGGGATCATTCGGCGCGCAGTTCCTGGCAGCCTTCTCCGCCTGTCCGACGAACCCGTCCATCCGGCCGCCGTCGACGTCCGCGGTGGCATTGGTCTGGCTGTGCGGGCCGCCGGCATTGCGGTCGGCCGGGTCATAATACGGTTTCACGCACGAACCATGGGCCGGATCGGGGACGCAGACGGTGGGGACGCCGTCGTGCATGGGTATGCCGTCGGCCCCGGGGAAGGTGCCGAAATAGCTGTCAAACGAGCGGTTCTCCTGCATGATGATCACGACGTGTTTGATCCTGGTGATTCCTGAATCGGCCGCGACACCATGGGCGGCGGGAGGGCGGGGCCAGCCGACGCCAAAAAAAACGCCAACCGCCGCCAGGATTACGACGACGGCGGCCGAGGCTGCGGTCAGCATGCGGTGCCGCCGCAGCCAACGACGGACCGGCTCCGGCGGAGTTGTACCTCTGGCGGTGAAGCGCCCCGGCTTTTTCATCCCGGGGCCGGTCAGGTTGCGTCGGGGTCAAAGGGCGCCGGCTGTCCGGGACCCAACTGCGGCCGTCTCGGGGATGATGCGGATCCGGCAATTGCTGTCGGGGCCGGTTCGGATAGGGGTGTCGCGGCTGCATCCGGAGCCGGGGAATGCTGCTGATTGTCCGCCAGGAGCGCCTCACGGATAATCCGCCGCGGATCGTACTGGCGCGGATCCAGCTTTCGCCAGTCGACGTCCTCGAACTCGGGCCCCAGCCCTTCC
>DASYGM010000219.1:0-7399 GCA_035999715.1 Micrococcaceae bacterium | reverse complement strand
CCCGAGTGTTACTGATGTCCACTGCCATGGCTGGCTCCTGGAAGGATTTTTGGCACTGTCGTGGCCGCAACGTTTTAACGGCCTGGGCGGCGCTTACGTGGGACGAGCATACGCCCCACTGGCAAAGGAGGGGAAGGCCTCAGCGGTGGACGTTGCGGAGCGTTCCGGGCAGCTGGCCGACGCCTTCCGCCGGCACGGACTGCCCGTGGTGCTGGTTAACGCCACAGGCGGTGCGCCGGGCGCACCGAGTTGGAGGGCCCGCGGGCCTGAGCTGACGGTGTGCTGGGCGTCAGGGTTGGGGCCAAATCCCGGAGCTGCCGCGCCGGTGGCTGCCCATCAGGTGCGTGTCCACCATCCCGATCGCCTCCATCAGCGCGTACATGGTGGTGGGTCCAACGAAGGCGAAGCCCTTCTTCCGCAGGGCTTTGGAAAGCGCCACGGATTCCGGGGTCTGCGTGGGGACGTCATCGTAGGTTGCTGGTTCTGGTGTCTGCGCGGGTTGGAAGGACCAGACAAAGCGGGCCAGACCGCCTTGGTCGCGGAGCGCGATCGTCGCCTTCGCGTTCGTGATGGCCGCCCGGATCTTAAGCCGGTTGCGGACAATTCCGGGGTCGGCCAGCAGCCGGGTGACGTCGTCGTCGCTGTAGCCGGCGACGACGTCGGGGCGGAAGCCGCTGAACGCGGCCCGGAATGCGGGACGCTTGCGCAGGATGGTGGCCCAGGACAGCCCGGCCTGGAACGCCTCGAGGCTGATCCGCTCGTACAGGCCGTGTTCGTCGGTGACAGGCATGCCCCATTCGGTGTCGTAGTAGTCCCGCAGCATCGGATCGACCGATGCCCACGCGGGGCGGGCCAGGCCGTCCTCACCCACCACCAATCCGTTGGCCGGGAGCCCGGTACGGCTCTCGAGGTCGCGTTCGGCATTCGCTTCGTCGGCATCGAGGATCGCGGGGCGGTGGTCTGTCACGGTTCGGTCATTCCTTTGGGATTAGGAGGCTGGCGGTGAGTTCAGGTCGGGTGGGAAAGGCCGGTGACGCGCATGGTGATGTTGATCCGGCCGGTCTCCAGCCCGCAGTCCGCGGGCGCGGTCCCCGGGTAGACCCTGGGGATGCCATGGTACGCCAGTCGGGATGGACCGCCGAAGACGAACAGGTCGCCGGAGGCCAGGACGATGTCCGTATACGGCCTGTTGCGGTTTTCCGTGTTCCCGAACCGGAACTGGCAGGTGTCTCCGATGGACAGCGACACCACCGGCGCCGTGGAGAGCTCGTCCTTGTCCTGGTGCATGCCCATCCTGGCCGCGCCGTCGTAGTAGTTCACCAGGGCGGTATCCGGCGTATAGCTATTGCCCGCCGCGGGATTACCTGTGGCTTCCACCAGCGCGGCCCGCCCCAGCCGGACCATCCACTCGGGGAAGTCCAGGACGCGGTTACCGTTGACGTCCACCGCCTCGCGCGTGTATTCATAGGGGCGCCAGTGCCAGCCCAGACACACTGTTTTGACGCTCATTTCATGCCCACGGACCTTGGCGGCGCGGATCGGGACAGGGCCGTTGGCCCACTCGTGGAAGCGGGCCGTTATCCACTGCTGCTGGACCGGCGCCAACCAGCCCGGAACCAGCGCAGCACCGGGGGCGAGTTCGCGGCGCGGGCGGTCGAAGACCTCGTCACCGAACAGCGGGGGGCCACTCATGCTGTCCGCTCCAGGGCAAGCAGGGCTGTCTTAGCGGCCAGGCCGCCGGCGTAGCCGCCCAGGCTTCCGTCGGTGCGCAGCACTCGGTGGCAGGGGACGACGACAGGGAGCGGGTTGGTTGCGCAGGCCGAGCCCACGGCCCGTACCGCCTTCGGGTTGCCCACGATCTGCGCAACCTCCTTGTAGGACTCGGTGTTCCCGTAGGCGATCTGCGACAGGTGCCGCTGTACCAACTGCCGGAAGCCGCTGGAGAGCGAATAGTCCAACGGCAGGTCGAAGCCGGTGCGCCGGCCGGCGAAGTACTCGTCGATCTCCCGGGCCGCGGCGTCCAGGCGGCGCGGGGCGCGCAGCACTCGCGGGCTGATCTTCGCGGACAGTGTCTCCAACACCCGGTCGTGGCTTTCGCATTCAAAAGCCACCCGGACCAGGCCTTTTTCTGTCGCGGCGAGCAGCAGCGGGCCGACCGGGGTGTCGATGGTGGTGTAGGCGAGGTCCAGGATGTTGTCCCGTTCGGCAGCGGCCACGAGCCGGAGGTGCAGGGCGGCCAGTTCAGCTGCCGACGGCGTGGTCAGGTCCAGCAGCGCTGCGACCTCCGGTCCCGCTGTCCCTGCGGTGCTGGTGTTCATCGGACAACTCCTTTCGAGGCTGTATCCGCTGTTGGCCGTGTCTGCGCGGATAGGTAGGTGCTGCGCAGCGTCTGTATACCGTCTGCCGCTGCCCTGCGCGCTGCGTCCGCGCTGCCCCCCAGGATTTGCGCGACTTCGCGGTACGGCAGGCCCCCCAGGTAGTGGTAGGCGACTACCTGCCGCTGCTTCGGCGGGAGCGAGCCCACCGCAGCCCACAAATCGTCGTCGTCCGTTCCCGGAATGCCCAGCGTTGAGCCGGCATCCGGGAGTTCGGCCGCCGGGACCGCCTGCCGTGTCTTGGCCCTGGTGATGTCGACCGCCTTTCGGTGCGCGATGGTGACCAGCCATGCTTCCACATTGGCGTCCTCCGGCAGGGCAGGCCATGCTTTCATCGCAGCGAGGAACGTTTCGGACCACGCGTCGTCCGCATCGGTGTGCGGCCCCAGCACGGCGCGGCACACGCGCAGAACGGTGACGGCGTGCTCGCTGACGGCCCGCTCGAATGGCTGTTTCATGGTCATCACTGTGCAGACGCCGCGGAGAGGGGAAACGTGAGGTCGGAATCCAGACGGCGCCTCACTCCTCGAGGAAGGCTGGGGTAAAGAGCAGGGTCAGGCCCTCGGCCATGGTGGGATGGGTGATGATCGCGTCGCGGACCGCGGTGTATTCCGTTCCCGCAAGCATGGCCATCTGGAGCACGGCGATGGTTTCGCTGGCTTCGGTTCCCAGCAGGGCCGCGCCCAGGATCAGGTTGGTATCCCGGTCCACGACGGCCTTCCACATTCCGTCCAGTTGTCCCACCGTCCGTGCCCGGGGGATGGCGCTGACGGGCATTCTGGCGATGCGGACGTTGAACCCGGCATCCCGGGCCTGCTGCTCGGTCAGGCCGACCCGGCCCAATTCCGGGGAGGTGAATACGGCATAAGGGACAAGCCGTCCCGCTGTGCTGCGCGGATCCCCGCGGCCTTCCCTGGCGGCAAGGTTGGTTTTCAGCACCCGGTAGTCATCGTAGGAGGCATGGGTGAACTGAGGGCTGCCCGCCGCGTCGCCGGCCGCCCACACCCTCTCCGCGGTGGTGTGCAGATATTCGTCCACCCGGATGAACCCCCTGTCGGTGAGCTCCACCCCTGCGCCTTCCAGGTTTATCCCGTCCGTCATGGGGCGGCGGCCCGTTGCCACCAGGATGTCCTCGGCACTGACGGTATCCCCGGAGTCGAGGGTGAGGGTGACCGTGCCATCCGGGGCGCGGTGGACTTTCCGGGCCCTGGATTGCAGCCGCAGCGTGATACCCACGTCGGTGAAGTTCTTTTGGACGGCCGCGGCGACCTCCGGGTCCTCGCGGGCCAGCAGCTGTCCACCGGACTGCACGACGGTCACTTTCACGCCAATAGTGTTGAGCAGGTCGGCGAATTCGCAGCCCACGTAGCCGCCACCGAGGATGATGATGCTTGCCGGCAGGGACTGAAGTTCCAACAGCGTGTTGCTGGTCTGCACGGTGGACTCTGGGAGACCTTCCAGCGGCGGCAGCGCCGGCTCCGTACCGAGGTTAAGGACGACGTCGGCCCCGCGCAGGCTGCGCCTGCCGCCGTCGTTCAACGCCACCTCCACCGTCCGGGGCCCGACGAACTTCGCTTCGCCGAGGATAAATTCCATCCCGGAACCGGTGAAGGAGGACAGCTGCCCCTTCACCATGGTGCCGACGACGTCCTCCTTGCGCCGGCGCAGCAGCTCCAGGTCCATCCGGGGATCGGCGGCACCGGCGATGCCAAATTCGGCCGCCCTGCGGATGGTCCCCAGCACCCGGCCGCTGTTAATGATGGTCTTGGTGGGGATGCAGGCAACGTTGATGCAGGTGCCCCCGATCATCGACCGTTCCACCATGGCGACCTTCCGGCCCTCCCGTGCGGCTTCCATGGCCAGGGTTTTCCCCGCTTTTCCGCCGCCGAACACGAGCAGGTCCACTTCTTCAACGTCCATGCCGTTCCCTCCTATGTTCTTGGGGCTTTCAGCCTACGTCGCCGCCGAGTCCTGGGGACATTGGCGTCCTAGGATGCTGCCACCACGTTCAGCGTGAGGTCGACGGCGTCGAACAGCAGAGCGAGCACCGACGTACCCAAGCCCGCGACCAACAGCAGCCCCGGATGGGCCAGACCGATCACCACCGAGCGCAGCCGCGGCCGCCCGCGCAGGAATTCGTCCGGGACGCGGGAGCCTGCCGGGCTCTGCCGCCAGCCCCGCAGCCGGCGGAGGAACCACGCGCAGCGGATGATCAGCGCCAGCCACAGCACAATGACCACCAGCGGAATCGATGCCAGCAGCAGCTGGAAGCCCAGGGCTGTGACCTGGCGGTCCACGTTCCCGGCAGCAGAGGAGATGGTGGTGGAAATGGAGGCACTCAAGACCACGGAAACGCCCCAGACCAGGAAAGCGCCGACCAGTGCCAGGAAGCGGACGAAGAAGTGCCCCAGCACGGTTTCGGTGGCCGGTTTGAGGTGCTGGCGCGGTGTTGCAGCCAGCACGGCCAGCGTCGCCAGGAGCGTCGGCAGCGCCGCCAGGGCGACGAAGGCGTACCAGCCCCAGCCCGCCCGGTCCAGGAACTCGTCAAGGACCAGCAGAGCAGCCCAGATGCCCACCCAGATCCAGCCTGCACTGAGAGGATGCTGCACAATCCACACCGCAATCCGTGCATAAACACCCGTCCGCGCCGGGACGACCGCCGCCGGGACTATGGCCTGCGGGACTTTAGCCTGGGGGACTCTAGCCGGTGGGACTGCACCGGCAGGCTGCGGATCATCTGCGTCCGCCTCGCCGGCATCCTGATCCATGGCACCACTGTAGCGTTTGCCGGCATGGATCCGGCGGTTCACTCCGCCGTCGGCACACGGCTCAGGTGACGGCGAGGCGCTGGCGGAATTCCGGCCGCGACCATTCCTCGGTCTCCAGGATCTCGAAGAGCCCCTCCACCGCATCCCAGATGTCCGTGTAGCCCAGAAAGAGCGGGGTCACACCGAAGCGCAGCACATGCGGTTCCCGGTAGTCGCCAATGATTCCGCGGGCAATCAGCGCCTGCATGACGGCATATCCTTCCGGGTGCCGGTAGCTGACGTGGCTGCCCCGAATGGCGTGGTCCAGCGGGGTGATCAGTTCCAGCGGGTGGTTTCCGCACCGCGCCTCGACCAGATTGATGAACAGATCCGTCAGCGCCAGCGACTTACGGCGGACCGCATCCATGTCCGCGGCAAGGGCGATGTCCAGTCCGCACTCAACCATGGCCATCGAGGCGATCGGCTGCGTGCCGCACAGGTAGCGCTGGATCCCGCCGGCGGGTTCGTACGCATCCTCCATGGCGAAGGGCCTCGCATGCCCCCACCACCCGGAGAGTGGCTGCCAGAAACGCTCCTGGTACCGAGGGCTGACCCAGATAAAGGCCGGCGATCCGGGACCGCCGTTGAGGTACTTATAGGTGCAGCCGACTGCGAAGTCGGCCTCGGCGGCGACCAGCGCGACGGGGACCGCCCCGGCCGAGTGCGCCAGATCCCATACGATCAGACCGCCGCGCCCGTGCACCAGGCTGGTGACCGCTTTCATGTCGTACATGGTTCCGGTGCGGTAGTTCACGTGGGACAGCGCGACGACGGCCACGTCGCCGTCGAGCGCGTCAGACAGGCTGAGGTGCTCATCCAGCAGGCGCAGTTCATAGCCCTGGTCCAGGAACTCGATGATGCCCTCGGCAATGTAGATGTCGGTGGGAAAGTTGTCCCGCTCGGTGACGATGACCTTTCGTTCCGGGGCGTCCTCACGCTGCAGCCGCAAGGCCGCCGCCAGCGACTTGAACAGGTTCAGCGAGGTGGTGTCGGTGATGACCACCTCGTCGCGGCTGGCGCCGATCAGACCGGCCAGCTTGTTGCCCAGCCGGGCCGGCAGCTCGAACCATCCCGCGGTGTTCCAGCTCCGGATCAGGCCGGTGCCCCATTCCTGCTCTATGACCTCTCTGGCCCTTTCAAGTGCCGTCCGGGGCCGCGGGCCCAGGGAGTTCCCGTCCAGGTAGATGACACCTTCGGGAAGAAGGAACTCGTCCCGGCAGGGGCGCAGCGGATCGGTTTGGTCGGCCGCAAGGCACTCGTTCCGGGTGGTGGGCAGGGGGGCGGGCATTGGGAGTCCTATCCTGATTCGGTTGATGGACCTAACTTAGAATTGAAAGTAGAAGGCATTCAAGCCTGCTGAATAATCGCTCAATATGATGAGGACTTTCCGTGGCAGCTTCAATTCCCGGCCTACCGGGAAATCCGTCTCCGAATCCAATTCGGCTGGACGAAACCGACCATGTGATCCTCCGTGAGCTCATATTGGACGCACGGATCCCGAACAACACCCTGGCGCAACGCGCAGGTATCGCGCCCTCAACCTGCCTTGGCCGGGTCCGGGCGCTGCGGGAGGCGGGGGTCATCAGGGGCTTCCACGCCGTCGTCGACCTGGAAGCCCTGGGTCTGATTGTCTTTGCGCTGATTTCCGTGCGGGTGCATCAGAGCGCGCGTAACCGGATGCTGGAGATTGCCCAGCGTCTCAAGGAACTGCCGAACGTGCAAAGTGTTTTCCTGCTGGCCGGCGACAAGGACTTCCTGATCCATGTCGCCTGCCGGACGCCTGCGGAGCTGCGGAACTTCATTGCCGAGAATCTGGGCGCCGATCCTGCTATAGCTCACACCCAGACCAACCTGGTCTTCGACCATCTGGTGCCCGGCAACTGACCCCTGTTGAGGTGGCAGTTGGCGTCCATGCTCTGGAAAACATGGGCGCGAACTGCCAACTCAACGGCCGGGGGCGGCGCCAGGGTGGATGATGGATGGATGGATGCCGTCGACGCACTCAACGAAATCGCCTTCTGGCTGGAACGCGAGCTGGCTCCGACCTTCAAGGTCCAGGCATTCCGCAACGCCGCGGCCGTCGTCGGCCCGCTCGATCGCACAGAACTGGCGGAGCGCGTCCGGGACGGCCGGCTCAAACGGATGAAGGGGATCGGCGGACGCACTTTCGAGGTCATCAGCCAGGCGGTCGACGGCGAGGTACCCGAATACCTTGAG